>DNVR01000011.1 GCA_003507445.1 Candidatus Moraniibacteriota bacterium
TGATCCATCTGATCGCGAGTCCTACTTTTGTAGTCAATGTATTTTTTTGTAAATTCAACAGTTATATCATAGACAATCGTCGACATCTGAAAAGATTTCAGATCGCGATAGCCACCATGCGTGAACATTAAATTTTCATCAGTCCTATTTGTCATATTCGTCCTATTTGATTTTTGTTTTTATTATATCACAAAAGAGTCCCGACAAAATCGGGACTCTTTTTTAAGATTATTTTTTATCTTCGCCTGCCTCGGCACCAGCCGGGTCTTTTTTCTCCTCCCCTGCCTCGGCGGCAGACGGGTCGCCTTCAACTTCAGCCTCCTTGACTGGTGCGCCTTCGGCGCCGGCGTTGGCCTCTTTGTTTGCTTTTTCTGCTTCTTGGGCAACAGCGTAAAGTTTTTCGCCAATCTTTTGTGCAGCTTGTGAAAGTGTTTCGGTTTTGGCTTTGATTTCATTCAAGTCCTCACCGTTTTTCACCTTATTAAGTTCTTCGATTGCTTCTTTGACTGGCTTAGTTTCCTCTTCGGTTACTTTGTCGCCAGCGTCCTTGATGGCTTTTTCCGTAGTGTAGACAAGTGTGTCAGCCATGTTGCGAGCCTCAACCAATTCTTTCTTTTGCTTGTCTTCATCAGCGTGCATCTCAGCATCTTTTTTCATTTTTTCAATTTCTTCTTTTGAAAGACCGGATGATGCTTCGATTTTGATTGATTGTGATTTGCCAGTTGCTTTGTCTTTGGCGGTAACATTCAAAATTCCGTTTGCATCGATGTCAAATTCAACTTCAATCTGAGGCACTCCACGAGGTGCTGGTGGAATACCATCAAGCAAAAATTTTCCAAGAGTTTTGTTACCAGAAGCTACTTCGCGTTCTCCTTGCAGCACATGAATTTCTACTCCCGGTTGATTGTCAGCTGCGGTTGAGAATGTTTGAGTTTTTGAAGTTGGCACCGTTGTGTTTCTTTCAATAAGCGGTGTTGAAATTCCTCCCATGGTTTCAATTCCCAATGTTAGTGGTGTCACATCCAAAAGCAAAACGTCTTTCACTGATCCTTCAAGCACTCCTCCTTGAATTGCAGCTCCAAGAGCAACAACTTCATCAGGGTTCACTGAGATGTTTGGTTTTTTGCCAAAGAATTTTTCAACAGTTTGCAAAACTAATGGCATACGAGTCATTCCTCCCACCATCACAACTTCATTAATATCAGAAACGGAAAGTTTTGAATCAGCAAGTGCCTTTTTTACTGGCTCTAAGGTTTTTTGCACAAGGTCGCCAACCAACTCTTCCAATTTTGCACGACTCATTTTCATTACTAAATGCTTTGGGCCTGATGCATCAGAAGTGATGAATGGTTGATTGATTTCAGTGTCAGCAGCTGTTGAAAGTTCAATTTTAGCTTTTTCAGCAGCTTCTTTAATTCGTTGAAGTGAAAGCGGATCTTTTGAAAGATCAATTCCCTCTTGTTTTTTGAATTCATCAATAATCCATTGAATAATGATTTGATCAAAATCATCTCCACCAAGATGAGTGTCACCATTGGTTGATTTTACTTCCACAGTGTCTCCTCCAACTTCCAAAATTGAAATATCAAATGTTCCACCGCCCAAATCATATACTGCAATTTTTTCATCAGCTTTTTTATCAAAACCGTAGGCCAAAGCTGCAGCTGTTGGTTCATTAATAACTCGACGAACATTAAAACCAGCAATTTCACCAGCTTCCTTGGTTGCCTTTCTTTGAGCATCATCGAAATATGCAGGAACTGTGATCACAGCATCAGTGATTTTTTCTCCAAGTTTTTCTTCTGCATCAGCTTTCAATTTTCCTAAAATCATCGCTGAAATTTCTTGCGGAGAATAATCTTTATCCCCCATTGTAACTTTGACATTTTCACCAGCGTGCACGATTTTGTATGGCATCAATTTTTCATCGCGCTGAACTTCAGCATCATGATAAGCTCGTCCAATCAAACGCTTGATTGAATATAGTGTGTTAGCAGGGTTTGTTACTGATTGACGTTTTGCCAAAAGACCAGCCAAACGTTCACCAGTTTTTGAAATTGCTACCATTGAAGGTGTTGTACGGTTTCCTTCTTTATTTTCAAGGATTTCCGGTTTGCCACCAGTCACGATAGCCATTGCACTGTTTGTTGTTCCTAAATCAATTCCTAAAATTTTACTCATATTTTTCTTTACCCCGTTAAATTGCGGTACTCCGCACTATTTAACTGGGGTTGCTTAATTATTTTTTAATTATTTTATTACATGCTATACTATTGTTAGAGCTTGGCACATCGCTGCCTACTTCGCCCTACGGGATATTTAACTTATGCCCGTATGGGCTTTTTTTATATAAAGTTTTCTTCATTGTTGTTCTCTCCTTTGTTAAGGAGAGATGTCCGTAGGACAGTGAGGTAGAGCGGTGCCAAGCTCAGACCTCACCCCAACCCTCTCCTTATCCAAGGAGAGGGAGAAACAAGGAGTGAAACTTCTTGTCGCTACTCCACTACTACTCTTGCTGCACGAATTACTTTTTCACCAATCTTATATCCCTTAGTTAAAACTTTTTTAACTTTGTTTTTGTATTTGTGATCAACCTTGCAATCCACACATTCATGATCTTCAATCGCTTCGTGATAAACTGGATCAAAACTGTCACCTATTTTCACTTCAATTTCCTCTACTCCATTTTCAGTTACAATATTTTCCAACTGCTTTTGAATATACATAATTCCAGTTACCCAAGAATTCTCTTTTTGATCTTCCGGGATATGATCAGTCGAAGCATGAAAATTATCGATTACTGGCAGGATTTCCAAGATGATACTTTGCGTTGCATATTTAATCAAATCTTTTTGCGAATCAGCACTTCTCTTTTTGTAATTTTCAAAATCAGCTTGACAACGCTGCCATCCTTCCAAGTTTTCATTTGCTTTTTTCTTTATCTCAGCAAATTCATCCATGGCCTCATCAAGAGAAATATTTTCCTCAACAGCTTCCGCATCCTCAATCTCTTTTTCTGATTTCTTTTTTATGTTTTCTTGCCCCGTCAAATTGCGGTAATCCGCACTATTTGACTGGGGTTTTTTGTGTTCTTTTGACATAAGGTTAAATAAATTCGAAGCACGAAATTCGAAATACGAAACAAATACAAATTTTCAAAAATCAAAATTCCAAACGTTTGGAAAATTATGATTTTTTATTTAGATATTGTTTCGAATTTCGATATTCGAATTTCGAGTTTTTAAATGATATTTACTCCTAAAAATACAACTACCACAACTGACGCTCCCAATAACTTCTTGACGTATTCAATCATTGATTTATTTTTTGCATATTCCATTCTTTTTGGACCAATCAGTGCTAGGATTCCTTTTTCACCGGAGCTCAATCGATATGGCGACACAATCATAGAGCAATTTGCTGTGCCATCAATTGGATTTTCTTTACCGATAAAAATTCTTGTTTCTCCTTCTTTAATATTCTTTGTTAGTTGATCAAATTTTTCATCAACATAATCCAACATTTCAACCAAACGACACATCTCATCCAATTCCTTAAATTCAGGCTCTTCCATCAATTCTCGCATTCCAAAATCTGAAAAATCATCCTTCTCAACCATTCCACTAATAGCAAAGTTTCCACTCACATGAGAAAGCAATTTTGCAGTTGTACGGGTCAAGCGAGTGTTCTGCGCTTTCAATTTTAAAAATTCTCTTTGCATTTTTTGTTGATCCTCTTTTGAAAGCTCCTTGTCTTTCATCACTTCTTCCACGAAATATCGATAACCTTTGTCAGTTGGAATTCTGCCAGCGCTGATATGTGGCTGATATAAATATCCTTCTTCTTCCAATGCAGTCATATCATTTCTAATCGTTGCAGGGCTAACTTTAAATTTATATTTTCCAACCAAAACCTGACTGCCAACCGGAATAGCGGTTTGAGTATATTCTTCAATTACTGCTGATAATATTTTTTCTTGCCTCGGATTCATAAATTCATATAACATATAGCATGAAACATGTAACAAAATTCTAAGTTGTGCATCTGTTATATGTTATATGCTACATGATTTATTTGTATTTCCATTATATTCTATCCGTTAGCAGTCGTCAAGTCCGAGTGCTAATTTTATTTTTAGATATAAAAAAGGCTATTCAAGTTTCCCTGAATAGCCTTACTTTTTGCAACATGAAAATAGTTATTTTACTGTCGCTATCTTGTCGATATGCGTTCTGCCACGTTTAACCTTTAAAGCAGCGGGGCGATGTTCGGCGGTAATTCTGCCTGGACCAAACTGCATTGACCCTTGACGCAATCTGAGTCCCTTGATTGGTGTTGACATAATAACAGTTCTGTTATTAAACCTGTCCTTGAAAACCTGATCGCATGAATCGCCATTCACCTCATACATCCTTACAACTCCCCATCCGGTAACTTCAGGCATCTTAAACCTCCAAGCAACGAGATCAGCGCATTGCGCTGTAAAACACATTTGCAACTAGCCTCTACCCCAAAACCGATCACTGTTGTCAGCCGGCACACCTCTTCTACAAATATCTTGTATGCAAAGAGCGCCATAAGTAACAACGTAAATCTTAACACGTTTTTTCAAAACTCTCTCCTCCTTTTTTAGGTTAATAATGTAACCGGAGCTTTCGCACCAGGGATAAATTGTTCTTCTTCAGTAGATCTTGGAATTTCCTCGCCAACATTTATTAGTTGATTAGAACATTCAACAATATCTATATTGTTAGGACTTTCTTCACGCGGCTGTTTTGTAAGAGTATTATGACACACGTAGGTATTCCCTCCTTTCATTTTTTATTTAGTACTCAAGCAGGGAAAATAAAAAAGTAAAGAAATTTGGATCTCGATCTTTATCCTCATCCACAATATCCCGCGTTACCTTCCTAAATTCCTCATCTTCGTAAACCCCACTACATCCCCCTGAAGAAACGCACATTCCTACCTCCTGTGATTTGTTATTTTCTGTGCGGACAACATTCACACTCAAATGGCTTGCGTTTACGGCCATATCGCTCTCTGCAATCTCCACCTTTGTGTTTACGATTTCCATTGTGTGGACACATCTTTACAGTGTGGGTTTTTTTAACCTTTTTAACAACTTTATTTTTCTTGTTAGCCATCTCTCAATCCTCCTTAAGGGTTTTTTAAAATGCCAACCAAACAAATTATAAATTGTAAAATTACTACATTATATATAAAATTCCCAAATATCAAATTTATTTACATCCCACATCCCCTAAAAAGCTAATGCCTAATAAGCTACGAAGCTATTTTTTAGGTATTGGGTCATATCCTCCATCATTCCAAGGATGACATCGCACAAATCTCTTGATTCCAAGCCAGATTCCTTTCAAAACTCCAAATCTTTCCACAGCCTCGTAGGTATAATGACTGCAGGATGGATGAAAACGACAAATCCTACCTCCCCAAAACCAAGAAGGAATGCCGTGATCAAGCGAAAAAACCTTCTGATAAATCAATATTAAAAATAATATAACTTTTTTCATTTATTTGCAATACTACACCATAAAATGACTTTTGTCAATGCTGTAAGCCGTTCTAAAAACTGGACAAAAATCTTATAATACCCTATGCTATCAAAAAATGTTTTTATCGTTCTTTACACGGGTATTTATAATATCGTTCAACTCAAGCTCAAAAGGAGATTACCATGAAAAAAATTATTGGAGTAGGGCTACTTCTTTTTACATCTATTGAGGGTGTTCCAAAAATGTACACCGTCAAAGAGTTAAAAGCAAAACCTTCCATATTTAAAGAAGTTGGGATGATAGGACCTCCCTTCGAAACTATGGAAGAAAAAGACGACGACAACATCGAAACAACAATAACCAGATTGATTCAAGAAGAAACGCCATTTTCCATAAGTGAAATTTGCCTTCATGAGATAATTTCCGAAGATTTTAACCTCATACCGAAAAGACCGGACATTTTCACTCGTTATGCATACGCTTCGCTAAAAAGTGATCCGCCAGAAGAAATCTTGGAGTTGCCAGATATTGACATTAGTTTTGCTGGTTGGCATCCACTTTGCGAAATGTATGACAAATTTACCAGAATTGAAACACTGCCAATTCTGAATCATTTCAAAAGAAACTCACACTATGCAAAATTATGCCATCTCGTTCTGTCATAATTTTTGTCACAACTAGTATAGCAAATCTTAAAAAACCCTCTTGATTCCAAGAGGGTTTTTCATAATATAATCCTTGTGTGAGGAAAATTTTTACCCAACAATATTTTCTCGTAATTTTTCTCACTTAGACCATTGAATATCTCAACTGATTTTGATCCCTTACCGCAAAGTATGCTAATCTTTTTTATTTTACCCAAAAGACCACCTGTAGCATCAGCATTATGAGATTCTGATAATTTTATGTTTTTTTTGATATTTTTTAATGAGATATTTTCTACAAGTTCAGCATCGTTATGCAAATAGGGATCTTTAGTAAAAACACCTTCAATATCGGAAGCGAAAAACATTTTTTTTATTTTTAATTTATCAGCCAAGTATGGAACAATGGCGTCGCCAGAACATATTGTCATCCCAAGTTTTTTATCAAAAACCATATCTCCATACAAAATAGGAATACAATTTTTTTTCAATGATTCTTTGACTGTTAACATATTGAAATCAACAATCTTTTTATTATTATTAATAATAACTGAAGCTGTATGCACTGAGGTAATAGGTAACCCCTCAGAAACAAAAATTTCAGTAATAGCATTGTTTAATCGTTGATTGGCATTTCGCGAAAGAAGTGCACCCTCCATTTTTCGCTTATCGTTTCCAGTGCCATCCATAAGCTCATATTCTTTTGCCAAGGTATGACCAAAACCACCCGCCCCATGAACAAGTACTAGATCAAAATCTTTTTCTTTTTTGGCAAAAATTATAGACTGAGCAACCTTTTTCATGAGAGAATGCCTAACAGAAAAACCTTTCTTGTTTTTGTGGGTTGCAACACTGCCACCAATTTTAAGTATATATATGGGTTTCATAATTTTATGTGCAATCAAATGATGTGATAATACTCATTTTCCCTCCTTTTGTCAATATTCAAAATATGGTTTATAATTATATTGTTACGCGGTAAACTATTGAAAAATAAAAAGAAAAAATAATGAAAACTGTTGAATTTAAAAATATCACTTGGATTGATTTTGTGGATCCGAGTGCGGATGATGTTTTGTATCTCCAAGAAAATTTTGATATTCACCCATTGGCAATTGAAGAGTTTGTCACACCGACATATCGTCCGAAAGCCACGCAATATGAAAATTGTATTTTTCTTACAATCCACATTCCCCTTTTCAATGTGGAAACACGCACAACTTACCCAGGAGAATTGGACATTGTGATAACAAAAGATCATTTGATAACAGGACAAACAAAAGAGATTTATCAACTCGATGATTTTTTCACAAAATTGGAAAGTAACGAAGGACAGCGAAGATTGTATATGAACAAAACTCCGGCGCATCTTTTGCATAGCATTCTTGAGATGCTTTTGGAATCTTGTTTTCCGCGCATTGATCATATTCACAAAAAACTTGAAAACATTGAGGAGCAGGTTTTTAATGGAAAAGAAAAAGAAATGGTTTTTGAAATTTCCGTCGTCAAACGTGACATTCTCAATTTCAGACGAACACTGAAACCTCAACGACACATCATTGAATCTCTTTCTCAGATGAAGTCGCCATTGATTGCCCCGGAACTTTCAGCATATTTTCAAGACCTTACAGGCACAAACATTCGCCTTTGGAATGCGCTAGAAAGCAACAAAGAAACAATTGAGTCAATGGAGGAAACAAATAATTCCCTTCTTTCAAACAAATTGGATTTCACAATGAAAGTGCTCACGGTTTTTTCCGCCATAATGATGCCAATGACAGTATATTCAAACATTCTTGCTATGAGCGCCGACATTCCTTTCGGCAAAAGTCCCCACGCCTTTGCGATTCATTCTTCCATAATGCTCTTCATCTCTCTGTGTACTATCATTGTTTTTAAAGCACGTAAGTGGTTATAACTAGACAATATATAAAAGTCAATATACAGTAATCAATATGCGATTGCATTAAAAAAAACTATGTTGAATTTATATAACACCCTATCTAAAAGTAAAGACGAGTTTAAATCAATAAATCCCGGTAAGGTCGGGATGTATACTTGTGGGCCGACTGTTTATGGTTATTTGCACATCGGGAACATTCGAGCATATCTTTTGTCAGATACTGTGCGAAGATATTTGGAATATATTGGATATGAAGTACGCTTGATCAAAAACATTACCGATGTTGGACATTTGACTGACGACGATGTTGCTCAGGGAGATTCCGGAGAAGACAAGATGCTCAAGGCTGCCGAGCGTGAGAAAAAAACTCCCGAAGAAATTGCCAGATTTTATGAAGAATATTTCAGACAAACAGAAAAAGAAATGAACATTATTCCTGCTCATTTCTTTCCGCGCGCCACAGCGCATATTCCGCAAATGATCAAGATTATCGAAGGACTGCTCGAAAAAGGATATGCCTATGAAAAAAATGGCAATGTTTTTTTTGATGTCACAAAGTTTGAAGATTATGGAAAACTTTCCGGCAACACTTTGGAAAATTTGAAAATAGGCGCCAGAATTGAAGAACACCCTGACAAAAAAAATGCTTGGGATTTTGCACTTTGGATCAAAGCTCCAGAGCAACATTTGATGAAGTGGGAATCTCCTTGGTCAATTGGATATCCTGGTTGGCACATTGAATGCTCTGCTATGAGCACGGAATATCTTGGAAACACAATTGACATTCACACTGGAGGCGAAGATAACATTTTTCCTCATCAAGAAGCTGAAATTGCGCAAACGGAGTGTTATACTGGTCAAAAATTTGTAAATTTCTGGATTCATACTCGCCACTTGCTTGTGGATGGTAAAAAAATGAGTAAATCAAAAGGTAATTTGTTCACACTTGAAGACATTAAAGAAAAAGGATTTTCTGCAATGGATTTGCGCCTCTTGTTTCTTTCTTCGCATTATCGCAGCCAAACAAATTTTTCTTGGGATTCGCTGGAACAAGCACATACCAATATTCAAAAGATTAATGATTTTATTTTAAACCTAGAAGCAGTTGCTTCTCGCACAAATATCACAAATCTTGAACAAATTAACACGAATGTTTTTTTGGAAAAATTTGAAGCCGCAATGAATGATGATTTAAACACTCCCCTAGCACTTGCCGCTGTTTATGAAATCATTACCGAAGTGAATAAAAAAATAGACAACGAAACTTTGTCTTCAAGCGATGCCAAAAAAATCCTAATGCTTTGGAAAAAAATAAATTCAGTGTTTGGTCTTATTCTTTCTGGTCAAGCAGAAATTCCAGAAGAAATTAAGCTCTTGGTCAAACAAAGGCAGGAAGCTAGAAACGGAAAAGATTTCAAAAAATCAGACGATCTTCGCGCCCTCATCGAAAAACACGGCTTTATCTTGGAAGATACGAAAGATGGACAGAAAATTAGACTAGCTTCTTAGGCATTAGCTTTTCAGCTTTTTAGGAAATACAAAATACAATTTTAGGCAAAAAGAAAAGGCGGGGGTTGCAGTTATGCAATCCTCGCCTTTTTACAATCTTCTTCAAATTTTTCTCACGGGTCCCAATCATATACCCACGAGTCTGATACCTTTTTTAAGATTTTCAATCTCCTCTTTTAATTTTTCATTTTCTTGTCTTAATTTTTCATTTTCTTCTTCAAGAACTTTGGTTCTGATCTCTTTAATTCCCAAAAGTAATTTATTCAGTGTTTCCTGTGAAGAATGCCTTAATGTTTTCATATTATCCCCATCTTTCCGGCATTTGCCGTTTGATTTGATAACGAACTACTTAAACATTATTAAAACACCTAACCCACTGTGTGTCAAACTGTGTGCAAATCGTGCACAAATATCCATCTGGACTGGGTTGATTTTGCCAACATACTTGCTATAATAAAAAAACAGCTTATCAGCTTCTTAGGCATTAGCTTTTCAGAAACCTGATAAGATATCTTTTTTCTAAAAAGCTAAGAAGCTAAAAGCCTAACGCCTACCCCTTATGGCTAAAGAATGGAAAGACTACAAACCAAAACAAGCGCCGGCGCAGAATTATGATCCGCTGCGTACGCCACCACATAACAATGAGGCTGAAATGTCTATTTTGGGTTCTTTGATGTTGGAAAAAGATGCAGTTATTAAAATTGCTGATCTTTTGAAAGTTGGTGATTTTTATAAAGACATTCACAATCAGATTTATGAAGCGATGTTGGAATTGTATGAACAAAGAGAGCCTTTGGATGTTTTGAGCATTTCCAACAAGTTGGATGAAAAAAAACAATTGGAACAAATCGGTGGTTCAAGTTATTTGGCATCGCTCGTTGGAACAGTTCCCTCAGCCTCGCATATTGTGCATTATGCCAAAGTTGTTCAGAAAAAAGCATTGCTGCGCAGACTTATCAATGCTGCCAGTGAAATTATTGAAGCTGGCTTTCGTGAAGGCGATGACGTGGAAAAAATTCTTGATGAAGCTGAACAAAAACTTTTTGCTGTTTCTCAGAAATATATAAAGCAAGATTTCTTGCCAATCAAATCAATTTTGGAAGCTGCTTTTAACCGTATTGATGAACTGCATCGCGATGGCAACAAATTCCGCGGAATTCCAACCGGCTTTGCTGATCTTGATAATGTTTTGGCTGGACTTCAAAAATCAGACCTTTTGATTCTCGCTGCCCGACCTTCAGTTGGAAAAACATCGTTAGCTCTGGACATCGCACGTCACGTGGCAGTCAGAGAAAATGCAGCAGTAGCGATGTTCTCTTTGGAAATGTCAGCCGATCAGCTTGTTGATCGTATGCTTGCCGCTGAAGCCAATGTTGATTTGTGGCGACTTCGAACTGGAAGACTCAACAGTGAAGGCGAGAATAATGATTTTCAAAGAATTGGCGAAGCAATGGGAATTCTCTCTGAAGCAAAATTATTCATCGATGATACTGCCAGTGCCAACATTATGGAAATGCGCACAATGGCGCGTCGTCTTCAAGCTGACAACAACCTCGGACTTATTATTATCGACTACTTGCAGTTGATGGAAGGACGTGGTGGAGACAATCGTGTGCAAGAAATTTCTGAAATTTCTCGTGGTCTCAAAAACTTAGCTCGCGAACTCAACATTCCAATTATTGCTCTTTCACAGCTATCCCGCGCCGTTGAAGCTCGCTCCCCACAAATTCCAAAACTTTCCGATCTTCGAGAATCTGGTTCGATCGAGCAGGATGCTGATGTGGTTCTTTTCCTATACCGCGAAGATCGCGAAAAACCAGACACCCCAAACAAAGGTATTGTTAAAATCATCATCGCCAAACATCGTAACGGTCCAGTCGGCGAAGTCAGCGCATTCTTCCAAGAAAACAGCGCAAGCTTCAGATCATTAGAGAAAATTCATCAGCAACAATAATAAAAAATAAATAACAACTATGTCAAAAAAAAGAAACGAACCAAACTTTGGAATTCCAAAAGGTGGATTCACACCAATGGATTCAATTGAACTGCAAGGAGCTTTTTGGGGCAGACTCGCAAGCGGAAAAAATATGCCGAAATGGATGCGAGCAATATCCCTTTTGATAATTATATTTTTCAATTTAATTGGAATGTTTTTAATATATATTAGTTTTAATATTTACAACTCAGAAAATGACATACTTTCTTTAATATTTAATTTCATTACAGGTATTGGATTATTTTTATTTACATCGCTAATATTAAAAAATAGATTTAAAAAATAGATGTATCCCAAAGCATTTCAAAAATTAATCAAAAATCTCGCTTCCCTTCCATCGGTTGGCCCTAAAATGGCCGAGCGGTTGGTGCTTTTTCTTTTCAAGCAAGACATTGAAAAAATTCGCGACTTTGCAGAAAATCTTTTGGAAATCAAGAATATGAAAATTTGCAAAAGATGTTTCAATATTGCCGAAAGCGAACTTTGCGAATATTGCAAAGATGAAAGACGAGACCAACATTCTATTTGTGTTGTTGAAGAACCACTCGACATCATTTCACTTGAACGCACCAAAGCATACATTGGGTTATATCACGTTCTTGGCGGTGTCATTCAAGTTGGAGATTCTGGCGCAGAGCTCAAAATTCCGCAGCTTATCAGTCGCATTGAAAATGAAAAGATTACCGAAGTTATTCTCGCCACCAACCCAACAACTGAAGGAGATGCGACCGCTTTATATTTGAAAAGAAAATTGCAAGCTATCAAAACAACCCCAGTTAAATCTGGCGAAGCCAGTCTGCCTACGGCAGAATTTAACGGGGTGAAAATCACCCGCCTTGGACGCGGTCTTTCAACCGGAGCAGATTTGGAATATGCCGACGAACTCACCCTTTCGGAAGCATTGACAAATCGCAAGGAATTGCTATAATATCAAGTCAATTAACACAGCACATTAAAAAACTAAAGGAGCCTATGCCGTGAGAAGAGAAGAAGTGACAGAATTAAGTTCCAGCGGGGTTTCAGTTATAAATCCCATAACTTTCAACAGTATTGAATCCATAAAAGCTTTTGTTATAAATGAGTTGGAGAAAATTTTTCACACAAACTTTCCCGTAAATGAACAGTTTGATACAGAAAAAATTATTACAGAAATTCCTGAAGATATTGGAAACGAAGTACGTTTTCACTTTTGTCAATTTTTTCAGCATAAAAAAGGTCTCCCGTTAATAATGATTGCGGATGTAACAGTCCACGGAGAAGAGAAAGATGGATGGATCAAATACATTTCCTAAATATCCACCCCAGTTAACCTTCATTATTCTTTTAATAATAAAGCAACTACACTCAAAAAGGGAGATACACTATGGGAGTATTAAACAGAAAGCAAATCGCAAAGATGCTTCCTCACACTGGACCAATGTTATTACCAGAGCGTTTCATATGGTATGAAAAAGATGAAACATTGTTTGGTGAAGGAGAAATGATTATTGAAAAAGAAACATTCGCGCGCAAATTTCTGCGAAAAATGTTAGGTGGATTTTTCCCCAGCCTTTACAGAAACAGCTTCTTCATTGAACACCATTTTGGCTGTTTCCCTGGTGTAATGTTAATTGAATTTGCCGCTCAAACAGCAGCCTTACTCGTAAAAACAGCTAGTCCTGAAATCAAAGGACTTCCAATTATTTTGAGATTTAAGGATCAACCTCCAGAATTTGGCAGATTTCAAACAGTTTATGACGACTTCTTAATTGCCAAAGTAAGGCTAATCAAAAAAAAGCGTGGGATGTACTATTTTGAGACTATAGTTACGAAACAGGATGGTACGATCGTTCTTGAAACAGGTATGACCGGTGCAGCAGCACCAGAAAAATAAAATCATCACTAAAAAAGCCCCACGGACTCCGCGGGGCTTTTTCATATTCAAAGCGTGTATTTTTGTTACATGCTATATGCTATATGTTATATGACTACGCTATTTTAGTGATTTCTACTTCAGTGAAAAGTTGTTTGTGACCAAATTTAACTTTGTATCTTTTCTTTGGTTTGTGCTTGATGCCCCAAACTTTCTTATGACGTCCTTGCTCAACCAAGGTTCCTTCAACTTTTGCACCTTCGATGAATGGGGTTCCGATTTTTGCATCTTTTTCATCTCCAATAAAAAGCACTTCGTCAAAAGTAATAACTGCGCCAGCTTCTCCTTCAAGCTTTTCAATCTTGATCTTGTCCCCAACAGCCACCTTGTATTGCTTTCCACCTGTTTTGATAATTGCTAACATTTTTTTATGTATAATTTAAGCCATTTAGTTACTAAATCAGTATAACGTAAAAGGTAAACTATGTCAATACTGCCTTAATCCTCCTTACGCCACTTGATGATGCTTCTTCTTTTTGAATTTTGAAATTACCCAGTTCTCCAGTATTTTTGGCGTGTGGTCCTCCGCAAATCTCACGGCTAACCACTTCTCCAGCGTCATTAATAATGGAATATACTGTGACTTTTTCGCCATATTTGGATTCAAAAACACCCATAGCATCAATTTTTTTAGCTTGCTCCAAGGTCATTTCCTCACTCAAAACGTCCAATTTGGCATCTATTGCCCTGTTCACGAGGTTTTCTATCAATATGAGTTGCTCAGGCGCTACCTTTTCGCCGTGCGAGAAATCAAGCCGTAGTCGCTCTGGCGTGATATTGGAACCTTTTTGAAACACGTGATTGCCCAAAATTTGCCTTAGTGCAGCCAAAAGAAGATGCGCCGCGGTGTGCAATTTTCTCGTGTCTTCCCCAGAATCCTGCAATCCCCCCTTAAACATCCCAGCCGAAGCCGTGCGCGAAAGATCTTGATGTTTTTTCATTCTACGCTCAAATTCTTCTTCGCCAGCCCTAAATCCTCTTTTCTTTAATTCTTCTTGAATTATTTCAAAGGGAAATCCATAGGTTTGATACAAATCAAAAACCTTTTCAGGATCAACATCTTTACCAATCACAGGAGAATATTCTAAATTTTCCAATTGCTTAACGCCTATAGGATATAATTTATTTAGTATAGCCAATCCCTTCTCCAAGGTCTTTCTAAATTTATCTTCCTCTTTTTTTAATTCAGCAAAAATAATTTCTCTTTGTTTTTTAAGTTCTGGATAAAAATCTCCAAAATTTTGAATGACAATTTCAGCCACGCTAACCGTGAAATCTTTTTCAATTCCAATAAGTTTTCCGTAGCGCACTGCGCGACGAATAAGTCGTCGCAAAACATAACCAGCTCCAGTGTTAAGAGGAGTCACACCATCAGCAATCATAAAAACGCTAGCACGGATGTGATCAGCAATAATTCGAAAAGCTTTTTTTGTTTCCTCACTGTCTTGATAACCACATCCTGAAATTTCAGTAATTTTTTCAAAAAGAGGTTTGAACAATTCAGTTTCAAAAACTGTATATCCCCCATCAAGCACAGTTAACGTCCGCTCAACTCCCATTCCGGTGTCAACATTTGGCTTGGCAAGTTTTTCATATTTTCCTTCTGCCGTTTTGTTAAACTCCATAAAAACATTATTCCAAATTTCCATAATTCTAAAACTATCCACCAGATCTCCAAATTTTCCTTCGAGTTTTCCTTCCTCGGGACGCATATCATAAAACATTTCAGTGTCGCCTCCGCACGGACCAGTTGCGCCCGCAATCCAAAAATTATCATCCGTTCCAAGTGGAATGATGCGCACATTATTTTTTATCATTTCATCTTCGCCTGCAACTTCAACATCCATCCCGGCATCTGAAAAAACTTTTTGCCAAGTTGCAATCGCTTCCTCATCTCGCGGAATACCATTTTCACCCTTAAAAACCGTCACATACAATCTGTTTTTATCAAGTCCCAACCATTTTTGATTAGTCAAAAATTCAAAGCTCCACTGGATTGCCTCTTTTTTAAAATAGTCGCCAAAACTCCAATTTCCCATCATCTCAAAAAAAGTCAGATGGCGATTATCACCAACATCATCAATATCACCCGTGCGTACGCATTTTTGCACATTAGCAACACGATTACCTCCTGGATGCTGTTCGCCTAAAAGATATGGCACCAAGGGATGCATACCGGCAGTCGTAAAAAGCGTTGAGCCATCAGTTTCACGCGGAACCAAAGAAGCCGAAGGAATGATTGTATGTCCCTTGCTTTCAAAAAAATCAAGATATTTTTTTCTAAGTTCGTTTGCTGTCATAAAGGTAGCTTATTGGGCTTTAGCTTCTTAGCTTTTTAGGCATATACCTGCACAGCTTTGAGCCTTAAGTTAAATTAGTTTTTAACGATAATTTATTTCAACATTTTTTCAACTTGATGCTCAATAGCATTCCAATCATTACTACCAAATCCTTTCTTTAATTCATCTTTTTTCTTAAGCATTTCCATAATATCATCAACGGCAACATCCTTTTGATTTTTCGCTGCCCTCACAGCATCATCAATCGCATTGATTGTAAAGCTGTGCAATTTAATTTCTTTTTGCTCGGCAATACCCAATATAAATTTTTTCAAATCTACGTACATATTTTTTACTAATTATTAATTACTTTCTATTGTCTCCCCAAGTTATTCATTTGATGTTTAAGTTTAATAATTTCAAGCTGCATTTGCTGATGATCAGCAGTCAATTTTTTCAGTTGATTTTCCTTGAGAAGAGTTTCAGTTTGAAGTTGCGACTGTTTGTGTTTAAGTTCGCGCAAAACAACATCAACTTCAAGCATAGCACGCTCACTTCTTTTTATGTCAGAATCTTTGAGCATTATCGCCATCTGCAACTTTTTTCTCTGCGCCAACAATTCCGGATCCATTTGCATAATATTTTAAATAAATTCTAAAGGCTAAATTCTAAAGACTAATTCAAATCTAAAGGCTAATTTATAATTTGAAATTTAAACTTGATTTAGACTTTGGTCTTTAAGAATTAGACTTAAATAATTATTCCTCCACCCAACACCTCATTGTCATCCGCATAAAACACTGCGCTTTGCCCTGGAGTCACTGCCTTTTGTTTTTCCAAAAACTCCACAACGTAAAGCTTTTTTTCTTTTTTACTTGACCCGTCGCTCGTGAGCGACAGGTTTATTATACCACGCACCAAGGGATGACGATATCTGATCTTTACATTTATTTCCAATGGTAATTTTGGCTCATCTGCAATCCAGTTTTTGAGTTCAACTGTCATTGTTTTTTTGAAAATCTTTTCATCTTCTTCATTATTAGTAACAATGAGTTGATTGTTTTTAAAATCACGCTCCACCACAAAATATGGGCCATTACCACCAATATTAATTCCCTTGCGTTGGCCAATCGTATACGTCTCCAATCCACCATGCTCACCAATTTTCTTACCCTCGGTAGTAATAATATCTCCAGAAGAAAGTTTCAGATTGCGTTTAATAAATTTGGTTGGAGTTTTTTCCGGTGTAAAACAAAGGCCTTGTGAATCTTCTTTGTCAAAAACTGGCAAATTTAAATTTTGGGCAATTTTTCTTATGGCAGGTTTTTTATATGTTCCCACGGGAAACAAAATTTTTGCCAATTGCTCTTGCTTTAACGAATAAAGAAAATATGTCTGATCTTTTTCTTCATCACTTGAAGTATAGAGATGAAATTTTCCATTTATTTTTTTCACTTCAGCATAATGTCCAGTTGCCACAAAATCAGCGTCCATCTCTAACATCTTTTTAAACAAAAAATTGAATTTGATTCTTTCATTGCAAACCACGCAAGGATTCGGTGTGCGTCCCGCTTTTATTTCAGAAAGAAAATAATCCACAACTTCTTTTTTGAATTCTTGAGCGGCATTGGCAGTATAAAGTGGAATGTCCAAAATTTGCGCCACTTTTCGGGCATCTTGCTGAGATTCAACACTGCAACATTTGTTTTCTCTGAGTTCATCTTGTCCTGGTTCTTTCCAGAAATGCAAAAAAACGCCCACGACGTCATAGCCTTGCTCTTTCAGAAGTGCGGCCGCCACCGAAGAATCCACCCCAGCGCTCATCCCCACAATCACCCGCTTTTTCTTGCTTTCTTTTGTCATATACTCCACATAATAACACCATTTTTCCTCATTGTAAACAAAAATAGGGTCATATTCAAATTATGGTATTGAATTATTTTTGTTTTGCCTGTTTTCTTTTGAGGCAACAGAGAGCGACAGCGAACTCTTAGCGAGCAATCATAGTTCTTCGATTGCGAAGCGTGCCGAGAAAGGAATCAGGCAAAACAAAAAACAAGCTTCCTATTTTTTGAACCATAATTTGAGTATGACCCTATTTTTCACATCTTTCCAAGAAGTTTTCCTGCAATTCTCGTTTTTTCAAAATTTTCATTTTAGCAATTTCAGCAACATTATTATGCGACAACTCCTCGAGAATTTTATCGAATTCATATACTTTTGGATTAACTTCCAAGGCCATATCATTAATTCCCAGCAATTTGATTCCATCCAATGTTCTCACGCGAGAAAGTGCAACGTATCCCATTCCATATTCAAACGATTTGCCAAGGTCCATTTCCACAGCGTCCAAGGTCATTCCCTGACTCTTGTGAATGGTAATCGCCCAAGCCAATCGCAAAGGAACCTGAGAAATTGATGCCAGCTCATCGTCATCTTGTTCAATTGACCATTTTTCTGGATTTGCAACAATTGTTTTGCCAGAAACTGTTTTCACAATCGGCATTCCAATTGCGTCAAAGCCTATTACTTTTCCCAATGTTCCATTAACATATCCTTTTTCAAAATTATTTTTCACAAACATTACCACCGCATTTTTCTTGAGAAACAATGTTTCTGGAGCAAGGCAACCTTTCTTGGCGGCAGCAGCAACAAATTCATTTCCCTTGCTTGTCATTTCAAATATCCGCGCTTCTTCTTTTATTTTTTTAAGTTCCAAACTGTTAATAGCATCCACGTTAGCATTGTGAGTATAAAGTCGAGTTGGCGTGATGTCACTTTTAATACTTTTGTTTTGACGCGATAAAATCAAATCAAGAGTTTTTTGGCTGCAGGATCTTTTTCTAATATCATTTAAAATCTTGAGCATTTGTCTGTCTTCTTGTCTGTGCTGTTCTTCCAGATAACATATTTTGGGATTCATTTCCTCCCAAGCCTCCGATTCAATAACAAAGCGCGCTTCTTGTCCAAAACCTGTCACTGGTGGTAATTGAAAAAAATCTCCGCACAAAATAACTTGCAAACCACCAAACGGTGAAAATGGCTCTTTAAATTTTTTGCAAATTGCATTAACAATATCAAGCTGATGAGAATGCAGCATTGAAATTTCATCAATGATGAGCACGCTGACATTTTTAAATTTTTGTTTGTGATAACTTCTTTTCTTGAGTCTCGCATAATCTTCTTCGGTGAAAGTATCACTGATTCCCATTCCAGACCAAGAATGAATCGTTTGGCCGTTCATATGCGTTGCTGCAATTCCAGTGCTTGCCGTGACTGCCACGCCAATATTATTTTTCTTGAGATATTCAATATATTGCTTTAGCAAAAATGTCTTGCCGCTGCCAGCAGGCCCCGTCAAAAAAACATTGTGTCCAAGCTTCAAGATGTCGAGTGCTGTTTTTTGTTTCATAAAATAAGCTTAACGTGTTTGCATCTTTTGTTCAAGTGTCACAAACAAAAAAACATACTTTTGTATGTTTTAATGTTTTTTGTTTGAATCTTTATTGTTTGCTCGCATCAATCATTTTGCGTACTTCATCCAAATTCACTTGCGGACGCTGACGCTGAGGTTTGAACTTTTTGGGAGCAATGTGTTGCATTTGAGAAAGCGACATTGGATGATCTTTCGAGACATAGGCCTTGTGTTCAACTCTTTTTTCAGTTGCAGGAATGCCTTGAACATTTTGATTTTTTGGTGGAAAAGTTTTGACTGCATTTTTAACCGGTTGCCTTATTGATTGCTCTACTGGAGGAGCAAGCTCAGCATTTTCCTCCTGCTGTCTTTGCATTTTTTTCTCTTGATTAAGTTTTTCCTTAGCAGTCATCCGCTGATATTCTTTCAGACAATCCTTGCAAAAGGTCGGCCTTTTTCCATCTGGCTGAAAAGGAATTTGGATATTGTCTCCGCACATATCACAAATTGCATCAAATTTTGGCCTGTCATCGACTGGCTTGACGTAATAATCAGGATTTTCCTCCCCTTGCTGAATTTGGCTAATCTGAGGCTGTGGTTGATTATATTCCCCGAGATCATCTTGATTTATAGGTGCTTTTTCAGTTGTCACCTGTGTCTGGATCACTTTTTGAGGTTGTGAGGCACCAAGGGGCTCTGCAGCGCTTATAGGGGCCTGCGGCTCATTTTTTTGCTCAGCTGCGCCAGGTTGCTGTATTTGAGGTTTTTGTATGGTTTGCTGTATTTTAGGAGCAAAATTTTGATGAGCGCTTTGCGCAGTCTGAGGCTGCGGAGCTTTGTATTGAACATTATTTGGATTTTGAATAATTTGACCTGTTGGCGGCTTGTTGACTGTTTGAAAACCAGCAGCGGGCATAACACCAGCCCAACGAGAAATCTTATCTTCAACTTCTTCTTTGCTAGAAGCATAACGCTCACGTGAGTTGGCAATAATTTTTTCCTCATTTTCAGCAGTGTCTTCAATATACACAGGCGGCAGCACTTGAGCAGAAAAAGCATCGCCTGCAATTCCATCAATCATCAATTTCAGATAAATGTTATATTTTGGCAAATTCACAATATCATTTTGCACAAACACAGGCATAAATTCTTTTTCCAAAAATTCAGCATCCATTGCGCCAACACGAAAAGAAATGATTGTGCCAGCATTTCCAAAAATAGCATCGCGAACTTTTTCATCAATCTGAGTTATATATTGATTTGCCAAAATAAGATTGAGACGATATTTTCGAGCCTCAGACAAAATGTTGGCAAAAGATTCTGTTGCAAAGTTTTGAAATTCATCAACATACAAATAAAAATCTTTGCGCTGATCTTCTGGAATGTCCACGCGTCCCATTGCTGCCAACTGAATCTTGGTAATCATCATAGCTCCGAGCAGCGCACCATTATCTTCTCCGATTCGTCCTTTTGAAAGATTTATAATCAAAATCTTTTGAGTATCCATTGCATCGCGAATATCAAAAGAAGACTGAGTTTGACCAACAATATTTCTAATGAGTGAGCTGGACAAAAATTGTCCAACCTTGTTTTGGATCGGAGACACAACTTCTTGCAAAACCTTGTCACTCCATTTTGGAAATTCATCTACCCAAAATTGCCTGATCACAGGATCCGTAACTTTCTCCACCACACGCTCGCGATATTTTTTGTCTACCAAAATCCTTGTCACTCCAAGCAGCGTGCTCCCGGGATATTCCAAAAGTGCCAAAATTGCGTTACGCAAAATATATTCCAATCGAGGTCCCCAAGAATCAGCCCAAATCTTTTTGAAAACACCAATAAGGCCAGAAGCTACCAAATGTCTGTAATCAGGATCAACTGATTCCATAACATTAAAAGCCAGTGGATAATTCTGATCAGCTGGATTTAAATATATAACATCATTGATACGATTTGCAGGAACAGCTTTCAAAAGTTTCTCAGCAGTGTCTCCGTGCGGATCAATATAGCAAATTCCGTGACCATTGCGAATATCTTGCACCACCAAATTCTCCAGCAGGTTTGTTTTACCCATACCAGTTTTTCCGATGATATACATATGTCGAGTTCGGTCATCGGTTTTTATTCCGAAAACTCTCTCTTGATTTCTAAAGTTCGTTTTTGCAAAAAATGCAATTTCGTTTTTTTGAGCCATATATATAAAAAATTCTAAAGGCTAATTTTTAAAGTCTAATTCAATTCTAAATTCTAAAGTTTAAATTAAAATGCAGACCATTTATACTTTTTACTTTGTATTTGATTTAGTAATTAGTATTTAGACTTTAGACTTCTGCCAAAATTTATTCTATTGGTAAGTTGGAAGGGGCGCCACCACGCTTGGCTTCCACTCGAGAAAGCGATGGTGCCATAACATTCATATCTGGCAAATGGAAAACCGTCGCAAGCTCTTCACTACTCATAACCATTTCTGCCTCAGGAACTCCGTCCATACTCCTATTTCTATATCTTCGTAAAAGTTTTCGTTGTTTGTAAGCTAAGCGTGTTTTTCTTGTCCAATAATCCGCTTTAGTTTTTGAAATATTATCTGGCTTAAAACCATTCATATTATCATCGCCAAATTGTTTCAACCCTCCAGTAAATGAAGAAACAAATGTTTTGTCCATACTTTCACGTCTACCCAAAAGAATGAATCGCATTTTTGTATAAAATTGCAATTTTCCAAGATTGTCTTCAATAGCCTTAAGCACGTCACGTTCACCTGGAGAAAGACGAGTATCGAGTGGTGATTCTTCTTTTTTCTTTTCTGCCGGAAATTCAACTGGGGAATAAGTAGCTTTAAACAGATTGCTAAAAACATCCACGATATCCCGCCAAAACCTCTCTAGTATTGATTCTGTTTTTTTATCTCTTCCCTTTAGTTTTTCCGTTACCTTAGCGCCTTCTTTCGCTGCCCAAGCTGGCGAAGTTGGTTTTATAATAATTTGAAACCAAATTTTTAACCCCGGACCTAATTTTCCCATAACTTCAAGTAAACTTGATAACGGATCAATCATCGTGCCTGTAATATCTTCTTCAAACATCTTATACGTTCTAATTGGATATGCATTAGGACGAGTATACATAAAATCAGCACCCCAAAGATCCCATTGATTATTAGGAATTATTTTAGGAATATCATCAACATAATCAGGAACTTCAAGAATTTCCACATCTGGATATTGAGCATAAAGATGTGATTCCACAATATGCCGATATTTTTTCATTGTTCTGATATAAAAATGAACCATTCCTGCATCACTTACTAATTCTAAACTCATATAGTCCGTGAATGCTCCATCAACGTATTGTTCATATGTGTTAAAAGATTTTTCCACTCCAGCAAAACCAGCAAAAAGTGCTTCCATTGGTTTAGGACTTTTTTCAATATTTCTTGGCGGAATGAGTTCCAAAATCACCCAATCGGCTGAAGCCCAGAATATATCCTGCACGTGCCTGAGCCAATAGATTTTAAAAGTAAAAAATAAAAGCGGCGGCAAAATAATGAACCATACATAGCTCATCACTTGCGACGCCGCCTTTATATCTGCACCTATTCCAATTATTGAAGATGAAATAATGTCCATTATTTTTTCTTGCCCCGTTAAATTCGCCTTAGCGACTATTTAACTGGGGTATTTTTTCTTTTTCTTTTATAGCTCAAGACAACCTATTTTTTGATTGAATATGTTCCGCTTTTTGATTTGGCGAAATAGTTATTTAAGTTTATCACAATAGTTGATTTTTTCACATGTCTTATTTCCAAAACCTTGGCAAGAATTTCTTCTCTGCTAAGTGCTCCATCTTTTTTCTTCAAGATTTCTTCAATCACATCTTTCACTGTTCCACTTTTATATCCCCATTCAACCAAAGCATAAATCCCCCTTCCAACCAAAACAAAATTCTTATCTTTGATCAATTCATTATGCACGGTCTGAGCATGCGTTTTCTTTCTGTTTAAATGATATTGATCAATCTTTTTTGCAATATCTCGAAAATGAAGTGGACGAGATGCCTCTTTCAAAACCAAATAAGCTTTTTCTCGTGTACCTTTAGGTGAAATTTCTTTCCATTTTGCAAGCCCCCATTTTGAAAAAGTGTTTTGCTTGATCTCATCAGAAACTTCCAAATAATGCGTGAACATTTCCTTGGTCAAATCAAATGATGACAATTCATTTTTCATCAGCGCAAGCAATTCTTCAGCTGAAAGAGGTCTTTTTTGTGTTTTTAAAATTGCAACTGCAGCATTTTTAACTGCTCGCCATTTTTCAATATCAAAATCTGGCAATGAATATGAAAAAGCCAATTCTCCTTTGATTTCATTGTTTGCAATGTTATCGAAACATTCCAAGAAAAAAGAAACTGAAGACTCTTCGCTTTTTTGTCCTTTTCCAAGTGCAAACAAGAGCTCCTTCTCCCCCATTATACCACCATTGCTGGCAAGTGCCAACATAACTTTTTCTTGTATTTGCAAAAACAAAGTGTCGTTCTTTTTTTCTTTAACCTTTTTTAACACTTCGCGAATAACTTGCCTAACTCTTTCACGAGTTATGCTATATTTTTTTCCAATTTCCTCTAAGGTCATTGAGTGAGAATTGAAAACACCCCAGCGACTGAAGATTATCTCCTGAGAACGCTCAGAAAAATCAGCCACAATCTCCCTGAGTGCGTCTGAAAAAAATCCTGTCTTAATTTCTACCCCTTTATTTTCAACAATTGCTTTTTCCATTTACCCTGTTAAATAAGATTTGAACCCCCATTATCGGGAAGACAACTTACTTTTGATAAAATTTAAATATTTAGCACGTAAATTCTCCCGTCTTTTCAAATCTTAATTTTAAGCTCTTTAAGGATCTTAAAATTATTTAACAGGGTGAACTTTACGACTAAATTTGAATATATTAGATTTCAAATTATATTAACACATATTAAAATTTTGTCAACCCCGCACTAACTTTGCACTGTGCCAAAGGCGCAAACACACAAAAATGCCTTCGCAGGTGGTTTTGCTGATATTTGAAAATAGCCAGTAATAATCGATGATTTATTAAAAGTGCCAAGTTAGTGCGGGGTCAATAGGGCACAAAAAAATCAAGGAGTCTGGCAAAGACTCCTTGATTTGACACTAAATTTAATTCTTTTTTGCACTATCTCCGCATTTTGACATTCAAATCCTTTTCCAGCTTATTTGTAATGGACAACATAACATCATCAATTTCTTTTCCAGTCAATGTCCGCTCTTGCGCTCCCAAAATTATATGAAAAGCAAAGCTCGAAGTGTCATCCGCAAAATCAATTGCATCAAAAAGATCAACGTCTTGCACAAAGTCCTTGCCAGCTGACTGAATAACCATAAGAATTTCATCGATGCGCACATCTTTTTGTGCAAGCAAGGAAATATCCCTAGTCACAATTGGATGTTTTCGAATTGGCGTGTATTCCCTTTCGGCCTCAGAAATCTCTCGAACTTTCTCCATATCAAATTCAAAAGCAACAACTCTAGCATTAACATCAAAACGCTCCAACACAAATGGACTTATCTCTCCTATATAACCAATAGTAATTCCGCTGCCGGTGATTTTAATTTCTCCACTGCGAGTTTGATGCCAAATTTTCTTAGAAGATTCCACTGGATTATTTTGATGAACATCATAATAATGATCAATAATTCCAAGTTGGGAAAGCATTTTATCGATCACAGCCTTAGCGTCAAAAAAACTTGATTGGTATCTTAAATCTTGCTTATCGCTTTTTGAGCTTTTCTTTTCAACCACCATTGCTCCAACCAATATTTCTTTTTCAGTCGGAAGAACTTTCTCAGTTGGCAAATAAATATGCCCTATTTCAAAAATATGAAGTTCTTTGAAATTTTTAAGATTCTCTTTAACATTTTTGAGGATATTGGGAATTAAACTTTGGCGCAAAAGGGTTTGCTCGGGATTCATCGGCGCTTCCAGCTCCAAATGATTAATAGTTCCGATTTCAGCAGCAGCTGCATCTTTTTGCGAATAAAAAGAATAATTGTAAATTTCAGAAAAACCAAGTCCTACTAAAATATTCTTCATTGCTCGCGTAAAAACTCTTTTTTCATTAATTGGAGCAGCTTTAGCTGATACCAAGGGAGCTTGCGGCAATATTTTTTCGTATCCATAAATTCTTCCGATCTCTTCAATCAAATCCTCCTGCGTCGCAAGATCCAGCCTGAATGTTGGAATTTGAGCCTTTATAACGTTGCCAGAGCCAGAAACTTTAATACCCAAAAGCGATAATATTTTTTTGCTTTCCCCGAATGGAACTTTTGTGCCTAATAATTTATCAAGATAAGCAAGATCCAATTTTATTTCCCAAGTATTTTTCTTGCTTGCATATTCATCACAAGAACCAACAAATTTAGCCTCGGCAATATGCTCTAATATCTCAATAACCCTAACCATAGCTTTTTCAGCAATATTTGGGTCAATATCCTTTTCGAAGCGAAGCGCTGCATCAGATGAAATTCCCAAATTCATTCTTGTCTTACGAATACTAGCCGGATCAAAGGTTGCGGCCTCCAAAACAATATTTTTGGTTTGATCGCTTACTCCAGTATCAAGTCCACCCATAATTCCCGCCAAAGCTAAGGCATTTTTAGGATTAGCAATCACAATATCGTCATTGGAAAGTTTTTTTGTTGTACCATCTAAAATTATTATTTCCTCATCTTTTTTAGCTTTGCGTATAATAATTTCAGCTTTCTTACCATTAGAAATTTTATCAAAATCAAACGCATGGAGGGGTTGTCCAATTTCTAACATTACATAATTTGTTGCATCCACTATGTTATTTATTGGACGAATGCCGCAGCACTGCAGACGACTTTTTAGCCATTGCGGAGAATCACAAACTTTAATATCCTCCAACACAGCTCCAATATAACGAGTACAGATAGTTTTATCCTCGATTTTCACAGAAAGCTTATCTGTTTTTTTTCTTGATAATACTAATCCATCATAATCATAATCGATAGAATTTCCTTCCAGTGCAGCAATCTCTCGCCCCATTCCTACATGAGAAAGAGCATCGTGAGCACGATTAGCTAATATATCAATTTCAATTATAGCATCATCCAAATCAAAAACAGTACTTATTGGTTGACCTATCTCGCTTTCTTTTTCCAAAAGCAAAATTCCGGCATGACTAGTTCCCAACCCAAGTTCATCTTCAGCGCAAAGCATACCATAAGATTTTTCTCCCCTAATTTCACTTTCCTTAATTTTGAAATTTCCAGGCAAAATACTTCCAACAGTTGCAACAGGAACCTTGTCTCCTACTGAGATATTATTAGCACCGCAAACAATATTCAAAATTTCCTTGCCAATATTCACTTTTACCAATTGCAACTTATCCGCATTTGGATGCTTTGATATTTCCAAAATTTCTCCAACAACAACACCATCAAGCTTATTTTCATTTTCCTCGATACCCTCAACTTCAAAAGCATGCAGCATCAAAAGCTGTGCCAATTCTTTTGGACTTTTTTCGGTTGCTGAAATTTCTTTAAGCCAATTGTAACTATATTTCATAAGATAATTCTTGATTCGTATTAATTCTTTTTAGATTTGTAAAAATTTGTATTTTCTTAGAATTGATCTGTAAACCTTTTATCGCCACTATGAAAAAGTCTAATATCATTAATCTTGTTACGCATCATTAAAAGTCTTTCCAGTCCAAATCCCCAAGCAAATCCCTGATATTTACCCCTTGGATAACCAGCCGCCTCAAATACAGCTTGATTTACCATGCCAGCTCCGCCAACCTCCAACCACCCACCGCCCTTACAAGATGGGCAACCTTCTCCACCACAAACTGTACAACTAATATCAAACTCAAAACTAGGTTCAGTAAAAGGAAAATAACTTGGACGTAATCTCACGTTAATTTCTTTTTTAAAAAATTTAGAGAAAAATTCTTGAGCAATAAATTTAAAATTTCCCACATTTACATCATCCCCAACCATCAAAGCTTCGAATTGATAAAAGGAGTGTTCATGAGTGGCATCAGTTGCCTCATTACGAAAACATTTTCCTGGTGCAATAATACGAAATGGAGGTGTGTGTGTCTGCATAAATCTAATTTGCACTGGCGATGTATGTGTTCTCAATAAAATCCTTTCTTGTTGTTTACCTGCCTGTCCGGTAGGCAGGTCGTCAGTTGTCTGTTGTTTGTTATTTTTGAGCCAAAAAGTATCCCACTTGTCGCGCGCTGGATGATTCTTGGGAATATTAAGAGCATCGAAATTATAAAATTCCGTTTCAACCTCTGGGCCATCGGCAATTTCAAAACCCATCGAAGTAAAGATGTCTTCCAATTCATTTTGAATTTTTGTAAGTGGATGAAGATGACCTCGCTGCAATTTTTTGGCTGGCATTGTCACATCGATCTTTTCGGCTGCAAAATCAAAACTTTTTTCCTTAAGCTCTTTTTCTTTTGCAGCAAGAACGCTTTCAACTTCAATTTTTGTTGCATTTGCAATTTGTCCCACAATCTTTCGCTCCTGCTCGGTCAAATCTTTAAGACTCTTGAGAATGTTTGTAAATTCACTTTTTCTTCCTAAGAATTTGATTCTCAAGTCATTAAGCTCAGCCAAAGATTCCACTGCTGCAATTTCAGCCAAAGCATCTTCTTTAATTTTTTCAATTTTTTCTTCGAGCATATTATTTCTTTTACCCTGTTAAATTAAACCTTGTTTAAATTTTGCTTAGGCAAAATTATTTAACAGGGTGAATAATTATTTTTACAAAGCCCAATTTTCCTATTTTCAAAACCTTACCATCAAATTCTTTTGTGACAAGCATTTGAGGGTCAAGCAGTTTCTCATCATCAACTGACACACCGCCTTGTTCAATTTTGCGACGAGCATCTCCCATACTGGAAGCATTTTCTGATTTCACAACAAGTTCTGATAATTTCATTTCTTCAGAAACTTCAAACTCGGCAATATCAGTTGGGATTTCTTTTTTGGAAAATGTGTTAATAAAATATTCTCTTGCACTTCTTGCCAATTCTTCTCCGTGATAAATTTTTACAATTTCTCCAGCCAAACGAAGTTTTGCGTCGCGAGGATTCAATATTTCTTCTTGCATTTCTTTTTCAATTTGGGAAATATCTTCCATTGGAATGCGCGTGCAATGCACAAAATATTTTCCAATAAGTTCGTCGCCCATGCTCATCACTTTTCCAAACATCAAATTAGCATCATCAGTCAAATTGATTGTGTTTCCCCAAGAAGAACTCATTTTGCGACCATCTGTGCCTTCAATCAAATCTGTCATCAACACATCCTGAGGCTTTTGTTTGTATTTTTTTTGCATTTCACGTCCAGCCAAAAGATTGAAACGTTGATCAGTTCCACCAAGTTCCAAATCAGCTTTCAAAACGACACTGTCATAACCTTGCATCAATGGATACAAAAGTTCGCGCAGTGAAATTCGCGTTCCCCTTTCCAATCTTTTTTTGATATTATCACGTGCAATAAATTCAGCTAAAGAAAAAATATCAGCTTGCTCAGAAATTTCGTTATATGTAAGCTTTCCCAACCAATCAGAATTTTTAACAACTTCAACCTTGCTCATATCCAAAATTTTTCCTGCTTGCTCAAAATATGTTTCCAAATTTTTCTCAACCACTTCTCTCTCTAGCATTGGACGTTCGCTTTCTTTGTCGGAAGTGTCTCCAATCACACCTGTGAAATCGCCGATCAGAAAAACAATCTGGTGCCCCAATTCTTGCAAGTCTCTCAATTTCAAAAGCGGCACAGCTCGACCCAAGTGAATATTAGGGCTAGTCGGATCAGTTCCAAATTTAATACGCAGCTTCTCGCCACCAAGAAGTCTCTTTTTGAGATTTTCGCGATCGATAATTTCATTGACTCCTCGTGTTAAAATCTCCTCAATCAATTTTTCTTGTTGTTTTTCCATTTACCCTGTTAAATAAGATTTGGGCTTTTAAAAAAGAAAACCCATCTATTAAAGTTAATTTTTTTAATTTTATCCACAACATTATTTAATTCAAGAGCCCAAATCTTAATTTTAAATTTTTTAAGAAAATTTAAAATTATTTAACAGGGTGAATAATGTTGAATTTTTCATTGCTAAATATAGACTTATAATACCAATTTACAATACTTTTTGCAACACCCAATCTTGGCTCCACAAAAGGTCAATTTGACGAGCCATTGACTTAATATCCAAAAAGGTGTATAATAATATATTGTGGGAAAATTGTTTCCTGCAGCAGTACCAAGTCAGATCTTTCACAATTTCATATACATACCAAAAAAGGAGAAGTGCCATGATAATATCTCTGATTCGAAAAATTAACCGCTGGTGGCTAAGTAAAAAATTTTTATCAAAGTGCATAATAGCAGTTATTTGTGCAATATCGCTCTCTAAAATATTTGAACAAGTGCATCAATTTGTGCAAATAAAGCTATCAGAGACAATCGCTGAACGTATTATGTTTAGTGTTTCTGTTACAGTACTACTCATAACATCGTATCTTCTTACGATAGCATTACAAGGCAAAGAGAAGCTACGTAATATAAGCAATTATGACACATTGACAGGGCTTCACAGCAGACATTTTTTGGAAGAAAACAAATCACGCATTATAGCTGAAGCACGTCGTCATGAATGGTGCGTTTGGGCTGTTATGCTAGACCTTAATAAATTCAAACCTATCAACGACAGGTTTGGACATCACGAGGGTGATCGATTGCTTAAATATTTTGCAAGACGATTATTGGATGTGGTACGAGACACTGATCTCTGCGTGAGGTTAGGTGGAGATGAGGTTGTCATAATAGGCAGTGATCCTAATTATGATGCTGTCACAACTCTAGTTGAAAGAATTTTGAAAGATATGGAAACATGGTCGCTGGAGATTGAAGGGGTAACAATCAAGATGACAGCAGCTGTTGGATTCTCAACCAAAAGACTTTTCAAAGGCAGCAGCATAACTCTTGAGGAAATAATTAAAGAAGCTGACGACGAGATGTATAAAAATAAAAAACAAGTCAGTTGATTTTATTAAAAAAGCCAAAAAAAGCCGCCCCGATAAAAAATCGGGACGGCTTTTAAATTTGCAGAAAAATATTTTTATAAAAGTCCTAATCTTTTTTTGGCTTCGAAAATTTGATGGTCGTTCATTTGACCGGATTTTTTCATTTGTTCAAGAGTTTTCAAAATGTCAGCTTTGTTTTTTTGAATATTGTCTGGTGTCATCACTTTTTTCATCAACTTCTCTCTTTCTTCGGGACTCATTTTTTCCAATTTTTTCATCGCCATCCTCTGCATAAATCCCATATTTTCAGGATCCAAAGGATTAGCGTTCTTTTTCTTGTCGTCAGATTTCTTTTTGAAAGCATCTAATATACCCATAGTTTTTATTTCTTGTATTTAAGTGTTAATTCATAACTCGTAACTAACAGTGCTGTTGCGATAAAAACTGAAGAATACGTTCCGAAGGTAATTCCAACCAAAAGAGCCAGCGCAAAAAATTTAATCGATGCTCCACCAAACAAATATATTGCCAATAAAGTTATGATTACAGTAAGAGAAGTGTTGATTGAACGCACAAGTGTTTCGTTCAAGCTTTGGTTGACCACTTCTGGAAATGGAACCTTCTGTGAACTTTTAAGCAAGTTTTCTCGCGTTCGGTCATATACCACGATGGTGTCGTGAACAGAAAAACCAAGAATTGTAAGCAGCGCTGCAATAAAAGGAATGCCGATTTCAATTCCATAAAAATGTCCTAGCACTGAGAAAACTCCCATTGTGATCAAGATGTCATGCGCCAATGCGATTACTGCTCCTGCGCCATATTTCCAAGACTCAACCGGACGAGACACTTTGCGAAAAGCCCAAGCAATATATGCCATAATGGCCATAATCGCCAATATTAGGGCATTTACTGATTTTGATTTTAATTCGCCAGAAACTGATGAGTTGAAAAAATCAACACTGGACTGAGTTGTGCCTTGATATTTTTCGCTAATCGCTTTCCAAACATCACTATTTGTTTTGTCGTTTGTGCTGTCATCGCCTGAGGCATAACGAATTACCATCGAATTATTTTCCAATCCCTGCAAAGTCAAACTTTTCAAACCTAAATCTTTAAGCGTTTCCGTAACATCTTCCTTGGAAGGAACTTGCTCGGCAAATTTAACCACCATTCTCGTTCCACCAGTAAAATCAATGTCATATTTCAATCCCCACACTGCCAAACTCAAAATACAAAGGATGGTTAGTACCCCTGAGAAAATATATGCGTATTTAGCTTTTCCAATAATATTAAACATAATTTTTACTAATTTTCAATTTTCAATTCTCAATTTTCATTTAATTTTCAATTCTTTAATTTCTTAAATGAATTTGGGTTTGATCATTGTAATATTGTGAATTATTTGGAAATTGTAAATTGATCATTGTAAATTAATCTGATATATCAGATTTGCGTACTCCTACCATCCACATTCTATTATGGATCCAGTCGCTGATGATAACCTTAAGCATTGTTCTGGTGATTATCACAGCAGTAAACATTGAAACCACAACTCCAATAAAAAGTGCAGCTGCAAAACCTTTTACAAAACCCGTACCCATAAGATACAAAATTCCAGCGGTCAGCAAAGATGAAATGTTGCCGTCGCGAATTGACGTCCAAGCACGCTTGAATCCTTCTTCAAGTGAATTTGCAATTGTTCTTCCACCACGTATTTCTTCTTTGGTTCTTTCAAAAATCAAAATATTAGCGTCAACCGCCATACCAATTGAAAGCACAAATCCTGCAATGCCAGAAAGTGTCAGGGTGATTCCCGTCATTTTGAAAATAGTTATCATCAGCACAGTATAAATAAGCAAGGCTAATGATGCAACAAGCCCCAGGAAGCGATAGAAGATGAGCATAAAAACAACAACTGCTCCGAGGCCTATTGCTCCAGCAATCAAAATACTTCTAAGCGAATCTGCTCCAAGAGTTGCTTCAACGCTTTGTTGACCAACTAATGTCAAAGGAACTGGCAGAGCACCTTGATTTAATCTGTCAGAAATATCCTTGGCTTCTTTGAATGTATAATTTCCCGTAATCACAGCTTGCCCGTTTGTGATTTCAACTTGAACGGTTGGCGCTATTTGCAATTGTCCATCCAAGAAAATTGCGATTTCTTTTCCTAGATTTTTTTTGGTTAGTTCTGCGAAAAGCTTTGTGCCTTCTTCGTCAAATTGAAGAGAAACTTCCGGTTCTCCCAGACCTTGTCCATTTGAATATTGCGCTGTTGCACTTTTTAAATTTTTTCCGGTAAGCGCTGTTGTTTGATATTTGAACTGTTCATATTGAGAAGGATCTTTTTTGGCAAAAAGAATGTGCTCAGAACGAACTTCTTTTTCCTCTCCTTCGCCACGCTGCTCAACAAATTTAATAATATGCCATCCATATTGAGACTCCACTAAGTCAGGATAAATTTCTCCTGGTTTCAAATTGCTTTCGAATAAAATCTTATCAAATTCTGGCACAAAAGCACCTTTTTTCACAAAATCCAAATCTCCTCCCTTATCCTTGGAGCCGGGATCTTCACTATTATCCTTGGCAAGCTGTGCAAAATCCCCACCCTTTTTAACCTCATCAAGAATTTTTTGCGCTTTTTCTTTTGCCTGAGTGTTCATCTGATCGAACATTTGTTGAACTTGCGGATCAACAGGACCTTCTTCTTTAAACTCCAAAAGTGGAGCATCTTTAATTTTAGCCTTAGCTTCTTCAATGTCTTTAATACCAGGGAGTTCAACAATAATACGGTTTTCATCGCCACTCTTGGCAATTTGCACCAATGGCTCCCCCACACCAAAAGCATTCACGCGCCTTTCAATGACAGTCTGGGCGCCCTCCATTGCTTCTGCCACTTTTGATGGATCAATATTTGAAACATCCGCCTTATATTCCAAATGAAATCCTCCTTGCAAATCAAGTCCCAATTTCAATTTAAACTTATTCAGTGCATCATAAAGTGGTGTTATTTTTGAAACTGCCTGTGGATATGCAACAAGACCGGCAACCACAGCCAAAACGATTACCCCAGCAAATTTCAATTGTAATTTTTTCTTTATATTCATAGGTTTAATTTTATATCATTTTTTTCAAATAGGCAATATTTCATAAAAAATAGGCGCACAGTGTGAGCCTATTGTATAAAAACAATAAATTGTTAGACATCAAGGAGTAGGAATAAATGAAAAAACTGCGGAATTTATACCTTGAACATTAAAGCCTGTTTTTTCGAGTTGTTCACATATTTTCTTCATCCCACTGCCACTCCAGCCACCTTTACGGCTATCGCCAAGAACCTGCACTAGCGTGGTATAAGATTCCCCAATAACGCTTACGTTTGCGGCATTGTCAACTTTCAATATCATTTCGATATTGGGCAGCCTTAACTCTTCAAGACAATCGGTTATTATTTTCTTGCACTTTGCAACTTCAAAACTTGTTGCGACGCTAATTGTCACGATACGTTTCCCCTTTTTACAGTTTTTCGACATATCATCCTCCAATACTTGTGATTTTAAGAACTATATTACTGACAGCATAAAACAAATAAAGAAAATTGCCAAGTTTTAGACAATTTCCATTTTTAACCCTAATTTGTTAGCGACTTCTTTGATAACTTTTTTTGATCCGTCATTACTAAGACGCTCAAGAACTTCTTGATATGTCAGCCAGGCGTAAGCTTTGTTTTCAAAATCAATTTTTACTTTTTCCGTTTGCGTTTCAGCGGCATAATATACGGCGTTTTTAAAAATATAAATTCCTTTGTTTTGCAAAATTCTCTCTTTTTTTTCATTACCTTTGGCAGTATAAAAATAATGCACGGACTCACGAAAATTTGGCAAAATTTCAAGGTCATCAATACTTGTTTCCTCAAAAACCTCACGTCTGAGTGTTTGCTCTTCGCTTTCGCCATTTTCCATATGCCCTTTTGGAAAATCCCATTGCCAGCTGCGGTATTGCACCAAGAGAAACAAGGTTTTATCCTCGCTTTTTCGATATACAACACATCCTACTGATTTTTCAAATGATAAATATTTCATTTCTTCTTTTTCATGGGACTTACGCATTTTCTCAACGATTTCTTATTTGGCACGCTTTTGGATGAATGCTCAATATCCAAAAGCTCAAAGAGTTGCTGTCGCCAACAATTGGCCAAAAAAGAAATGTTTCGAAATGCGTAACTTCTTTTTTATTTAAATTTTCACATTTTTATCTATATAACAATTATACAATCAAGTTGTTAAATAATCCATTAAAAACGAAAAGATGCTGGTTTTCCAGATCTTTTCGTTTAATTCTTATTATCCATTAGCATCTAGTTGTACTTCTGACTTAAGGCAACGTGGTTGCACTTCTTGTCTTTGAAGTATCAGAATAGTTTTTTACTGTTGCCTTACGAATCTTTACACTAAATTTATATTTGGTGTCGGGCATTAAGTTAGTTATTGAAACGTTCTCTCTACCTTTTTTACCAAGTTCTACGTTAAATTTACGAATTTCAACTTTTCCAGTTTCTGTGTTTCTGACCCTAACCCGCAAAACAACGTCCTTTTTCTTTAAGTCTTTGAAGATAACAGGCAAAACAACTGAGGTGCGTTTAACGTCTTTAATCTTATTTATCGTAGGACGGTCAGCGGCTTGTGCGCCAAATGCTCCAAATAAACTAGTCAGTGCAAATATCGAAGCTAAGATGCCAATTGATAATTTTTTCATTAACAATTGCATATTTTTATGTAAAGTTAATTATTAACTTTAAACGACTTTACCGAATGACCGACCTTTATTGGAATCGTTCCGTCATCCAGAAGCCCTTCGCAAGTTAATACAAAGCAGCTTTTTATATATTTCTCAGCTTATTTTATGCCTATTTTCCACAACAGTTTTTAAATTTCTTTCCGCTTCCACAGGGGCAAGGATCATTTCTACCAACGTCGTCCTTTTTGACAAATGGTTTTTGCGCTGCAGCAGCTTCATTGTTGCCAACCTGTTCTTTTGAAGTCTCATTGCTAAATTGAGCAGGACTATCCTCGGCTCCGTGAAATTGAATATTTTTGGGTGCAGCTTCTTTTTGGACTGAAGGCTCAGCTGAAACCATCGAGACCTTGAAAATTGTTCGCACGGTTGTCGAACGCATATTTTCCATCAGGTGAGAAAACATATGAAAAGCTTCTCTTTTGTATTCAATCAATGGGTCACGTTGTCCATATCCACGAAGTCCAATTCCTTGACGCAAATAATCAATTTCATCAAGATGATTCATCCAAAGTGTGTCTATGGTTTGCAAAATGATTGCCTTTTCAATTTGTCTTAAAGTCTGCGCTCCAATTTCCGTTTCTTTTTGGATATATGTTTCCTTTACCTTGCCCATTACATATTCCATCATCAAGGAAATTTTTTCAACACTATTTTTTGATTTGTCATCCCGAATCTGCTCAAGTTTTTTTCTATCATTTTCTGAAAATGGAAAGATGTTTTGCAATTCCGCTGCAATAATTTCAATATCCCAAGCATATTCTTCGCCAGTACAGTGAACTGAGATGTTGCGCTCAATTTCTTCTTCGACATATTGCATAATTTCAGCTTTCACATCGTCCGTTGCTAAAATTTCTTTACGCTTTTTATACACAACTTCGCGCTGCTTGTTCATCACATCATCATAATCCAAAACATGTTTTCGAATGTCGAAATTATAACCTTCAATTTTGGATTGTGCGCTTTCAATGGTGCGAGAAATGATGGCGTTTTGAATTGGCTGATCTTCTGGAAGTCCTAGCGTATCCATCATATTTTTAAGCCTGTCCCCTCCAAATCTTCGCATCAATTCATCTTCCAGTGAAACATAGAACTGTGATGCCCCAGGATCTCCTTGACGACCTGCGCGTCCTCGAAGCTGATTGTCAATGCGACGCGCTTCATGACGCTCTGTGCCGATGATATACAAACCTCCAACCTCCCTAACTCCTTCTCCAAGTTTGATGTCAGTTCCGCGACCAGCCATATTTGTGGCAATCGTTACAGCTCCACGCTGACCTGCGCCTGCGATAATAGCAGCTTCCCTTTCATGATGCTTGGCGTTTAAAACTTCGTGTGCAATTCCTTCGCGCGTAAGAAGCGCGCTCAAATATTCCGATTTTTCAATGGCAATAGTTCCAACCAAAAATGGCTGACCTTTTTCATTGTTTTCTTTAATAGTTTGAACAATCGCATCAAATTTTCCTTTCTCAGTTTTATAAACCACATCCGGCAAATCTTTTCTGATCAAAGTTTTGTTTGTTGGAATTTCCATCACATCAATTTTGTAAACTTTTGCAAATTCTTCAGCACTGGTTGAAGCTGTTCCTGTCATTCCGGCAAGCTTTTTGTACATTCTGAAATAATTTTGAAAAGTGATTGTCGCCAATGTGCGAGATTCTTTTTGAACCTCAACACCTTCTTTTGCCTCAATTGCTTGATGAAGACCATCGCTATAGCGACGTCCTTCCATAAGTCGTCCTGTGAAATCATCCACGATAATAACCTGTCCGTCTTTTACAACATATTCTTTATCAAGCTTAAACAAAACTTGAGCGCGAAGTGATTGCTCCAAATGATGCACGTAATTTATTTTTCCAAGTTCATAAATATTTCCAACCCCCAAATCTTTTTCGACTTTAGCAATTCCATTTTCCGTCAGCGTCACGGCTTTCATTTTTTCGTCCACTTCATAATCTTCTTTTTCTCTAAGACGCGGAACCAATTGAGCAAAACGCTGATATAGTTTTGTTGATTCACTGTCCGGCGCTGAAATAATAAGCGGGGTGCGAGCCTCATCAATCAAAATTGAATCGACTTCATCAACGATGGCATAGTTAAGTTCTCTTTGTGACATTTGCTCCAAACTTTGCACCATATTGTCACGAAGATAATCAAAACCAAATTCATTATTTGTTCCATAGGTAATATCACAGGCATAAGCCTCACGCCGCGTTATTTCAATCAAATTTTCCATCTCCACACTCACTTCGTCGCCATCAAAAACTTGCGGTTCATACAAATATGAAACGTCATGCATAATGCACGCAGTTGAAAGTCCAAGAGCGTTATAAATCGAACCCATCCAATTGCAATCGCGCTTAGCCAGATAATCATTCACTGTCACGACGTGAACACCCTTTCCTTCGATAGCATTAAGATAAATTGGCAAAGTTGATGTTAAAGTTTTTCCTTCGCCAGTTTTCATTTCTGTTATCGTTCCTTTGTGAAGAGCAATCCCGCCAATCATCTGCACGTCAAAATGCCGTGTTCCGTTTACGCGCTTGGCAACTTCTCGCACCGTGGCAAAAGCCTCTGGCAAAATTTCATCAAGGGTTTCTCCCTTGGAAACCCTTTCTTTAAATTCCTTGGCTTTTCCTTTCAAATCTTCATCAGAAAGAGCAATCATTTTTTCTTCAAAGGAATTGATTTTTGTTACGATCGGTTTAAGTTTATTTATCTCTCGTTCATTTGAACCGAATATTTTACTGAATAATGTCATATACTTATAATTTTCAATTACCAATTTACAATTTTCATTTAATTTTCAATGCTTGAAATTTCCAAACACATGTTTGTCATTCCCGTGAAAATGGGAATCCAGAACAGAGCCTAACTGATGCGTAAAATCCTAGATTCCTGATTAGGTCCAGAGGTCCAGAATGACATGAGTTACTATTTTTAACGCAAACCAAAACCCTATTTTATAGGGCTAATATTTTATACATCTTTAGTGTTTGTTTCTTTGCTTATTCTATATCAAAAAACCCCTCCCGTAAAGGAAGGGTTTGGTTTGTAAAATTTGCTAAAATGATTGCAGCATGATTGATCCATCGGGGGCGACATCGGTGCAGGTTCCGCGTAGGAATGCTTTTTTTCCAATAACAAGCATTGTTTTAATTTTATCAGCAATTTGACTGTCTGATTTCACAATCACACGCACAGGATATGCAGCATCATTGTCCAAATTACCCTTGGCATATGTGCCACCTGTTGGAATTCCTTCTGTAATTTGCACACTCCAAAACAAATTTGTGTTGGGTGTCATTGTTTTATCCTTGCACTGCTGCCATTGCGATCTAACAAGTTTTTTTCTTTCTTCGGAAGTTTCTTGAGCAACCGGAGCTTTCTTTGGCTCAACAGTTTTGCTTTGACTTGGATTTGCAACTGCAGGGTTTAAAGATTTTACCTCAGCACTTGCTTGAATCGTTTTGGGAGCAACAACAACGGGGGCAGGTTTTTTCTTGGCAAAAAGCAAGAAAGCTCCAGAAACAACTCCCAAAAAAATAACAAAACCTAGGACGATTTTTATTTTTGTATCCATTTTTTTAAAATTAATTAACCTTTTATCTGCTAATATTATTATACCACAAAAAACAAAAAAAAGCTTTCTAGCTTTCTTTTGTTTAAGAAGATATTCTCAAATTGCTACGTTTTAAAAATCTTAGAAACGTGCACTTTCATCAAGCACAACTTTCTTTTTAAGTGAAATTGCACCTCGTTTTTTTAGTGTTCTAAGTTTATCTTTAAGATGTGTAACTTGCGCTTGCAATTCATCAACAACCATATCAATCGAAGCTTCAATGCTCTCAGTGGTGTTGTCAGCACGAAACATATTGCGTGGGGTGTGCAGCATAACTTCTACACGAAATTTTCCTTTTTTGTCCAAATCAATCTCAACTTCACTCTTCATAATATTATCAACAAATTTATCCAGCGTGCTAAGTCTCTTTTCGATGTATTCCTTGGTGGTCACGTCGATCTCAACTCCCTTGAAAAAAAATCTCATGTTTTCTGTTGTGCTCATACGGTTTTTATATTAATAAATTAAAAATATCTACTAATTTTCATTTTTCAGTTCTCAATTTTCATATAATTTTCAATTACTAAGTTATTGTGTCATTGATACTTAAATGTAAATTGGAAATTGATCATTGAAAATTCTTCTAGAATCCCAAATAATTCACTTCCTCTGTCAGTTGTATTCCAAACTGATCTCGCACTTGTTGTTTAACAAAACTTACTAGCATTATAACATCTGAAGCTGTCGCCTCGCCAGCATTGATAATATAATTTGCGTGCTTTTCACTGACCTCAGCTCCGCCGATTTGTTTTCCTAAAAGTCCCGCCTGCTCAATAACCCAACCTGCTGGCAAAGTTTTATTTCTCACGGGAACACCTTTTTCTTTTTCAAATTCCTGACACAATTTTTCATTTTCAACCACCGGATTCATAAAATATGAACCAGCGCTTTTAACGCCATTTAAACCCCTGGCCGAACGTGTCATTATTGTGTCTGTGACAAGTTTTTGAATTTCAGAAATTTCACCTTTTTGCAAAATAAGTGTAGTTGAAATAACTATCAAATTTTTATTTTCTTTGAAAATGCTTGTTCTGTATGCAAAATTACATTGTTCATTTTCAAAAGTTTTTAATTCCATTTTTTCAGTGTCAAAAGCAGTCACATTTTTAACGCAAGATTTTATTTCCGAACTGAAAGCTCCAGCGTTTCCCCTGACCGCACCACCAACTGTCCCCGGAATTCCAGCTAATTTCTCCAATCCGGAAAGACCTTGCTGCGATGCTGTGTTTATAAGCTTAATAAGCGGCACACCAGCTTGAACGTCAATCATATCATCATTAGCAGAAATTTCATTCATCTTTATTTTTATAATAAGACCAGCAAAACCATTGTCACTGACAAGCAAATTTGTTCCGCCACCCAAAATGTAAAAATCTATTTTTTTATCCTTAGCAAAAACCAACGCTTCTTTCAATTCTTCAACCGAAAAAACTTCGACATAATATTTTGCGTTTCCTCCAATACGAAAAGATGTAAGCGGCGCCAACAAGATATTTTCCTGAATATTTATCATAATTTTTGTGTTTAAAATTTAAATTTATTAGCAGTTACGCATTTCGAAACATNNATTCATCCAAAAGCGTGCCAAATAAGAAATAGTTGAGAAAATGCGTAAGTCCTATTTTATTTTACATTTTTTATGCTCTCTGATTTTCTTCCTTCCTCAAAAACAAACACTGCAATCATAGCCACCGCTACTGCTACCCAATCTTGCCACATAATTGGTGCCATATGCAAATATTTTTGCAAAAATGGCAGATACATAAACAAAAGAAGCATTGCGGTAGAAAGAACAGCGGCACCTATGGCATATTTATTTTTGAAAAAACCTATTGTAAAAACTGAAAGTGTTTCACTGCGAGCTTGCATCAAGTTGACCATCTGAGTCATTGCAAGCACTGCATATGCCACTGTTGTTGACCTAATATATAATACGCTATTAGGATCAATTTTATTACCAAAATCCCAGCCACCTCTTTTCATTGAAAGAACAAACGCAATCACAGCGCCAGTTGCCATAATAAGTCCCACTCGCAGCAATCGCCACACGCCAGCTGAATCAATCACTTTTTCTTTTGCGCTAAATGGTTTTCTTTTCATCACATTTGGCTCCGATGGTTCCAGACCAAGTGAAAATGAGGGAAAGATGTCAGTTCCAAGATCAATAGCCAAAATTTGCACCGCTGTTATTGGCACAGGTATTTGCAAGAGAACTCCAATGATTACAGTGAAAAATTCACTCACATTTGAAGTAAAAACATAGTATACAAATTTTCTTAAATTTTGATAGATGGTTCTTCCCTCTTTTATTGCTCGCACAATTGAAGCAAAATTATCATCAAGCAAAATCATATCAGAAGCTTCTTTTGCCACATCTGTTCCAATAACCCCCATTGCAACTCCAATGTCAGCTCTCTTGAGCGCAGGAGCATCGTTGACACCATCGCCCGTCATTGCAATCACGGCGCCACTTTTTTTAAGTAAAGTTGCGATACGCAATTTTTGCTCTGGAGCAATTCGTGCAAAAGCCACCTCCTTTTCCAAAATTTTTGCAATCAATTCGTCGTCGGACAACAAATCAAGCGCTCTTCCGTTTATAACTTCGGCGTTTGTTGATTTTAAAAGTCCAACCTTTTTGGCTATAGCCTCCGCAGTAATTTCATAATCCCCCGTTATCATAATCACTTTTATTCCTGATTTGATGCACTCTTCAATTGCACTGCGCACATCGGCGCGCGGAGGATCAATCATTCCCATCATTCCAACCCAAACCAAATCCTTTTCGGCTTCCAAGGAAAACTTATCCCGAGCAACATCATCCAAATCTCTTTGAGCAAAAGCCAAGACTCGGAGTGCCTGTTTGCTCATTGCGTCATAACTGCTTTTGGCTTTCTGTTTTTCTGCAGGAGTAAATGGAATTATTTGATCGCCGACAAGTTTGTGCGTACAAAGATCAAGCAAAACGTCCGGCGAACCTTTTACAAATGATGTTTTTTTGCCAGAAATATTATCAGAATAAACCACACTCATCCGCATCCGATCTGAAGAAAAAGGATTTTCATCAATTTTTTCCCTCCCATTTCGAAAAAAATCAGCTTCATTTTGATATTTTTTTGCTACCACCAACAAAGCAGCTTCTGTCGGATCTCCGGCAATTGATGTTGTTCCATTTTTTTCTGCAAGTCCGCTGTCATTACAAAGTGTGCCAATTCGAAACAATGTTTCAAGTTGAGAATATTTTTTAACATCAATTTTTCGCCCAAAGGAATAAAAATCTCCTTTTTCCTGATAACCTTCGCCATCCACAGTCAGTTCATCATCGCCCACAATAATATTCGTGACCATTAATTCATTGCGCGTGATTGTGCCGGTTTTGTCTGAGCAAATTATAGAAACAGAGGCAAGTGTTTCCACTGCGTTTAATTTTTTGGCCAGCACATTATATTTCAAAAGTTTTTTCATCCCAAGCGAAAGAGCCACGGAAATGGCTGCGGGCAAACCTTCCGGCACAACAGAAACTGCCAACGCAAATGCAAAAAGAAAATTCTCATATAACGATATGTTGCTGTAATATCCAGCTATCATCACGAGTGTACCGACAAGAACCGCCAAAATTGAAACATCTCGCCCAAGTGTTCTCATTTGTTTTTGCAGTGGAGTTTCTTCATCCTTAACCTCGCTTACCATATGAGCAATGTTGCCAAGTTGCGTACTCATTCCTGTGCCAGTAACCAAAACAGTAGCACTTCCTCTGGTAAGCGACGTTCCCATAAAAACCATATTATCCATATCCGCCAGCACCAACTGCTCTTCAGTAATCACTCCGGATTTTTTCTTGCTAGCTTTTGACTCTCCTGTAAAAATAAATTCGTTTGCATATACATCATAACTCTCCAGCAAATATCCATCAGCTGCCACAGAATCTCCTGAAGCTAAAATGATGATGTCCCCTGGTACCAAAAATGCAGCGTCGATTTCCTGACGTTGTCCATCGCGCAAAACAACCGCTCTGTCTGATGCCAGCTGGCGAATATTTTCCAATGTTTTTTCAGCTTTGTATTCTTGAAAAAAACCAATAGCAGCATTAATACCAACAATCAAGATGATAATTGTCATGTCGCGATATTCCCCAAACAAAAACGCCAACGTTCCCGCAACCAACAAAATCCAAACCAACGCATCATTAAATTGATTCAGCAAAAGAGAAAACCAACTCCAAGATTGTTTTTTATACACCGCATTTTTGCCATATTTTTTGATTCTTTCTTCAGCTTCTTTGTTTGTCAGCCCAGAAATGGTTGCGGAAAATTTTTCCAAAACCTCCTTCTCCGTCAAATTGTATATTTGTTTTTTTATTTCAGTTTTTTTTATTTCTTCTTTTTTATTAATCATTTTATTGCAAAAGATAAAAATTCATTGATTTAATTATACCCTTTATGGGTCATTTTTTCCACTTGACATTTAGACAAAATAGGAGTATAATATGCAAATGGTGCCAAACCATATTTAAAAAGCTTACAGAGCAATCTGAAAGCTTTTTAATTTTCATATTTTTGCTAAAACTAAAGCAATCTTGCCGTCAAATGACCGACGCCGGAAGGAGCTTCGTAACTTAATAGTTCAAAATTATATTTTTTTTCATGCAAAATTCCCAAGAGAATTACAATTGAACGTAAACCGCACTCTGCTGCTTCTTGAATGGTTTGCTCCTCCATATTCATCAAGCTTACCAAATCGCCACTACCCAAGAAGCGTATCACTGAGTGATCGAATGCTTCGGCGCTTGGAGAAAAACCTGCTGGCGAACTTGGAGTAAGTTTATGAGAGAGATCTGCGCTGGCAATGACAGCCACTCTCGGGCTTTTTGGATTGTCTAAAACTTTTTGGATAATTTCGCCATAACGATAATGACGTTCATAATTCATAAGGGAAAAAGAAAGGTGAACAATTTTTGGCTTAATGTTTTTTGTTAAATGATAAAGTGGTATAAGTGCTCCGTGATCCAAAAAACCAGAACGGAGCTTTGTTGGAAACCCTTCATTCATAAGGCAGTTGTATGCTATTTTATCAGCAATTTCGATATTATTTTTATAGTTATAGACTTTATCATCTCCAAATTGAGCAAGACTTCCCCTTAATTCGCTTTCCGAATTAATAACAAAAGCATATGGCTCCAAGTGGGCATGAGGAGAAATAATAATTATCGTGTCAGGATCAGCTGCTTCCAAGCCAAGCCTAAGAGACTCAAGAGCATTGAGAGTTTTTTCAAGAAGCTTTAAATCATCAGCATTTCCAATGCTAGGAATGCTTGTTGGTGGATGCGGAACAATTGCAGAAAATACAATCATTTACCCTGTTAAATAAGATTTGAACTCAGAAAAGAGTAGCAAATATTATTGTGTTATTTTTTAATCTATAATCCACCATATTATTAGAACAAATTGTTCAAATCTTAATTTTTAAAAAATTATTTAATAGGGTGAATTTCAAGATTTAGATTTATTCTAAATAATACAAGCTGCGACGATCATTATTACGATCACACCGATATCAATCTTTAATTACGATTGATTACCAACATTGCTTTTTCTTTTATTGATTTTGGAGCATCGGGATGATTTTTGCCGGAAGGATAAGCCCAGATGGCATCGAACAAAACTTTTTCATCATATCGATAATTCTCTCCCCTTTTTGTGCCTGGGTCGTTGGTAATAAATTCTTTTGTTTTTGCATCCCAACCGACAATGACTAGCATATGAGTAATTGGTCCCGGCTGAGTGAAGTTCGGATTTTTAAGAGCGCGCCCATAGACTGGAACCAAAATAATGTTTTGTTTTGCAAGTTCTTTCTTTAAATCATCCAAAATAAAGCTCTTGCTGATTGTAAAATTTTTAAAGTCATAAAAATCAACAAGGATTTTACCAACATCTGAAACATCTGTGTCAACAAAATATCCAAAAGTTTTTTCTTCAAATTTCGCAATATCAAATATTTCCTGCTGAGCATCGTTTGGCGAAGAAAAAGTTTTATTTTGAATCCACCGCATTGCCATAGCCACTGATGCCTCTTCGCAACCATTTTGGTTCCGCGGGTCACTCCAGTCGCCCAATGGAGCTTGCGAAGTAAATGGGACTTTATTATTTTCTACTTGTTTAATTTGAGTTTGTTTTTCCTCTTGATTTTCAATTAACTGACTTTTTTTCTCATTTTCATCTTGAACATTTTTTTCTTCTGGCAAAATTTGCACTTGGTCGCCAGCATCTTGTTTCTCCTTTTGCTCAAAATTTACGCGCAAAAAAAACAAACCAGCAAATAATACCGCAATTAAAAATACTATTCCAAGAAAAATCTTTCGCTTATTCATAAATCAATTATACATCTTAAAGATAAATACACCACACAAAACAAAAAGATATCCGAAGATATCTTTTTGCAATAAGTTAACCAATAAGGCTTTCGTAATTTTCTGCCCAATAAAGAATTTGATTAGCATACCAATCATATCTCCACGAAGTTGTCCCAGAAAGATACAGCTTTGCTGCATTTCTTTCTGCGAATCTATTATGGTCAGTAACACCATAAACATCTGACAATTTCAGTGCGACTGCTACTGCGGCATCTTTCTTGTCCCAGGGATCAGGATTTTTTTTACCAACAATGGCTGAAATGCGGTCCTTATATTCCAGCCAAGTGTCTGGCATAAATTGAGGAATACCCATTGCACCACCAGTTCCAGCATAAGCCTCCCCTGGATTACAAGAGACATTCAATTTCTCGTAATCATAATTAAGACTATCTGCGATTTCCTTAATTGTTTCTCTTCGCTCCTTGAAAGTGTTCCAAGCTCGCGCGCTCAATCGTCCATTTTGATGAGCAAGCTTAGCACCATCTTCAACCTCTTGATATGTGCATTTTCCTGGATTTCTTCCAAGATCAGACTCCACCACGAGTAACCCCATTATGAAATCTTTTCTAACACCTGTGACACTACTTGCAAATTCCACAGCCTCCTCCATTTCTGCTGGATCAGAAACTGCTTTCGGGACATTTGCTTTTATGATATTATTTTGTTTTATTATTTTATTTTGTTCCTGTACTTTTTGTTCTTGTTTTTTTTGTGTTTGCTCAGCTACGATTGGATTTTCGATTGTAACCTTTCTTACTTTGGTTATTTTTTCTTTCGAAAATTTCAGCAGGCTTTGCACTGGCGACTCAGATGCTTGCGCATTAGGAGTAAGCAAGAACAAGGAGCAAATAGCCATAAATAAAGCTACATTGCGCCCAGATAAAACACTTTTTGTAATACTAATAAGTTTAAATTTAATGATTACTTCTTGCTTATTTCATCGACAAAACAAGCAAGTTTTTATTGTCAAACATAGCAAGAGAAATGTTTCATCAGCAGATGAAATAATTTCCGAGCGAGTGATAACAACAAATTATTTATTTTTTGACTAAAACAAAAAAGAGTTCCATACGGAACCTTTTTCATATTGTCACAAACTAGTATAAGATATAACGTGTTTTTTGTCAAGACAATTGGCTGATTTTCTAGTTAATCAATTGCGATTAATTTACAATTTCTTTTTTCGCATAACATACATCGGCCTATTGATAACCTCCTTGTGAATGTTGGCAATATAAAGAGCCATCAGCCCGATGGAAATCAAAATTATTCCGACTAAAAAGACCAATAATATTGCCAAATTTTCAGCGTCAGAGAAAGTTGAGGCAAAGGGCGTATGAAAAAAATATTTACCCAACAAAATATAAAAACCTGCCACTCCAGAGACAAAGGTTATCGCAATACCCAAATTTCCAGCCAATTGCAGTGGAAATAAACTCAAAGAAACGAAGCTGTTCATTGCTAATTTAAAGAGTTTCCAAAAACTGTAACTGGCCTTTCCGTGGATTCTTTTGTTAGCATCAAAGTTTATGTACGCACGCCTGAATCCTAACCAATCAACCAAGGCTCTGGTCATTCTGTTTGTTTCTGTGAAACGATTAAACTCATCAATCACCACCCTATCAACCAAACGAAAATCGGTAGCGTTTGGAATTATTTCAATTTCAGCAATTTTGTTTATTATTTTATAAAAAATTGTTGAACCTATTTTTTTCAATATTCCGACACTTTTGTTTTCATTTCTAATCCCCACAACCACCTCAGCTCCATCCTCCCACTTGGCAATAAAATCAACAATGCGATCAACTGGATGCTGCAAATCAGAGTCTATCATAATGCAAGCATCCCCTTGGCAATTGTTCAGTCCTGCCGTGGTGGCAACTTCTTTTCCAAAATTTCTTGAAAAATCAATGAATTTAACATTATTATCTTCTTGAGCCAACTTTTCAATTTCAGAAATTGTGTTGTCCAGACTTCCATCATTCACAAAGAGAATGTCAAAAGAATATTCATTCGAACATTTTTCAAAAACTTTTTGCAATTCAGCATAAATCAGAGGAATGTTTTTTTCCTCATTATAAGCTGGAATAACAATTGAAATTTTTTTCATACGATTTTTGAGGATTATATGCAATGTACGGTTACTAAAAAATAACTTTGAAATTTTTGTTTGCCTGTTTTCTTTTTGGCCAATTATTGCGACAGCAATTCTTTGAGTTTTTGACCATAGTCTTGGGTCAAAAACGTGCTCAAAAAGGAAACAGGCAAACAAAAATTAAGCGTTGCATTCAATATCAGCAACCGTACGTTGCATATAACTCCCTTTGCCTTGATTATCAGTACTGAAAGTATATCACAGACACACTTTCAGTAAACCCCCAAACTGAGCATTTCAAAAAGCACCGCGGCGGTGCTTTTTGAGGATATTGCATTGGTTATTTCATATCACTGCCACACATTTTGCATATTCCCTTGTGAATTATAATCTCGTTGATTGCAGAAACACCAACAAGAATATATATTGTCTTGGAAACAAGCGCCATTTGTCCGCCAAACAACATTCCTATTTCCCAACCGAATAATCCCAGCAAAAGCCAATTAAGACCACCAACAACAAGCAATATAAACGTAACCATATGTAAACTTTTCATATATTTTAACCCACCAGCTCGCGATAATTCGCAATATTGGACAAGGTTTTATAAAAACTTAAGAATTCACAGCTCTATTCAGGACTCGACCAATTCCCGTTTAGTTTGTTATTAATATACAATTAGAAAAACTTTTGCTTTCAAAAAAAGACAGGCTTCTGCGCCTGTCTTTTTAATATGCATTTTGCTTTAAAAACCTATGACAACAGTTTATTTAGCCAACCAAACAAACTAACGCCTTCTTGTGCATTTTGAAGGACTGATTCAATCTCTTGATTAGCTTGTTCCAAGATTTTAATTTGTTCTGTTAATTGCTGTTGATCACCTTCATTGGAAAGTTGTGTTTTGATTTGATTAAGCTGACGAATTTGTTCCCTGTTTTGTTCCAATGTTTTTTGAGAATCTTTTATTTCTCCATAATTTGGTCCCACAAAAAACTTGGCAACTGCACCACGACTTTCTATTTTCTCAATATTTTTTTCCAATTTAACCTGATTTTGATTTTGATTTTGAGCAATTGTTTTTACTTGTTGCCCAATTCCTCCATTTCGATCAGCCAATTGAAGCATTGCCTGAACTGCATTTGCAACCATACTTCTTTTTTGTGTTGCTGTGCCATTTGCATTTCCCTTTCCTGCAACATTTTCAACTCCATTTTGAGTTTGAACCTGAGTAACTTCTCCTTGATTCATAACTTTGGTTTGTTCCTGAACTGGGGAACCTTTCACTGTTTGACCACTTTCAACTTGAACAGCTGTTGTCTGTTCTGGCTTTGGACTTTGTTTTGGAGCTGTGTTTGCTGCTTGAGCTTGAAATGCCATCCCAAGCGTCAGCAACGACACTGCGAGCAATGTTTTTTTCATTGTTTTTTGTATTAATTTATTACTAAATTATTATACCACTTATCAACAAAATCAACCAGCACAAATATTACAAATATTTTTCAATATTTGCCTTGTGCTCTTCATATGTTTTTGCGCAATAAATTTGCTTGCTACTATCGTGGATATAAAACAAACAATCAGTTTCTGCAGGATCAACAACAGCCTCAATTGCATCAAGCCCAGGGTTGCCAATTGGATACGGCGGAAGTCCCTTGTATTTATAAGTATTATATGGAGAATCAATGTTTGTTATGTCCATGGATTTGATTGGCGCCCACCAGCCTGTTTCTGTTTTTCCTCGCGCATATTGCACCGTTGCATCAATTTCCAATTTCATATCTTGATTAAGTCTGTTCCACAAAATTCCAGAAATGAGTGGCATATCATCTTTGCCGCCAGCTTCGCGCTGAATGATTGAAGCCAGTTTAAGCCCAGTTGTCCATTTGATGTTCTGCTGTGCAAACTGACTAATATATGGAGCAAATTGCTCATCAAAACGCCTTGTCATCCTTTTGGCAATATCAAATCCACTTTCATCAACTGGAATTAAATATGTATCTGGAAAATATGTTCCTTCAATATAATCAATATTCATTTTTGTATATTCCGTGTTCCATTTTTCCAATTCTTCATCGCTCCAGCCAAATGTATCAGCCAGCTTTTCCCCAATTTGTTCTTTTCTATAACCCTCTGGAATAACAACCCACTTCATATCAGGCGCATTGGTAATTTTTTCAACAATTTGCCACGCACTCATATTCTTTGAAACATTATATCCCCCAGCTTCAATGCCTCCTTTTTTGAAAAACAAAACCACCTTAAATGCGGTTTTGTTTTTTATTAACCCCTGAGCTTTCAATTTATCCAAAGTTTGAATCTCGGTTTGATTGCGATTAACAATAAAAACTTTTTTCTCTTCTTGAGATTGAACTGCACCAAAAAACAATCGGTACGTCAAAAAAAGACCAACGACAAGGATTAGAACTATTCCTAATGTAACAAACAATTTCTTTTTACTTTCCATATTATAAATCATACTCCATCAATTCAAATAAATCCACAACAAAAAAACACTCTCGCGAAAGAGTGTTTTTAAGGTGCATAATTATTCGATAACAAGTGTTATACTCTTTTGTTAAATCCTTCGAGTGATTTTAATATTTCCAAAGGAATTGCAAAAATGACAGTGTTGGATTGATCAGAGCTAAGATCATTCAAAGTGCTAAGAGTCCTAAGATGCAATGCTCCGTCAGCTTTGTTAAGAATATCGGCTGCTTTGGCCAAATTTTCTGCAGCAATAACTTCTCCTTCGGCTTTGATGATAACCGATCTCTTTTCTCTTTCAGCCTCTGCTTGTTTTCCAATTACTCTTTTCATTTCTTCAGGCAAGGTAACATCCTTGAGCTCAACAGAGTGAACTTCAATTCCCCAAGCATCTGTTGCCTTGTCAACGCTCAATCTGATTTTTTCAGCGATAGTGTCGCGATTTGAAAGCAACTCGTCCAAATTAACTTCTCCAACAATATTACGCATTGTTGTTTGTGCTAATTGTGAAACAGCGAAATAAAAATTTTCCACTTCAATAATAGCCTTCTCAGCGCTACCAACTTTGTAATAAATAACAGCATTAACACTAACTGAGATGTTGTCCTTGGTAATTGCCTCTTGATCTGGAACATCCACCGCCTTGATTCTCATATCAATTTTTTGATAGCTTTGAAAAACTGGGATCACAAGTCTCCATCCCGGTTCCATAATCCCCGTATATTTTCCAATCGTAAACTTAACCCCGCGCTCATATTGATTGATTTGCTTAATAGAAATAAGCAACACAAACAACGCCATTCCAATTATCGTTAGTTCCATATTTTTTTATTAATTAATTACACCTTAATATTACCACTTTTTCTCAAAAATACAACTGCGATTGATTTGTGCAATAAAACCGCCATTTCTGACGGTTTTTGCTGATTATGATAATTTTCCTGATTGTCTGGTCAAATTAATAACCGAGCAATAAATCATTGAAAAATTTGTCATTCAAAACTGGGATTTGTATTGCTTTGACTATAGGATATGCATAATTGAAAGCTTCTTCTACTGCCACATTGCCATCATATTTCAAAACATTTTTCCTACTGAGAGGATTATAGCCATCTCCCAATCCATCTACCATCGCCCTTCTTACAAAATAATGGGTAAAAAGACCTTCACTTTCTTTATAAATAGGATTTTCTATGGTTCCATTATTATACCCGCCTAAATAATATGTCATTGAGCTTTGATATTCAGTGCTAGACATTGCCAAAACCCTCCCTTCCAATGCAAGATCATTCATTCCTCCAGCACTGCAAGTGTCAAAAGCAAAAAGAATTCTTTTGGTTGGAGAACCTGCAAACCATTCCTTTAATTGATCATCCCAAATAAAAGAAGCATCGCTTGGCACTTGTTCTTTACCATCAGCAGCAAAAGTAATTTCACTATAATTCTGGTCATAAATAAACATAGCTTCGTCTGGACTCTCATCATTTAGCCCTGCTTCATCAGCAACAATTCCTGTTGAACTATGCCCACTGAAAAAGAAAACTAATTCATCTTCTGCTTTTAATATTGGAGGATTACCATTTGTCCCAACCACCAATTCATCAATTTTACTTTTTATAGCATCAAATTTTGCCTTTGCATCACTAAAAACAAAAATGTGCTGCTCGTCATCCACATAGTTATACGTTTCAATCAAGGCTTTTTTCATATTCAAAGCATCTTGGTCTTTGCAATACTCAGCCAATAATCCATCAGCTGCTGTTGGAAAATCTTTTCCGGTTTTGGCAGCTGTCACACAAAGATCGTTATCAATTCCCGGATAGTTAGCAAGTCCAACCAAAATTGCATACCGCTGTCCACCTGTTGGCAATGGTTCTCCAAGCATTCCTGTTGCTCCTCCAATTGTTGGATCAGGGGCTGGAGTTGGTCTTACTGGTTTTCCTTTTATAATTCTTTCGATTTCATCAAGGGCTTTCTTTTCATTTTGAGTAAGCACCTTCTTTTTCGAGATTTCAACATTTTTCGCTTTGACTGGTTTATCAAGCTTGCTTTCTCTTTTTTCTTGAGCCATCACTCCCATTGCAAGAAACAAAAATGCAAAAGAAAAAATAGCGACTACTGTTTTTTTCATTGTTTTTATTTTTAATTGATTACCAAAATAAGTATAGCATTATTTTATCAATATGGATAGAACAATAAAAACAAAAACCGTCATCGCTGACGGTTTTAAGATTTATAAAAAGTTTTCTGCTACTTATTAAACAATTTTACTGCCCAACCAAATAAACTGAACTTACTTTCATTGTTGGCAATAAAAGTATTAATGTTTGTCTGTTGTTGTTCTAATGTTTGAATCTGGGTTTGAAGTTCTGTTTTATCTTGGTCGTTTTCTGCTTTATCAGCCAATCGCTTGAGCTGGTCAATTTGATTTCTTGTTTGGACCATCTGACTTCGCAATTCTCCAAGATTTTTATAACTTGTACCTATAAAAAATGTTTTTACCTTATTTCTATTTTCAACGGCAGTTATCAGATCGCCTGCTCTGTCCTTGGTGTCATTTTGTTGTTGAGCAATAACCCTTACTTCTTGCCCTATACCACCTTCTCGATCAGCCACAGCAAGGAGACTTTTAACAAAAGTAGCCACCATATTGCGATGCTGTTCGGCATTCAATTGTCCCTTGCTCTCCTTTGGCTTATCTTTTTTAGACTCATCTTGAGAAACTTGTGTATTGGTAGTTGTTACTGTTGTGGTTGTTACAGCTGCATCTGCAGCATTTGTTTGTTGAAAATTTGGACTACCTCCTTTTACACCTTGAACCTCAACTGTTTTCTCCGGTTTTACTGCCACAGCTTCTTTAGCAGAAACGGAAGAAAAAACAAAACCAACTGAAACCAACGCAAGCACTGGAACAAGCAACATATTCATTTTATTTTTCATTGTTTTTTTATTTATTTAATTAGAAATCCTTACTATTTTATTATATTCCTTTTCTGGCTTCACACAACAAAGTTATACACAAAAAATAATTGTTAATCTTCAAAAAAAACACACCAACCAAATCAACTCCCCCAGTTCGTGAAAATGCCGACGGCAAGTTCAGCCCAAAGCCAGATAAATGCGAAAACAATCAAAGCGCCTACAATAATTTTATGCTTGGGAAATTTTCTTGTCGCCCACGCAAGAATAACGCCAGTGCTAAACAGCAGAAATCCAGCAATAACAAAATCAGACAAAGTCCAAACCACTTGATCGGTAAACTGCATTGCTACCAAAGGTATCAACAATAAACCTCCTGTCCCAACCGCAATCCAAAGAAGAACTTTTTTCTGCATATGTTTTATTTTAATTAAATTAAATTCAATAACACTGCCCTATTTCTATATTAGTCCTTCTCCATTTACTGTCAAACTTCAAAAAACAATATACGCACAACAAAAAACACTCTCGCGAAAAAGTGTTTTGGAAAATAAAAATGAGCCGCAGGATTTTTTCCCGAGACTCATTCAAAACTTCATTTCTTTCATTAAAGGATTCTACTGAGCAGGCATGCGAACTATCATGTATTCAGAAACTGTTACATTCTGATCAAGATAGTCACTTAAAACCTTCTCCGGTATCACCAATCGAACCTTTGCAATTCCAGTTTTTTCGTCATATTCCTTCTGAATATATTCTTCCAGAAGGTACGGCTTCATGACGTTTCCACTGGCTTGTTCCCTGTATGGCTTGGGAGGTAAGGGTTTGTTTCCGTCCTTGATTCTTGCTGCGCGAGTCAACAGGTCGCTGCGCAGGTACGCCATAGCCATCCGTAATGCGGATGACCTGTCAGCGTTTTTCTTTGTTGTTACTGCCTCCATAATAACGTCGGCAGCTGCAACCATCGAAACGGACGACAGGATCATCGACAATACCAGGGCAAATATCATTTTTCTCATTTTCTCTTCTCCTTGTAAAGCTACGAGAGTACTGACCGAAATCAGGTTGACCATGAATGATGCAACCATATAGTATACTCCTATTTTCCATCTTTGTCAAGCCAAAAAGGTAATGTCCACATACATATGGCGGTTTTTACAAGATAGCAGTATCTTGGAGG
>DNVR01000004.1 GCA_003507445.1 Candidatus Moraniibacteriota bacterium
AATGTTTCGCCTTGCTTCTTTTTAATATCAATAATCTCGCGATAGACATCCGCGCGTTTTTCCAATTCCTCTATTTTTTCCTGCGTTTCTTCTTGCGCCTCAGTAATCTCATTTTCAATGCTATCAGTTTCAGCTTTAATATTTTGCCAAAACAAAAACGATATTCCAACGCTAAGCGTTACAATTATTAAAAGCGGATTCAAATTTTTCTTTTTTTGTTTTATATTGATTTTCATATCCACCTCTGCAAGTTTTAAATCTTTTTTATTGCATCGCTCACTCTTTTCAGTGCTTCAACTTTTCCAAGCACCCAAGCACACTCAAATGGCGACGGAGACTTTTGAGCTCCTGTTAATGCCATGCGAAGTGGCCAAAGCAAATCTCCACGCTTATCCCCTGCTGCTGCCAACAATTTTTCTTCAATTTTTGCAAGCACCCAATCATTTTCAGCAATTTCACCAAGCACATTTTGCGCAGTCTTTAATGACGCTATTGTTTCATCATCAGAATTTGTTTTCCAACGCAGCGCTTCTTTTTCATAGGAAATATCTTGAAAAAAGAATTTATTTTCTTCGCCCACATCAGCAAATTTTGCCAGACGTTCTTTTTCAACAGTCAAAACTTTTTTCAAATAATCCTCTTTTTCTACATTGCTCCATGCTCCATGCGCCATGCTCCATGTCTTGTAAAATTCTTTTTGCTCAAAAAATGGCAATGCATTTTTAATAAGCTCCTCATCAGGAAGTTTTTTGATATATTGTCCATTAATCCAATCCAGTTTTTTCAAATCAAAAACTGCGCCAGCTTTGTGAACTTTTGTTAGTTCAAATTTCTCAATCAACTCTTCCACTCCAAAAATTTCCTGCACACTTCCCTCTCCCGGATTCCAACCCAGCATCGCCACAAAATTCAAAATTGCTTCCTTAAGATATCCTTTAGCCAAATAATCTTCCACAGCAACATCTCCCTGACGCTTAGAAAGTTTTGATCTGTCTAGATTTAAAAGTAATGGCAAATGTGCATATTGAGGAATTTCCCAACCAAAAGCTCGATAAAGAAGAATGTGTTTTGGTGTGCTAGGAAGCCATTCGTCACCACGAATCACTTGCGTGATTTCCATTAAGTGATCATCAATCACATTTGCCAAATGATAAGTTGGAAAACCATCAGATTTCAAAAGAACTTGATCATCAATCGTGTTGGTAGAAAACTTTATTTTTCCTCGCACCATATCGTCAAATTCAATTTCCTCATCTCGTGGAACTTTCAATCGAATAGTAACCGGACAACTTTCTTTCAATTTTTCATTTATTTGATCAGCACTAAGATTTGCCAAGCAATAACGGTCATACATTGGAGCTTTTTTCTCAGCAATTTGAGTCTCACGCATTTCTTCTAGTCTTTTCGGTTCACAGAAACAATAATATGCCTTGCCATCAGCCACCAATTGCTCTGCGTATTTCTTATAAAGCTCCAATCTTTCAGATTGAACATACGGTCCAAAATCTCCAACCTCAACAATCCCCGAATAATTCACTGATTCAGTAACTTTCAACTTTTGACTTTCAACTTTTGACTTTTCGTAAACTCCTTCATCCCACTGCAACCCTGCCCACTCCAATGATTTAATCAAGCTCTCAACTGCACCTTCAACATATCGTGCTCTATCAGTATCTTCAATGCGCAGCGCAAAAACACCGCCATTTTTTCGAGCGAAAAGATAATTATACAGTGCAGTGCGAAGACCACCAATATGCAGATATCCTGTCGGTGACGGCGCAAAACGCACACGAACTTTTTTTTCTGAATCAGTCATTTTGTTGTTTGGAAAATATTATCTTAATCGGAAAAACGACAACTGCATTTATAATTCTTTTAAATCTATACCTTGGCTTTTGCGCAAATCTCCACAGCCATTCTAAGCCAATTTTTTGCATCCAATGTGGAGCGCGCGCAATTTTTCCAGTGACAAAATCAAAGCTGCCACCAACTCCCATAGCCAATCTTATTTTACCCCGACAGCCGCTTAACTGCAAGTTTGAATTTTGTTTATTTTTGAGTAAATTTATAAATTTTTCTTGTACCGGGAAACCAAAATTACAAAACACTAATGCCTGATCAACATTGGGTATAATCTTTTTATTCCTTCGAGAATCAATATCCCCACCAAAAACTTCAATATTGGGATATTTTTCATTCAAAACCTTTTTAATCTCATTAAATGAACTCAATCCATTTTTGTGTATTGCCAAAAATAAGCTGAGTTTTTTTTCATTTGCCCTTTCAAATATCATTTCCATCAAATCAACTCCTGCAATTCTGTTTTTAAGGCGACCCCCATATCTCAAAAATGCATACCAAATACCAACCCCATCAGTAACATTCAAATCAGCTTTATTCAAAATATTTTTAAATTCCAAATCTTTTTGAGCTCTCAAAATAAATTCTGGATTAACAGTTGCAATTTGATGAAATTTTTCTTCATTCAAAAAAAATTCTATTTTTTCAAGAATTTCTTTTTTGGAAAAATTATCAATCCTAACACCAAGAATATTCATGTAGCATTAGACATATAGCACATAACATTTAACTCATTCTTACCCTGTTAATAATGGAGAGTTTGAATTTTGTTGTATGTTGTATGTTGTATGTTGTATGTTGTTATGCCAGCGGGCATTCCTCCAGTGAAATATATTCCGCTCCCCCGCCTTTGCTTTCCATAATCGAAAGACTATCCACCGTCATTGAAACATTAATTTTTTCAGAAATTTCTGGCTTCTCAGCAAGTTCATCCCATTTTATTTTACGAATTCTTCCCAACGTGATGTGCGGACGAAATTCTTTGTGTGTTTCAGGCCTCATTCCAAGAGCTCGCTCAACCTGTTCATTAAGCACGCCAAGCTCACTGCAAGACTGTCCCGTGAGCCAAACTGTTTTGGGATCAGCAAGATTTGGTCCAAGCTCAATGCGGTCAAATTCCAAATCGAAAGCTTCAAAATTTTCCACCGCCATTCTGACTTTCTCACAAATTTCAGGCAGCACACTTTCATCAACATATCCCACAAAAGACACAGTGATGTGCAAGTTTTCCTCTTTCATCCACTTGATCGGCAAATCAGACCACTTGGCTACAATCTGAGCCAACCGTCTTTTCAACTGCCCGGGAACCTCTATTTCAACAAATATTTTTTTCTTTTGCATTGGCTTATTATAACAGCTTTTAGTGTTAAATCAACCCTTTTAAATGACCTCTTTGCTTTTACCATCCCCTACTGCTAAAATAAACATACTGTTGAGTTGGTTTAGTATTGATGTCATACTGAACTTGTTTCAGCATCTCACTGAGCCAAAACTCGAGATCCCCGAACTAAATTCAGGGCAAGCTCTAAAATAAATTAAGAATGACAAAATTTATATAAAAATTTATCCCCCTAAAAATATATGAAAGATTTAAAAACCTTTGGAGAATTAATGAAAAAAAGAGTTGTTCAAAAAGCTCCTGCTTATCAGTGGCAAGAGCTGGCACTTAAAATTATCAAAGATTTTGATGTTCCCAATGACAAACGCGGTTCCATTTTTCGTGTCTGCAAACAATACAATAAACAAATCGTTGAGCGCGCGATGAATGACACCAAAGAACTTTGCAAAACGGGTCAGAAGTGGAATTATTTTTTCAAAATTATTGGCAAAAAATCAGACACTCCAAAAGCCGAAACCAAGCCGCTTACTTAATCAATTCCGATATTGAAAAATCATTGAAATACAGAATAACAAGCCCAAGCGTAATTGCAATAGAATGGCTCAGTGTTGGATTCCCAGGAAAAAGATACACATCCATAAGCCCCCAAATTCCCCGCCAAAAAATAATAAGCCCAATTCCTGATATTAAATGATACAAGAATGGGTTTTTCTTTTTGTGATGTTTAAACATAGTTTTTGTTTTTTTATTTTTATTATCCAGTCTCGATTACTTAATTGATTGCAAAATTACTTGTTCTAATTTTTCAGGTTCATCCGTGCCTACTCTGTACAGTTTACCATTTTTCATTTTTATTTCAACCGCATCAAAACCAGAAATGTTATAAATCCACATTCGAGGCTCCGCAACAAAATAAGTTGTACAGTTCGTGCGCAGTTTTGCGTCAGATTTGTTTAAAAAAATTTGAGAGCTATCGAGATAACTCAAGAATTTTTTTAAGCAAAGATGGCGTGAAGATGAGTGCGGAATGCATGAGTTATTTTGTTGCGGAGCCTCAGGCCAGAGCCATCCCCTTATTCCCCATCCATAATACCAATGATTTTTTACAGTCTTAGCGGATGCTATATCATCAAGCAAAAACTTTTTCTTAAAAACACCCCAGCCAAATCTGATTCGTAAATATTTTTCGTCAACAATCACTTGAAGTGAAGTAAAGGAAGCAAGAATTAATATAATTAATACCATTACAGCAGTAACGAGAAGATTTGTGCCCGAATCAACCGAAGGTGGCTCGGCAGAGGCCGTAATATAAGCCCAAGCAAAAAGCACCGCCACAGCCAGCGTAACAACCAGCATCAAATAACCAATTTGTGTATGTTTGTATTTCATAAGATTAAATCATTTCGTTAAACGCGCGCGCCTGATCCGATGTTTCACGAGTCCCGACAGCAGTCGGGGCGAGGGAAATTTCGGATAGGCGCTGTTATCTGATGTGTTTGCTCACGACCGTAGGGAGAAGCAATTTTTCCTACCTTGAATTATAAGTGTGAAAAATTTTTAAACATGATATGCAGTGTTCTGCGATGTAGCGGAAAAACATACATTCCTTATTATAATTGAGCTCTTTTGAAATTTTTGTTCGGTTGAATGAATAGTTGACGAGAGCTATAAATTGTGATAAACATAAATACCAGAACAATCTGGTCAACAAACATAACAAGGGGGGTGCCATGACGTTATTTAAAAAAACAGCTTTATCAATTCTGGCTGCAATTATCATTGCTTCAATACTGTGGTTATTTCGCCACGAGGTATTTGCCATCTTCACATTTAGCCTTCTGTTTATTTTCAGTTTAAAGAAATACATAGAAGCATGTCCGAAATGCGAGGCTTGGGGAACATCTATGCTACCAGGAAGCCGCAAAGAGGACCATTCGAGAAGGGTGTGTCACAAATGCGATAACAGCTGGATTCAGTGGAAATACATTGGTTATTAATAAATACTCATGCCGATGTACAGGGTCGTCGAGAAAATCGGCGGCCTTTTTAATTTTAAAATTTCAAAAGAGCTCAAATTTATTAAAGGTATGTTTTTTCGCTATTTCGCAGAACGTGCGCGGATATGCGATGCCCCGCCCCTAAGGCGGGGTTTGGGCACAGCCGTATATCTGCTGATGTGCGATGTTTCATTTCGCTCCCTCATTATTTAAATCTTTCTTTGTTTCTAAGCCCAAATCGCATATCCGCGCACGATGTGACATTAGAAATTTCATGAAGCGGAGCGGAATGAAATTTCGTCACATCGTTTCCGAATATGAGAAGCTTTTGCCCGCTTCCTTATTATATATCAATAGAGAAAAAGGGCAAAAATTTGGGTTGAGTCTCGACATTCCTTATTTTAAAAAAATGAAGTCGGGATGAACCTCATATTCGGTGTTGTCGGATGTATCTAAAAACAAATATTTCCTTATTTGAGCCCTATTTTTTTCAAGCCCTTTTGAAATTTCCTTACTATTTGACATTTTTACTCGATTGGTGTAGAAATTAGTGTTGGACAAATCACGTTCTTTAAGGAGATTGCCATGGGAGACAGATTTAATGGTGCAGTTCCTGGTACTGGTGGAAATTCACGACCAAAAGTAACTAGCGGTGGGGCTTGGTGTACAACAGCAGCGAGAATGAGAAAAGAAAGAGGAGATGATTCTCATTCTCCATCACCAGTTGTGCCAGAATGCCAGGGCAATAAACAAAGAGAGCCTGAGGCAAAAAAATCAAAAATTCGCCAGATTTTGGAAATTATAACCAAGTAAAATTCTGGCAAAATACACGCCCCGCAAAAATTGATTATAACTAATCGAAAGTATGCGGGATTTTTTTATTTGCATTTCAAAAGGCCTTGAAAAAAATTATCAATGAATTTGTTTTTAGATATTTCCGACAATAACAATTTACAAACCATCAAAAGTCCGCTAGACTGAATGTGGTAACGATTTTTTGTAAATTTGTATTTTTGTACGTTTTTGTACGTTTGTAGACCTATGAAGTTAAAAATTCTCAAAGATCCCAATCCCCTTTTGCGGGTAAAAACAGTGAAAATCAAGGACCCTCTTGCCGACAATGTGCAGGAGCTTGTTTTGAATATGATTGAAACGATGTATGCCAATAATGGCGTGGGCTTGGCAGCCACGCAGGTTGGCTCAAATTTGCGCGTGTGCGTGATTGAAACGGAAGGTGTGCAATATGTGCTAATCAATCCGCAAATCACCGCCAAATCGAAAATAAAGATTATTTCCGAAGAAGGATGTTTGAGTTTTCCGGGGAAATTTTTTCCAATTCCCCGCAGCAAAGAAGTGCAAGTCAGATATATTGACCAAAACGGCAAAGCTAGCAAGCTCAAGGGCAGAGATTTGCTGGCCAGAGCAATTCAACACGAACTCGATCATCTTGATGGCATTCTTATAATCGACAGAGTAAAAAAGACCAAAAAACCAAAATCGGTAACTTTAGATAAAAATCTTAAAAAATAAGTTTTCTATGTCATTCCGGACTTGATCCGGAATCTACGTAGATCCTGAAACAAGTTCAGGATGACACATAACAAAATAAAATGGATTCAAAAAAAATTAAACTTAGGGTTATTTTTATGGGAACTTCTGATTTGTCAGAAAAGATCCTCAAAGCTTTGATTGACGATGAATACAACATCGTCGGGGTTTTCACAAAACCAGACACCAAGGTTGGACGAAAACAAGAAATTGAAAAACCTTTAGTAAAACAACTGGCCGAACAAAGCAGCATCCCCGTTTTTCAACCTGTCAAATTTAAAGCCGATGCGATTGAAGAATTAAAAAAACTAAAACCAGATCTTATTATCGTAGCCGCTTATGGAAAAATAATTCCCAAGGAAGCTTTGGAAATTCCAGGTTTTGGTTGCATTAATGTGCACGTTTCACTCTTGCCAAAATATCGCGGTCCATCCCCCATTCAAAATGCTTTGCTTTCAGGAGAAACAGAAACTGGTGTGACCATAATGCTGATGGATGAAGGTGTTGATACGGGAGATGTTTTGACTCAGGAAAAAGTAAAAATTGAGCAAAACGACACCACTGCAATTTTAATGGAAAAATTGTCTTTTATAGGTGCAGCACTATTATTGAAAACTATTCCGCTCTGGATTGAACGCAAAATCCAGCCCACTGCTCAGGATCATAGCCAAGCAACACTTTGTCAGTTGATTGAACGTGAAGATGGCAGAATATTCTGGACAGACACTGCTCAAGAAATATACAACAAATATCGCGCTCTCACTCCTTGGCCGGGTATTTTCACTTTTTGGAAAAACTCTTCGGAAAACATCCGACTAAAATTAATTTCTATCGAACTGCAAAAAATCAATCCGCTTGAAAAACATCAAGTTGGCGAAGTTTTTGAATTGGGAGATGACATTGGAATTCAAACCGAGGAAGGGATTGTCATTCTCAAGGAGATCCAAAAAGAAGGCAAAAAAACTGCAACCATAAAAGAATTTATCAATGGTTATCCAAATTTTATCGGCAGCATTTTGCAATAGCTTTTAAAATAGGACTTACGCATTTTATTGTTTTAAAAAAAGTTTTTTGATTTGATTACTTTCTTTTTCGGCCGTTGATTACGACAGTAATCAAGAGCGATTGACCATAGTTTTTCGGTCAAGAGCGTGCCGAGAAAGGAAGTAGTCAAATCAAAAATAATTCAGTATTATAAATTGAATATAATCACAAGCAAATATGGAGTTAGAAAAAGACAAAAAAGAAAAAATGATTATTGGTCTTGGTTTTGGTTTGATTCTTTTTGTTATTGTTTTTACACTGCTTCGCAATTCTGATTTTACAAAAAAAGATAATCTCAACGCCAAGCAAAGCAACTTAAATTCACAGCTTTCAACCTCACTGCCATATGAAACAATCGGCGCAAAGGATCTTAACAAAAAAATTCTAGGCATTGGAACAAAAGAAGAATTTACCTTGCTGGACATCAGACCTTTTAATGAATACATTCAAGAACACATTGTGGACGCAATCAACATTCCGCCTGATGAGTTTCCAGCAAAAGAAAAAATAAACATCAACAATCTTGTTGTTGTCATTGGCAATGATAGCGCTGATAAAAACATTTCCACAGCATTAGAAAAACTCAAGGAAGAAGGCTGCAAAAATATTGTCGTGCTTGCTGGAGGAATGGCATCGTGGACTCAAATCATCGGTGCAACTGTTACCTATGGCGATCCAAAATCGTTCGTGGATCAATCAAAGGTTTCATATCTTGATCCAGCTGAACTCAATGATGCAATAACACAAAAAGTTCCTGTTTATATTATCGACGTTCGCTCCAAAGAGCAATTTGCCGAGGGTTATATTGCAGGAGCAAAAAACATTCCCTTTGAAGAGCTTGAAAAAAGACGGGGTGAAATCACAGAAAAAAAGGTTATTGTGGTCGGCTTAAATGAACTGCAAGAATTTCAAGCTTCAGTTCAAATATATGATATGCTACTTGTCTCTCCCTACGTAATGCGCACAGCTATGCCCGGCTGGAAAGACAAGGGATTTGCATTGGTAAAATAGTATTCCCACATAAAATAAAACTTGTTCCAAAAAAAACTTTGATTTTGTTTAGCCTGTTTTCTTTCGAGGCAACAGAGAGCGACAGCGAACTCTTAGCGAGCAATCATAGTTCTTCGATTGCGAAGCGTGCCGAGAAAGGAAACAGGCAAAACAAAAATGCATCAAATTACGCATGATTATTTTCTTTTAATACAAAAACATCCCAATTACAATTCGGGATGTTTTTTAAGTTTCTAACTCGCTTATTTTATATCAAGTTTTTCTTTCAATATCTTCAATGCTGCATCCAATTGAGGATCGCGATTATTCTCATAATCCTCGTCACTAAACTCAACTTCATTGTCAGGTTTGATGCCTTGTTCATTGATTTGTGTGCTATCAGGTGTGAGCCAACGTGCAACTGTTATTTTGGCAGCTGTGCCTTGTGGCATCTCAATAAATTCTTGCACCGATCCTTTTCCGAACGATTTCTTTCCAACCAAAGTTATATTGCTGCGATTATTCTTAAGCGCTCCTGCCAAAATTTCTGAGGCACTAGCACTTCCCTCATTAATAAGCACCACCGTTTCAATTTCACTGGCAACATCGCCTCCTCGGGTATACATTTTCTTTTGACTTTTATTGCCACTCTCTTCAATAACCACGATCTTACCTTTTGGCAATAACTTGCTGGCAACATCAATGGAAGTTTCAAGATATCCACCAGGATTATTTCGCAAATCAATCACAAGTCCCTGATTTTTTGCAGCAGAAACTTTTTTGATAGCTTCTGCAAAAAGCTTGTTCGTATCATCGCCAAAACGCGTAATTTTAATATAGGCAATATTATTTTCCTTAACCTCAAAAGTCACACTTTTAACATTGATTATACCTCTTTGCACGGTAATATCCTGCGCATCAGCATTTCCTTCGCGATAAACAGTCAGCACCACACTGGTTCCCTTTTTCCCACGAATATGATCAACAGCTTCTTCGATGGTCATATCGCCAGAAGATTTGCCGTCAATTTTTATTATTTTGTCACCACTGCGAATCCCCGCTTTTTCCGCTGGTGTTCCCTGAAGTGGTGCGATAACCGTAAGGATTCCATTTTTTATTCCAAGCTCAGCCCCAATTCCTTCGAAATTTCCGGAAATGTCCTCACCAAATTTTTGATTTTCAACAGGATCAAGAAATGTCGTATACGGATCTCCAGTGGCTGCAAGCATTCCCTTTATTGCTCCATAATATAACTTTTTGGCATCCAAACTTCCCGCATCAACATATTTACTCTTAAGCAAATCCCAAACACTCCAAAACAAAGAAAAATCAATGGCACCATCAGCCCCTTGATCTTTGTTTTTAAACGTTGCACCTTCAATTGAAATTGGAGCTTCTAATTGCCCGCTGTTCTTTCCATTTTCAAAACCCATCCAGAATATTCCCCCGCCCAACAAAATAATTGCAAATATTTGGACGAAATATTTCAACATTCTTTTTTTATAAAGTTGAAATTCTTCCGGAAAATCATTCTTTTGTTCTAAATCTTTCATTTTGTAATAATATTAATTATGAATTGGGAGCGGTTTTCCTAAAAACTTTTTGAAATATTTAACTCCACTTGCAATATGAATCCAGGTATATTTGTTGAACAATAGCGATCTTATCACGCCACCCTTAGCACTTCCTTTGCCGTGATAATGATGCATACTAACCAATGGAAAATATATTACCTTAAAGCCATTCTCCCAAAACCTGCGACACCAATCAACATCTTCCATATACATAAAATATTGAGGATCCATTATCCCCACTTTTCCCAAAGCTTCTCTTGAAATCATAACTGCGCTTCCCATAATCCAATCAACTTCCTTTGGCTGTTTGTGATCATAATCTTTCATCAAAAACCAATCCAGATGTTTTTTCGCAAAAGAAAATTTGCTCAAAAATGTTCTGCGATAAACAATTGTAATTGGTTTATAAAAACGAAAGCAAGAGGGTTGAAGTGTGCCATTAAAGTTAAGCAGCTTTGGGCCAACCATCCCAATTGAAGCATCTGTTTTCAAAAATTCTAACATCTTGGTCACAGAATCCGGCGTAACAAGAATATCCCCATTGAGCATTAATATATATTTGCCCACAGAATTATCAAGTCCTATTTTTACCAACGCTTGAAATCCGACATTTTTTTCAAAAGGAAAGAACTTCACGTCAGCATAATCTTCACGCATCATCATTTCCATATCCTCCTGGGTTGCACTATCAGCCACAATTAACTCATATGCAAGCCCAGTGACGCATTTTCTGATTGAATCCAGACAAACTCGTAAGAGTTCGGGATTGCGATAACTTGTTACGATTATAGAAAGTTCCATTAAATTTATGCTTTTGGTTCAATGTCAGACTGAGCAGGAATTGTGAAAATATTTTTAAACACTTCTCTTATTTTGTCATAGTTGTCGCCAATTGGAAGCAGGATATATCCTGTTTCTGGTCGTTGTTCAGGATTATACAACAATCCTTCCTGCGAATTTTCCAAAACTCTCTGAGCCATTTGCGGATTTTCCAGTCCTCTTTCAATTTCATAGAGACGTTTCATTTCCCAAGCTTGCATATCAGTTCTAACATTATTACCAAGGCTATCAATTATTCCGCTTACTTTGTTGAAATCAGTCAGTGTTCCCAATGAAAGAGCTTTTTCTTTTATTTTCTGAATCACAAGTTGCTGTCTTTTTGCGCGTTCAAAATCACTCGAGGTCTTTCTTGAACGAGCGTAGCAAAGTGCTTGCTCTCCACTTAAGGTCTGCTTGCCAGCTGGCAACTTGAAATCACCACCACATTCAACATTTGGATTTGTGCAAAGAGGATAACTTTTGATAATTCTTGTTTTATATGTACCAGATGTTTCACTGTAATATTTTGTAGTTTTGTTTTCAAAATTTCCAGTTGGTTTAGTGAAAACATATGAATCACACGCGCGCTCTTCATTGAATTGCATATTCTCTTCAAACGGTTGCTTCAAATCAACTTCCACACCATCAATAGCATTGACCAAATCAGTAAAACCTTTAAAGTTGATTGCCAAAGCATATCCAATCGGTTGACCAACAATCTCGCTAACAACTGTTTTCATATCTTCCATTCCTCCTCCTTTTCTTTTTTCTTCGCCATAAGCATACACTGCGTTGATTTTGCTTCTTGATTCCGTCCCAGGATTTTGAACATACAAATCTCGCGGCAAAGAAAACAACGATATTTTGTTTTCTGCAGGTGCGATGCTTGCAACCATAATAGTGTCAGCCAAAAGACCACCACCAGTCAGTTCCTCGCCACGCATCCCCAAAAGCAAGATATTAACTCTGCCCTCTTTTTCACCTATCAATTCATTATTAACACCCGGAATCATACGGGTAAGACTTCCCAAAACATTACCGTCTGTTGAAATCTTATCAAAAATATTCCCTGCTTTCCAAGCAAAAAAACCTCCGACGAGAACAATAATTCCAATAACAATAAGAAGTGGTTTTAACCACCTTTTTTTCGTTGTTTTTTTCAATTCAGCCTTTAAACTTCGGCCAAAACCCTTTTCATTTTCCATACAAAATATTATTTTTTACGTTAATTAAAATTTTCTAAACAATCTGCTTAATTATGCTGCATATTCTCATAAATTGCAAGCATCTTTTGTGCTGATTTTTCCCAAGAAAAAAAGCTAACTCGCTGTTTTCCCAATCGAATTAGCTCACTTCGAAGGTCCAAATCCATAGATATATCATACAACTTTTTTGAAAAATCATCAAGACTCTCCAAATCAAAGAATAATGCGCTTGTCTCAGCAATTTCTTTCAAACTAGGAATGTCAGAGCTCAGCACTGGCACGCCTTGACTCATCGCCTCAAGTACAGGAATACCAAATCCTTCATATAATGAAGGGAAAACAAAAGAATGCGCCAACGCAAAAACTGCCACCTTGTCTTGTTCATCAATAAATCCAGGAAACACCACGTCTTCCTCAAGATCAAATTTAACCACGTTTTTTTTGATTTGACTGTCAGCATTGTGTCCTTCAATATTGCCACAAACAACAAGCTTTGTGCCACCAAGACTATCTTTAATACGAGCAAAGGCGGCAACCAGGTGCGAAACATTTTTTCGCGGCTGCAAAGTGCCCAAATATAAAATAAACTTTTTAGGCAAATGATATTTTTCCCGAACATTTTCAAGTTGCTCAGAAGAAATATTACTATTTAAAAATTCATCACTGATTGAATTATGAATCCACTCAACTTTTTCAGGATTAATTTTGTAATATTTAATAATTTCATCTCTGGTAAATTGCGAAACACCAACAATCTTGTCGGCGCGTTTCAAACTGAGCGGAATCAATGTTTTCAAAAAAAACAAATCTGAAAATTTTATAAACTGCGGAAAAAAATTAAAAGAAATGTCGTGCACAATCGTCACAATCTTAACTTTTTTTGAAACAAAAAATGGTGTGATATATTGCGTGTGATACACATCAACCGGATTTTTTTTGAGATATTTTGGCAACGTCCAAAAATTCCAAGCAAATTTGTTTTTGGTTGGAAGTGAAATAATTTCAAAATTTTCTTTTTCAACAATTCCCAACTGCTCACTTATTTTTGCAAGTGTTTCCTCATCCGTAACATCCGTAAAAAGACTAAATTTATGATCCGTATTTATCTGTGCAAAGTTTTTAACCAAATTAAAAATAACCACCTCATCGCCAGTCCTCTTTTTGCCTATCAATCTAATGTCGATTCCAATGTTCATGAGGCATGTAGCATATAGCATGTAACATTTTGCATTCATTGTTACATGTTTTATGTTTTATGTTATATGTCTTTATGATTTTGTAATAAACTTATTGCAACAGCCAAATAACTCCAAACGAATCCTAAAAATATTCCGGAATTAAAAAGATTTGGAAAAACAACAGCCGCCCATCCAGCCATCACAAAAAGAAGTGCTGAACCATTTTTATATTTATTACCATTATCCAAAAATGCGCCTATTGATAACGCTAGAATATATCCAAGCAACATCACAAATGACAGCATCCCAAGCAGTCCACTTCCTAGCCAGACTTCCAAAAAGATATTGCTCGCATTAAGTCCTGCACCCCTATTATCTGTACCTAAGATTTGCGAGATGCTTCCCCATCCGATTCCAAAAACAGGATGCAATTTTATTTGCTGCCAAGATTTTTGATATATTCCAGCGCGAATGTTCACATTTGGATCTGGCCTGTCAACCTCGATAACCATATTGCCAAGAGCTTTTTCTTTTTCAATATCTTCTAGATTAATGTGTCTGCAACCATAGCCTCCCAATTCATCAACATTGAGAATTTTTTGCGGCACAATATTATCAGCACTACTATGACACGCAACCGTTATTTTCTGAAATCCTGCTGTGCTCGCTGCTCTGCTTGCCAATTGAAAACGTGTCAGAGGCATTGCAATTGCAAGTGCAACAGCAAGTGCAAGCAAAACAAACAGTGCTTGCGTTCCAGCTTTTTTCCATTGCCACTTTTGCATTTTCAAAATGTTTAGCAATCTTTTCCACCCACTTCGTTCTCCTTCTCCAAGCTCTGCATAATTCCCAAGGAGAAAAAATTTAAGAAAAACAACCACCACAAACACCGCCCCCACCCAAGCACTACGACTAACAGTCAAAATCAAAGTTATAAAAACAACAATTAGGAACCCGTAACTCGTAACCAGCAAAGCATTTTGAAAATTTAGAAATTTAATAATTGAAAATTGTTTGGAAATTGGAAATTGCCCGCCTGCCTCGATATGCGAAGCATTTCGGGCAGGGAAATTGGAAATTGTTGTTTTTTTACTTTGATAAAAAATGATTGTCAATATTATTGAAAGTAAAAAAACAAGATATATTCCTAGCCAGTCAGCCTCGGTAAAAGTTCCATTGGGTCTGCCGAGCATTACTTCGAATGAATTGGCGCCAGTTAAAAATCTGATGTTTTGCCAAATTGAATATATCATCACCACCAATCCAGTGCTCAAGAAAAATAGCACAACACGTTTTGCGTCATCAAAAGATTGCACATAAATCCTGGTTAAAAAATACAAAGCAACAAATGTAAGAGCGATTATTGATTGCTTGAAACTCATTCCTTTATTTGTTGCGCCCAAGACACTCAAAAAACCAGCCACAGCAAAAACAATTGGCATTGCGTCATACCAAGCAAATTTTGGCAATGAAAATGCAAGACGCTTTGACAAAGCCTGAACCAGAAGCGCGACTGCCGTGATAAATCCAAAAAATTGATACGGCCGCAGCGACAAACCAATTTCTTTTGGCGCAAGATTAATATTCTCCAAAGCCAGCGCTCCCACAAAAAAAAGAAACGTCCAACCAGGACGATACAACCCCAAAATCAAGGCCAGCACTGCAAAAACTGCAAAATCCCCAAAATTCTTAAACGGCAAAAGCCCCACGTTAGAAAACCAAATAGCAAAAGAAACCAAAACAACATTAGCCAAAATGAGATACAGCTTTGTCGGATTAAATTGGAGTTCTTTAAAGAATTTCTCAATGTATTTAAACACCTCCATAATTTATTTTTTCAAATCAATTATTATGTTTATCATCTTTTCAGTAAATTTATCCCAAGAAAAATGTGTGGCGCGCTCTTTGCCTTTCATTGAAAGCGAACTTAACAAATGATTGTTCATCAGAACATTTTTCAGCACCATCGCCAAATCGTCCACACTTTTGGGATCGCAATAAACAACACTGTCACTGCCAACCTCAGGCAGCGAAGATGTTTTCGAGGTTATCACAGGAGTGCCCTGGCTCATCGCCTCCAAAACAGGAAGTCCAAATCCTTCATATAATGATGGATACACAAAAACACTAGCATTTTTATAAAGTGCTGGCAGATCCTCTTGCGGCACAAAATCCAACAATGAAACTTCTTTTTCAAGTCCAAGACCTTTCACTGTAGCCTCAACATCAGTAACCAACGGAGCAAGCTGAGGCATCATTTTTCCAGAAACAACAACTTTTGGAAGCCAGCTGGCATGCCCATATGCTTCAAACAAAATTTTATAAGCCCTAAGGACATTCTCCGTGTTTTTCCTAACTTCCAATCCCCCTCCGGAATAAATATACCCCGCTTTTAAATTATATTTTTTCAAAACGCGCTGACTTTCTTTTTCTGAAACTTCTTTTTTATAAATTTCATCCACATCAATATATGAAACAGTAATTTTCTTGGCATCAATTCCCAAATGAGCGATCAAATCTTTTTCGCTTCGATGAGAAACTGCAATAATCTTGTCAGCTTTTTTTATAGCTCGCTCGGTAAGCCACTGATACAGCTTTTTACGCCAATTGTTCAAATATTCCGGAAAAAATTTTGGGATAATATCATGCACAACCATAATATGCTTAAAGTCCTTATGTGGTTGAATGGACGTGGTTGATTGATACAAACTAAGCAAAACATCGCATTTGTCTTTCTTTACTTTTCTCGGAAGTGAAAATTTCTCCCACCAAATCTTGCGAATCAAATCATCCCTCTTATATACAGGCAAAAAAACTTTCTTACTAAACCCTTCCGGCAATTCAAAATCAACATCTTCTTCCAGATACAAAACAACTTCAACTTCCTCATTGTTTCGAAATTCAAAATTCGAAATTCGAAATTCCATCAATTTTTTTAAAAAATTGATGGTGACCTGCCCTATCCCCGTATTTTGTTTGCGCAAAAATGACGCATTTATTCCTATTTTTATCATGCTATAAGTATAACAAAAAAGACACCGATCGCCAAACAGCAATCAGTGTCTTTAAATTTTTTGAATCTTTATGCCATTTTCATAATATCCGTAACAAGCATAACCACATAATATCCCATTGCCGCAACTGTCGCGAATATAACCACAGGGACTATTAAATGAAAAATAATCTCCTCTTTGTGCATTTTATGATGCTGTCTATGCATAATTTTGTACTTACAAATTAACAATCTATTATACACCCAAATTAACTTTTTGTCAAGCATAAAAAAATCGGCTACAGGTGCCTGTAGCCGATCGAAATTTCATATTGCGCTATTTTGAAAAAGTGACAATTACCGCACCAATAACCATAACGATTGTAGCGATAATTTTTTGCAGCAAGTTGTTTCGCTCTTTGAAATAAATAACTCCTATCACAAACGCAAACAATGGCATTGTGCGCTTGATTGCAAAAACACTTGCCACTGATGTGAATTGAAGAGCATAATTAATGCCTCCATTTGCAATTGCAATAGCTGCGCCTGCAAACAAAGTAGCGATCAAGAAATTCTTCGCCGAATTACTTTTGAGATTTTCCAATATCAATTGTCGCGTTTCTTTTCTGCTTAATCTTTTCTTTTGTTTAAGACCATCTTTGTCTAAAAAAGAAATTGTTGCAGGGATAAGAAATATTAATGGAATAAACCCAATGCCGATTAAAATATGCACCACATAAGATGCAAACAGAACATTTCCACTCTCAAGCACGATTACCTTCATAATTCCCGGAGTGAATGTAAAACAAAGGGCAGTCATAAGAAAATACAATAATCCCTTCCGATTGTTATTCCGCTGCTCAATTTCTTCAGCAGTAAGTTGACGCTTAAATTTCCAATCCATAAAGAATGCCCCGACCACAATTACTGCGATACCAACCAAACTCATTTTAGATGGATATTCGCCAAGCAAAATCATTGGCGGAATGATTAGCGAAAGACTTGTTAATGTCATAAAAGGCATAAGGTAACTCAATTCTGAAACATCAATAGCCTTGTAGCTAAACCAGACTGCTATTATATTGAGCAGCACCATCCAAAAAATTGCATTCCACAAACCAAGTGACATCTGATACACAGGGAAAAACGTTCCGCTTTGCACTATGCAAAAAATAGCGAACAAAATCCCAGCAAATGTGAAGGCGACAACCGCAACCACATTATTCATTCCCTGCATCTGCAAGGCTTTCTTTTTTATTCCACCTTCAGCTGCTTGAAATATTGCCCCTAGAAATGCAAATGGTATCCAATTCATATTATTCTCCTTTTAATTGGTTTATTTTTTTGTAAATGTGCAATGAAAAATCATACCACATTTTAAAAATAAGTCAATATTTTTATTTTATAATATTTTCTAAATAATTCTTAATTTCCAATTGTTCCTCAATTGAATTTTCCAATTCAATTGCAGTTATATCTGGAATGTACTGCGCATATTTTTTAAGATAATCAAACTCACTTAAATTATCCATCTTGTGAGAATCGTGCTGTAAAATTTCTGGTTTAAATGGATTTGGAAAAATTTCATCTTTGATTACAGAAAGATGACACACCCCGATTGAATATTTCGCAATTCTTTCCTTCATTAATCTATCATATTCAGCGTTACCAAGGAGTACTTGATTTTCCCAATGTGAAAAATCAATACAAAGTCCACCAAACTTTTCCAGTTCTTTCTCAGTTGGCACTGTTTTACAATTTTCAATAAAAATCTGCTTGGCATATTTTGAATAATCGTATACCACAGGCCAATCTGCAGTCATATGAATATTAAAAACTTTCGTATTAAAATTTTCCACCAAAAAATCAAGCTCCTCCACGCTCATATCCTGAGCTCTCAAATGAACAAATGGAATATTTTTTACAGTCGTATTTTTAAGTTCTGCGTATAATTTATACCTTTCATCTTTTTCCAAAACCGTTGGAAAAAGACCAATCTCGGTCAGTTTGAATTTTTTAATATCTTCAATCATAGCCATCCAATTGCCAACACCTGCCTCCATAGTGACAGTGGTCAAGCTCAGTAAGAATTTTATATTTTTCATAGCAATATTAATTTTCATTATTAATTAATATAATAAGCATACACTTTTTTTGAAAATAAAAATACCAGGGAGAAAGAATTATCTCCCTGGTATTTCGGCTTTGGCCGATTATGCTTTTCCGGGCATAAACTTGAGCAGGCGCATACTATGCGTATTGGCCGCGTTTGCCTGAAGCAAAAGTTTGTCAGGAGTGCGGTTCGGCGACTTGCCAAAGCACTCCAGATAAACGGCCTTGATATGCTCCCCAGTACCAACAGACAACAGATAGATGAACACACCGTGCATTCCCCATTTTGGGAAGGGCTCGTCAGTGTTTTCGGCAAAAAACCTCCTGTAGTTCTCAAAAAGTACCAGCGCTTCAGCAACCTTATGGCGCTGATGGAGATTGTAGCCCGGCGATTGAATGTAGAATGTCCCATCCACACCAGCCATCGTGCTTTGCATCCGACCCCAAAAGCGCATCATGTTGCGATCATTGTGATCGTCGCACAAGAAAACTTCCGCAGAAAGCTGACTCATAATTTCGAGCGCTTTCTTTAAGACATCTTCGTTACCGCTGGTTCCCAGTGTGTTGATTTCGAGCATTGTTTTCTCGATTGCCTTGCGATCGACATGGTGATCCGGAAAAATGATGCTGCCGGAAATGCCGTCGCATACCCCCCGTTCAATCATACTGATATGACGAATCATGGCATATGGCGAATGCTCACCATCAGTGTCCATGCAACCGACAATATCAGCGTCCGACTCAGCACCCCAGGTATAGCCTGCAATGATATTTGCGGAGTTGCCCAGGTTTGTTGCGTTGTGGCGGACTTCCAGCCATTTATACTTCTTAGCTGATTGGTCCATCAGCTTGCCAGTGTTGTCTGTTGAGTTATCATTCATCAACAGCACTTGGAGATTATGACCCTTTCTTTTCAGAACTTGCTGTACGTCAGCAAACTCCTCTATAAGGGTTACAATCGTTTTTCCCACATTGAATGCGGGTCCAAATATTCTGATGTCCATCGCTTCTCTCCTTTCGATAATGTGGCCGTAGCCATATTTTGCCTATAAAAGGCGGTTTTAAGTACAATTTTGCCACCGTGGACAATCCACTGTGGATTACCCATTATACTCCTTTTCCACCAAAAAGTCAAGCGAATTACTCATTTTTAAAAATAAAAAAATCCCACGCTGTCTTTTATAAGACTTCATGGGATTTATCGCAATTACGCAATATTATTATTTGCTCACTGCTTCTGTTGCTCGAGCAGTTTTGCTACTTTTTCCGTCCGAACCTTCTCTGCTGCATATTCCTTTTCAAGCAGCACTTGGATTTGATCCATGATTAAGTTCAGATTATCTCTGTCTGCGACAAAAATAACAGGGATATGAAGACGAGCGAGCGTCACCATTTCTTTAGCAGCAATCATATCCTGGTAGCGCCGCTGTGCATATGCTTCGAGATTGTCAACTCCGGGAGCATCGAGCGCAATAATTGCAATTTCACAGGCAGCAGCAGGGACATAAGCCAGGTCATCAGTAATCGGGTTTGTAATTGCAGTTCCAGTTTCAGGAACAGCTGTGATACCGGGAGCAGAACCGATTTCATCAGGGAAAGACATCTTGAGTTTTTCGTGAAGTTCAAAGAAAACTGATCTGGAACCCCATCGATTTTCGTTGAAGGCATCAACTGCAACGATGTCGACCGGATCCACTCCCATTTCAAGAAGCGCCTCGATTGCCTTTACTCCGCATGATCCAAGTCCAATCACTACCACCCTGTGATCTATGTCGCAGAGATTGTGATAACGATAGAACTGATACCTCTCCTCTTTTATTTTTCTTGCCATGGCACTCTCCTTTTTTTGGCTTTCGCCGGATATTTGCCTCTAAATAGGCAATTTTGTAAATTTTTAAAATACTGCTATGCCACTGCGAGTTATTCACTGTGGATTGCCCATTATACTCCCTTTTACCTAAAAAGTCAAGCAAAATAACACTCCTCCATTGACCCTATTTGCATAAAAGAATATAATAAACCCAGTTGGCTCAGAAACATTTTCACTGCCAATTTAACACGTAACAAAAATATTTTATGACAAAAACACAGGACAAAAAAGTTTGTATCATTGGGATGGGATATGTCGGTTTGCCATTGGCTGCGGTTTGCGCAAAGAATGGATACTATGTTACAGGACTTGATAACGATGCTGAGAAAATAAAAATAATTCAAAGTGGAAAAAGTCCTTTCTATGAAAAATCATTAGAGGAACTTCTCCCGCAAGTAAAAATACACGCAACGACAGATCCAAAAGACATCAAGGATCACGACATTTATTTGATATGCGTGCCAACTCCAGTTGATGGCAAACACAATCCTGATTTGAAATATGTTATTGAAGCTTCCCAAACAGTTGCAGACAATATGAAAGAAGGTGCTCTAGTTGTTCTTGAATCAACTGTAAACCCAGGGGTTAGTGAAGAAGTTGTTGCTCCAATTTTTGAAAAGGCTGGTTTCGTTGTTGGCAAAACTGTTTTCATTTCACATTGTCCTGAACGTATCAATCCAGGAGATGAATACAAAGGTTGGACAGTTGCAAATCTTCCTCGCGTTGTTGGATCGTTGGATGAAGAAGGACTAAGAAGATCAGTAGAATTTTACAAGTCAGTTGTGACTGGGGAAATTGTGCCTATGGAAAACATCCGTGAAGCAGAAGCTGTGAAAATTTTGGAAAATGCTTTTCGTGATATCAACATTGCATTTGTTAATGAAATGGCAATGTCATATGCTCGCATTGGAATCGACATCACAAATGTTATTAAAGGAGCGGCCTCAAAACCTTATGCCTTTATGCCCCATCGCCCAGGTTGCGGAGTTGGTGGTCACTGCATTCCAGTTGATCCATATTATATGATTGAAAAGGGCAAAGAAAACAATTTTGAACACAAATTCTTGTCTGCAGCAAGATTGATTAATGATGGAATGGCCGATTATACTGTTGAATTGCTTCAGGACAAACTTAATGAAATTGAAAAAGCTGTTAAGGGTACCCGCGTTGGAGTCCTGGGAATTTCCTATAAAGCTGATGTTGGCGATCTGCGTGAAAGTCCATCGATTCGAATTATTGAAAAAATTAAAAAAATGGATGCCGATTTAATGGCTTTTGATCCATATATTCCAACAATGCCAAACATCGCAACAGCCAAGGATTTAGATGAGATTTTATCAAAATCAGAAGCATTGGTAATTGTTACTGATCACAATGCATTTAAGAATATTCCTGTTGAAGATTTTGTGAAAAATGGAATCAAGGTTATAATTGATGGAAGGAACTGTCTCGACAAAAAAGCTATTCGTGCAGCAGGTATCATTTATGCCGGAATCGGACGCTAAACATATAACATAAAACATATAACATGTAACAAAAATGCATTAGAATTTCTTTTGCTATATGCTACATGATACATGCTACATGAACTCATGTTTCATCTCATTAAATTTGCAATCTGGCTCGCAGGAATCGCGGTTGTCGCATATTTCACGCTTCCCTATTTTGGATATGAAGTTAATTTGAATTATTTCAATGAAAGCAAGTCTGTTTGTCAGCAAAAATTGAATGATTGTTCAAAAGAATTTATCAAACAAGGAACTCAAAATGCCAAATGTGATCTCAATTGTGTTGATCCTAAATTAATAATCAAAAAACAATAGTATGAGACTGATTGTAAACCTTCCTGCATTTAATGAAGAAGAAAAAATTGCAGAAACCATCAAGCGCATTCCACGTACAATCGAAGGTGTTGATGAAGTTTTGGTTCAAGTTATTGATGATGGTTCAAAAGACAAAACTATTGAAGCTGCCAAAAACGCTGGGGCTGATTTTGTGTATCCAAATGGCATCAACAGAGGAATTGGAATAACCTTCAAAAATGCAGTGGAACATGCCCTGGATAATGGTGCCGACATTATGTGCAATATGGATGCTGACGGACAATTCAATCCTCAAGACATCACAAAAATTATTGCACCGATCTTGAACAAGGAATCTGATATGGTAAGTGCGACTCGTTTTGGAGATAAAGAGGCAAAAGATATGCCAAAAGCAAAATATTATCTAAACCTTATTGCCGCTAAAATTATCGGCAGCTTTATGGACTATCCAATTGATGATCTCACTTGCGGCTTCAGGGCATACAGCAGAGAAACAATGATCAGACTAAACATCACTCCCGGATTTACTTACACTCAAGAAACAATTATTGACGCAATTGGAAAAAACTTGAAATTAAAATGGATTCCAGTTGAGGTTACTTATTTTGCTGGAAGAAAATCTCGAGTTGTGAAAAGTATTTTCAACTATGTCAGCAACAGTGGAAAAATCATTCTTGAAGCTGTGCGCGATGTGCGTCCAATGAAATTTTTTGGCTGGCCAGCATTGATAATGATCGTCATCTCAATCGGATTTTTTGTTGATTTCTTTTATTGGTATTTTCAAGATTTCAAAATTACCCCATACCGAAACGTCCTACTTGCCGCAATCACACTGTTTGTAGTTGGTGTTCAATTTCTGATTTTTGCCTTTATTGCTGATATGATCAAGTCTGCACGAAAATTGATTGAAGACCAAGCGCACACCCTTCGAAAATGGCGTTACAAGAAATAGTCAAAAATCACGTCACAAAAACAGAAAAAATGCCGCAAATTTTGCTGGCATTTTTTCTTTGCCCAAGTGCATTTCACCTTTATGCGTTGGGTTGTAAAAATACCATAAATGCGTTATCATAATTGTATGATTATTAAGATAAATTTATGAAAATTCTCTTTATTTCACATACATTTCCGCCGACTGTTGGAGGGGTTGAAACTCAAAATTATGAGCTCTCAGTCTGGCTTCCAAAATATGCTGAAATTACACTGCTTGCAAACAAAAAAAGATGGCTGCTTCCATTTTTTCTTTTGTATGCGCCCATAAAAGCAGTGATAACATCAAGCAAATACGACGTAATACTTTTAGGAAGCGGTATTCTTGGCAATGCTTGTTGGCTAGTAAAAAAAATAACAAAAAAACCAGTTGTCATCGTGACACACGGACTTGATTTGACTTGGAAAAATAAATTTTATCAAAAATTATGGGTAAATAATTTTATACCAACTGCTGACAAATTAATTGCCGTTGGAAATGAAACAATCAACGAAGGAGTTAACCGTGGAATTTCAAAAGAAAAATTTGTTTTCATCCCAAATGGTGTCGACACTGAAAAACATCTTGTCCAAGCGACGCAAAATGATCTTGAAAAAATCATTGGGAAATCAATTGCAGACAAAAAAGTTTTAATGACTTCCGGCAGACTAGCCAAGAGAAAAGGTGTGGCGTGGTTTGTAGCAAACGTGATGCCGAAACTTGACGAAACTTTTTTATACGTTGTTGCAGGCGCGGGTCCAGACAAAGAAAACATCCAGCAAGCAATTAAAAATAACAATCTTGAAAACCGCGTGACAATGCTTGGATACATTTCAGACCAAGACAGAAATGTTCTCTGGGCGACTGCAGATCTTTTTGTGCAACCAAACATTAAAATTGCTGGCGATATGGAAGGTTTTGGCATTTCAGTGATTGAGGCTGGCGCATCAAGACTTCCTGTGCTCGCTTCCAATATGGAAGGATTGAAAGATGCCATCAAAGAAGGCAAAAACGGATTTCTAATTGAATCGGAAAATACTGATGCTTATGTTCAAAAAATCAACGAGCTTTTTGCAACCGGAAGTCCGCGCGAAACACACGGTCAAGCTGTCCGCGATTTCGTAATTGAAAATTATCAATGGAAAAGAATTTCACAGATATATTTAAGTGAGATAGAGAAGACCATACCAGACAAGCTAAATTCCTAATTACCAATTCCAATTTCTAATTAATTTCTAATTAATAAATATCTAAACTTTTTGAAATTTGTCATTGGGATTTTATTAGGAATTAGATATTAGAAATTAGAAATTATATTTTTATGCCTGATTTCATCTTCTCACAAACAATACTTTATTTAACACTAATCCTAGTGCTTTTTGTCCCTGGGTTTTTTCTGATTCTGGGCACAAGAATGCACAAGGAATTTTCACTGTTGGAATTATTCGTTTTATCATTTGGAAGCAGCATAGCCTTAATTGATTTTCTTGTAATCATACTTGGCAAATCCCCTCTTGGCATCACTCGAAATAGCATCGTAGGTGGAATCATTCTTTTTAGTGTTATTTGCCTTACCGTTTATTTTATTTTTCACAGAAAAAACAAAGACGAATCTTCAATTCCAGCTCAGACAATTTCATCATCCAGAATAAAAAAACATTCCACAATTTTGGTCATCACTCTTTTGTTTCTGACAATCTTTATTAAAACAATTTATTTCAAAGACGCTATTTTCCCAACTTCAACTGATCTTGGGCATCATATGTATTGGACAAGGGTCATTGCCGTCACGGGAGAGTTGCCGAAATATGAAAAAGTTGAAATTCAAGAAGACTTCTCATTGGGAAAACCGTCGCCTATTGCTGATTTTATTATTGGCGAACATTTGCCATTTGCAGCCATTGCAATAATCTCAAGCGCTAGTGTTATCTCTGCATTCCCAGTCATCACGCTTTTTCTGATTCATCTTATGTCTATTTTGGCTATTTTTGTTCTCACTCAAGCTCTGTTTAAAAATTCAAAACACCAAAACGCCATTGCTACTGCGACCCTTTTTCTCGTTGGCCCTCTTTGGGCAATTGCTTCGCCTCAAGCAAAATTCGCCAGTGGTGGAGTTATTGGAAATAATATTGGCAACCTTTTAATACCTTTAATCATCCTGCTTTTTTTGAAAGCGCTTATTGAAAAAAAATCAAAGACTCTTGCCTACGCACTATTTTTAAGTTTCGGATTAGCATACACGCATCATCTCAGCACTTTTGTTTTTGCATTTATTTTCTTTTTCACAATCATCGCATATGCAATAATCAACCATAAAACAATTTTGCAGGATGCAAAAGAATGGATGAAATTATTTTTTTCTCCTTGGGTTTTGGGCGTTCTTGCAGCAGGAATTATTTTTATTTTATTCTTGTATACTCCAACCTATCTCAACACCACTGCTATTGACACTGCAGTTGGCGCTCCAAGCAAAGCCACCCGCACCGGTCTCACATTCGCTGAACTTAAATCAACCGCTGGCGAAGCACGTTTTGCTTTTGCGCTCCTTGGAATTGTCATATTATTTTTTGCTCGCAATTTAGGAAAATACAGCCAAGCATTCTTAATTGGATGGATTGTCGCACTAACCATTATGTCGCTTCGTCCCAATTGGCTTTTCGTGGACATTCCTTCCAATCGCGTCGCCAGTTATATTGTATTTCCAATAGCCATCATTGCAGCATATGCACTGATAAAAATTTTAACCACACTCAAATCAGAAGGCAAAAATTATCTCAACCCGATTTTTCTATTGGCCACTTTTTTTGTTTTCTTATCATTTATTGCAACAAGCGGACTTTATGACAATGCCCTTGCGCTTAACGATGACAGCAGCGCCAATAAAGCATTGCAAACGTATAATGCTTCCGAATATATTACCAAGCGCAGCGATGCCAAGGATATGATTCTCAAAGATCACAACTACCTCGCTGGCGATTCTTGGATCAAACTTTTCACAATGCGCGGTTACAGCTATCCCCTTTCAAGAGGATATTTCAAGCGATATGAAGATGAAACAAAACAGCGCGAACAATGCACCAATTTTATGATATCCACGCCAACCACAACCGAAGCCAAGCAATGTTACGACGGCACCGGCACTGATTTTATTATGATAAATCCAAAAATAGACAGCGCTCAGTTTTCCCGCCTAAAAGAATTCTGGCAGGTCTATTCGGCCGACGACATAGCCATATTTCATAAAGCACAATAACTATGAACAATAGACTTATCATTTTAGCAACAAGTTTTTTTCTCCTAACAAGTTTTGTTTTTTTGTCGGTCATCGAAAAAAAACAAGCGGACATCAACACTAAAAATGTGTGGATGATATATTTCGAAAACCCTAAAGACAAATCATTGAATTTTACCATTGAAAATCATTCGCTCAGTACAAATTTTCACTGGGAAATTTTGGCAGACAAAGACAGTGTCACTCAAGGCAACAGCGTGATTGCAAATGGAGCAAAAAAAACAATTCCGGTTTCTTCAGATGGAATTACAAACAAAAAAATTACCGTCATCATCACAAGCGATGGCAATACTAAAGAGATATACAAGAGTTTGTAAAGTTAAAAAGTTTACCCCGTGAAATTGCTTCGCATCGGCAAAGCCGAATTTCACTGGGTGAATAAAGTTTTTAAAGTAAAGAAATAATACAAGAAAATTCAATGAAAAAAATATTACTCATAACAAGACCAATCGCTCCTCCGTGGGATGAAGCATCCAAGAACTTCGCATACTATCTCGCCAAAAGCGTTGATGGTTTTGATTTCAACTTACTAACACCGAGAATTATCAGCGACTTTCCGGAAAAAATAAACCAAATTCCAATTTATTCAAAAAATCATTTGGTTTGGAGTGAGCGTTTGCGACTACTAAAAATTGCACCGATGATCAAAAATTTTGACATCGCCCACTTTATGCTCACGCCCAACAAGCTCAACACCTGGGCTTTTAAAACATTTCTTACTGACAAAAAAACCAAAACAATTCAAACCATCGCCACCTTGCGCGAAGATCTTTTTTCCGACGACGATTTCAAGAAAATTATTTTTGCCGACCTTGTCATCACATATTCAGACTACGCAAAAAACAAACTTGAAAAAATTGGTTTTAAAAATGTTGTGAGAATTTATCCTGGTATTGATATTGAATTATTTTCCCCCAAGCCAAAAGATTTTTCCGCAATGGAAATTTTCAAAATCAAACAATCCGATTTTGTAATTTCCTATCCAGGAGAATACACTCGCTTGGGCGCAACCGATGACATTGTCTCTTCCCTGCCGGAACTTTTTGCGAAAATTCCCAACGCCAAATTTGTTTTTGCAAATCGCATAAAAAATGAAAAAGATGCGCGCAAAAAAGATGAGATCATTGCAACACTGAAAGAAAAAGGAATTTTGGAAAAAGTTATTTTCACGGACACTTTTTCTGATATGCCAAAAATATACAATTTTTCAGATATTGTAATTTTTCCAGTTCAAAATATGCAAGGAAAATTTGACGTGCCGCTTGCTGTCATTGAAGCAATGGCCTGCGCCAAACCTGTAATAATCTCAAATCTTCCAATCCTGCAAGAGTTTACCTCTCAAGAAAATTCGATTGTTATTAACCCAAAAGATTCAACGCAACTCAATGCCGCAATTATTGATCTATTTGAAAATAAGGAAAAATGTGCCAAAATAGGTGCAGCAGCAAGAAATTATGTGACAGAAAATTTTGACATTCAAGATGTTGCCAAAAGATATCAAGAAGCCTACAATAACCTTTTAAAATCCTGACGAATGAAAAATCAAATTTTTTAAAAAATATTTAGATTACGAATTCGTTTGAGCATAATAAATAAATGAAGTACGAAATAAAATCACTTTCTGAGGATATAAAAGAATTTAAAACCGACAAAATGTCTGTGCCGGCACTTTTTTTTATGAATCAAAATCTTTTGCCAGAAGAAGAAACATTCTCTCAAGTGGAAGACATTGCTTCAAATAAAGACACTTTTTTTAGAAGCACCGTCGCTATGCCAGATGTTTGTTCCAAACCAGGAAGAAAAAATGCTGCTGGCACAACAATCGCCAGTGAAAAATATATTCTCCCTCAAGTTAACGACTCTGATCCCAATTGTGGAATGCGACTTGTCAAAACAAATCTCAGCGATGAAAACATTTCGCCGGAAGAAATTCACACACTATTTCAAAAATTGGTAGAGGTTGTTCCCACCAAAAAATTTGTCGGCACAAAAGTTCCTTTCAATGTCGTGGTGGACATCTGCCGCCAAGGCACAAAGGCCATCATCAAACATCTTGGAATTACCACCAAAAATGAATTGGAAAACACCCAAAGTGGAGGAAATTTTTTTGAAAAAGAAATGACCCCGCAAGATATTTTTGATGTCATCCCGAAACTATATTTAAACTTTGCAAAATATCGACTGGGTGTTCTTGGCGCAGCCGGCAATCACTTTCTTGACTTGATGAAAGTTGGAGACATTGTTGATGCTGAGATGGCAGAGAAATTTGGAATTAAAAAGGGCCAATATCTTTTTATGATTCACACCGGAAGTGGCATTCTTGGTCAATACACAATGTATACTCACACAGCCAAAAAAGCTGAACATCTTTCACAAGCCATTATGGTTGCGCTTGGTCGCCTTACATTCAGTTCTCGCAAAAAAAATGTTTACAAAAAAATGCAGGAAAAAATAAAATTGCATATGACCAAGGATGATTCACTTTTGAAATATGATGCCAATGGAGAAGACGGCGAAATGTATATGAACGCCCGCGCTGCTGCAAGCAATTTCGGGACAGCCAACCGAGCCGTCATCACGCACAACATTTCGCAGGCTATCAAAAAAATATTGGGTCGCGACCCTGAAATGGATTTAATTTATGACCTGCCGCACATTTCCATTACCAAAGAAGAGCACTTCGGAAAAGATGTGATGATTCATCGTTCCAACACTTCGCGCGCCTTTGGTCCTGCAAAAATGTCGCACCATCCGACTTACAAAGAAACAGGAGAACCAGCATTCATCCCATCTTCAATGAGTACTGATGCATACATCTGCGTCGGCACCGACAGAAACGACCAGAGTTTTTATTCTGCACCGCACGGAACTGGCAAAGGAAAAAACAACAATGAAAAAAGCATCTCGAACAAAGAAGAACTTTTTGCCAAAATGGAAGAAAAAGGTGTCCGACTTTACAACGCCCAGTCTTCAATCGTCATCAACCAAGACAGCGCCAGATATAAAAATATCGATGAAGTGATTAAAGGAGTTGAAGCCAATGGCGTCGCACACATTGTCGCCAAGATGCAACCAGTGGCAGTGATAATGTACTAAATAGTAAAAAGTTATAAAGTTTATAAAGTTTATAAAGTAAATACAAAAACACTTTATGAACCTTAAGAACTTTATGAACCTTATAAACTTTTGTGAAAATAATTTCAATCTCAGGCTTGGATGGTTCGGGAAAATCAACTCAAATAGAATTGCTGAAAAATTATCTTGAAAAACAAGGTAAAAAAGTTTTTTATTTTCACGCTGTCCAGTTTTCAATCGCCAATAAATATAACCGACAACTCACAACAAACAACTCACAACAAACAAAGTCTGTGACCGAGGCTGGTTGGCTGCAAATCCAACTTCGCAAAGTTGCGCTGCGCATTGATTTGCTGCGTTTTGTTTTGCTACGTAACAAGCTACGTAACTCCGGCTACGACTACATTCTTTCCGACCGCTATTTCTACGACAATATAATTAATATTGCATATTTAGAATCCAAACTTTCAACTTTCAACTTTCAACTTTCAACTGAATTCATACCTGCTCCCGATTTCGCTTTTTACCTCAACACCGACCCGAACGAAATCATCAAGCGTGACCGCGTGCCAGATCAAGGAATGGAATATTTAAACAAGAAAAAAGCGCTTCTCGACCAAGCAGCAACTGTCTGGAATTTAAAAATAATTGATGGCAATAGAAACAAGGAAGAAATATTTAGCATTATAAAATCCCAGATAGCATAAATAATTTCAAATTAAAAATTACAAATATCAAATAAATTTCAAATTTCTTAATGATAAAAATATTTTTTAATAAATTAAATATTTAGTCATTTATTTGAAATTTTAATTTTGACATTTGAAATTTTTCATCTTCGATGACCTCAAAAAATCTCGCCAAATCAACCCTCTGGCTGATTGCCAGTGAAATAATCTTCAACCTTTCTGGATACGTCATCCACTCTTTTGTGGGGCGCATTTTGGGACCAGCGGATTATGGTCGCTATGGATTGGTTGTGACAATGACCACGATGATTATAATTTTGATCGGCAACGGCATCCCAACCGCGATGGCAAAATATATCAGCGAGATTTTTGAAACCAACCCGCGCCTCGTGCTTGTTATTAAGAGAAAGGCACTAATCTTGCAAACCATTCTTATTGGCTCAATCACTGTTGTCTTCTTTTTCTGCGCGCCACTAATTGCTTGGGCACTGGGTGATCCAACACTGACACCACTATTCCGCATCTCAACCCTTATAATCCCAGCTTTTGCTGCCGCATCCTTCTATTTTTCCTTCTATACAGCCCTGCATAAGTTCAATGTCCAATCAATTCTTAAAACCCTGCGCTCTATCTTAAAGGTAGTGGCCATTGTGGGCCTAGCATACGCTTTTGGAGTGCCAGGATCGATTGTGGGATATGCCCTAGCCGCATTAAGCGTCTTTATAATCGCCTTTTCTCTTGACCAGCTCAAATATACCAAAGAGATTAAAAAGGCCGCCAAGATGCAAAATTTGAGCCTACAGACTGAATTTGAGACCAAAAAACTGCTTAACTACGCTTGGCAAGTCATATTGTTCTTTTTGGCTTATGAACTCCTCATCAGCATCGATTTATACCTCGTAAAAGGCATCCTGCATAATGATCATCTAACTGGAATTTATAACGCTGCCCTAACCGTTGGACGCATCCCATATTACATTTTTTATGCGCTCACGATAATGCTTTTGCCAGTGGTTTCAAAAAGCACTTCTCAAAATGACAGCGTCAAAACCAATCAAATTATTCAACACTCCCTGCGTCTGATGTTAATCTTTTTGATTCCAGCTGTAATTTTGATGGCGCAATTTTCTGCTCCAATAATCAAACTTTTTTATTCCGCCAAATATCTTGATGCAGCATATCCAATGTCGATCTTGGCATATGGCGTGGGATTTCTCACTATTTTTTATGTAATGAGCTTTGTGGCTAACGGCGCCGGCAAAACAAAGATTCCAATGTGGATTTCAATCTTCGGTGTCATTCTCAACACCATTCTTAATGTGATTTTGATCAAAAAATATGCCCTTGCTGGAAGCGCCATCGCAACATCCATCACTTCTTTCGTGGTAATGCTCGCAATTTTATATTACATTCAAAAAGATTTCGGAACATTGATTAAAATTAAAAGCTTGCTCAAAATGATTTTTGCCGGAATTATTATGTACCTTGCTTCCCTGTTTTTCTCACAAGGCACATTTATTTTCTTGCTTTGGTCTGTCGCACTTCTCTCACTTTATCTTTTCATTTTAATTTTACTAAAAGAAATCACACTAACAGATTTTGAATATTTAAAAAGTATCATCTCCAAGAAAAAGAAAACCGAAATTCAAGAAGAACTTTCCGGCAACGAACCAAGCGCATAGGCCATAAAACATATAACATATAGCATATAACAAAAAATGCATTCCAAAAAAGACTCGTGGGTGAGTCTTTTTTGTTATCATCAAAATGCAAATTAAAATCCGAAAGGTTTTGAGTCAGAAAGAAATGGTAACATTAGAACTGGATCATTTTTTGGAAAAACAGGAACCACTTCAGTCACTTCTGCTTTTATTTCTTCTTTAACATCAGGAGTAACAACAACCGAAGGCGGAACTATTTCTTTTGGCTCTTCGATAGGTGCAGAAATTGGTGCGGATTGTTCAACTGGCTGAATCTTTTTCTCGACAACTGGCGGAGCAGCTTTTTTTGCAGCAATAACTTTCCTGTCTGAAACAACGGTAACTTTATTGCTAAAATCATTCAAAGTCACAATGATAGTTTCTCCAGGATGCGCAACTATTGGGCCACTGCTCAAAATCTTTTTTCCTCCCTTAGTAGTTTTGTTTTGTTCGTCTATTCCTCCCTTAAAAGCTTTTACCACATATGTAGCATCCTTTGGATCATCAAACATTCCAGTTTTTCCATTTTCCCATTCAACAACTTTCCCATCTTTATACAAAACAGCTTTATATCTGTCTTTTGAGCCATTTGCTATTATTGAATATCTGATAATTGTTCCACCGTGAGACAAAACCCACTGCTTGCTTTTGGCACCATCGCCCCACCAAGAATCAGCCGTAGCATTTGGAATTGAAGAAAAAAAGAATGCGAACACGAAAGTTAATATTATATAGCTGTTTTTCATAATAGTGTATTCATCCTAATTACATAGAAATATACACTACAACTAACAAAAACTTTCAAAAAACAACTTGGGGGGGTTTATTTCTCTGTTTTGTTTTTGATTGATATCTCCTTGACCAAGGCGCCACCCTTTGCTTTTTCATTAAGCATAATTTCCTTGCCAGATGAATCAAAAAGTTCAAACTTAATTTTGTTTATTCCTGCTGCCAAAACAAACGACACATTTTCAGTTTTAAAATCAGCTGCGAGATTAATCTCTTTTCTTTTTCCATCCGGCAAAACAATTACCATTTTATAATTTTCTGGAGATTTGGCTTCAATATCAAGTGACGCGCTAATTTGATCTTTTCCCATATTGAAAATTTCCAATTCAGCTCCACTGCCGAGCTTTCTTGCAAAATATTCTTCCCCCCTAGGTTCAGTAGCCAATGAAAGTTGTCCGTTGTCGGTGTTTAATTTAACATAATATCCCGAAGGTTGTTTGACTGAAACATTATACGCCACCAGATATTCGTCTTCATACACACCATCAAGTTCAATATATTTTCTTATAAACTCATCGGTATTTTTGCGCATCTTGTCATCAGTATATTTTTTGCTGATTGTTATATATTTAACGTTGTAATAATTTAAGATGTCAGTAGCATTTGCAAAATTATCAGTTCGCAAAATATCTTCCGCCTCTTTTGTTTCCGGATTATTGCCCTTGGGCAGCGTATACAACAATTGCTTTAGAATCGGAGTAGTTTGTTGAAAATCAAACTGTCCTTCATTTTTTCTTGCCAAAGGCATCCCATCCAGCGACTGTTTGTTGTGAGCATTATTTGTAAGCATTTTATAACTGGCAAAGTCATAATCAGTGCTACCGGGAATTTCCAAAATTTTAAAGGAGCCTTGCTCACTGGCAAGACGATCATAAAAAGGAGAATGATCAAGTGACATTGTCTTAAGCGGTCCTACCCAAAACTCCAACATAACAACAAAAACGATCACACCGACAAAATTTTTCTTCCAAAAATTTTCTTTCATTTTTGGTTGCAAATATTTAATTGCAAAGGAAGTTACAATTGCCAAAGCCAACATTGCAAACATAAAAAGTCTGCCAGTCACGCGAATATTTTCATAAAAAGGCAAAAATTTATACACCAAATAATACGGCAAAGGAAAATCGAAATTGAAAAGTTTGAACCCAGGACCCCATGCAAAAATATACATTACCAAAAAAGTTATCAACCATAATTTTAAACCTTGCTCTTCTGCTTTTTCCAAAACCAGCTTATTCTTCCTGCGCAATTTTTGCCAAGCGAAAACAGCCAACAAAATTAACGTTGAAAGTCCAACAAAATATGAATCTCTCCAATCAGCAGAAATTTTCACGGTTTTTCTAAGCCATTCATTTATTTCAGGCCAAATTGAATGGAAAGCTGGTAGCAAAAGTGGCTCCCAAGCATTCATAGCATATTTTTTTGCCGCGCCCATCCCCGGATCCAAAAAATTATTTTCCGATGTTGCCACTTTGAGCAAGTCGCCAAAAACAAAGAAAACAACGAGGGCAAAGAAAAACAATGAGCTTCCCAAATATATCCATAATTTTTTATTTTTAAGCAATTCTTTGTCTTGCCAAATTCGCACGAATATCAAAGTCAAGAAAAACAGTAGCGAAAAAGCAAGCATTTGATGTTCCGAGATGGCCAACATAAAAAGAAAAAACAAAAACAAGAGATAATCTTTAAATTTAAATTTATCCAAAAATTTAAGCAGGAACAAAGCAGCAAATGGAATCCATTGCTGCTGCATTGAGCCAAGATGCACGGCCACTGTTTGATAATAATGAAAAGGAGCAAAAGCAAAAAGCACTCCAGCCACCAAGGAAGCACCTCTTCTTTTGGTAAAATAATATGCCAAAAGATATGCACCCAACCCACTCAAAACATAGCTCAGAAAAAACATCGTATTATAAACCGCATACTTATTCAAAAACAAACTCAAAAAAGCATACGGAGAATACGTTCCAAGATCGCTCAAAAGCAATTTTCCTTGCGCAAAAAAATCCAAACCGACAAGAGCTTTTGAATGAAGTTCGATGTTAGAAAATGCCTGATATGCATCTCCATCGCCATTGGGAACCTGAGAAGAAAAATGAATTCCCAGCGGAAAAGTAAACAAAAAAGTAAGCATCAAAAAAAACACAGTCGCAACAATAGTCGGATGTTGCTCCATCAGATTTCTAATCCTGCTGAAATATTTTTCTAATTTAATCATTATTGTGAATTGTGAATTGTAAGTTATTAGTTGTCAGTTGTTAGTTATTAGTTTTCTTGAAAACATCCTTCCAATATAAACGCTGGTGTGTTTGTATTGAAATGTCATCTTCATCCTCCAAGATTGGCTCATTCTTTTTTTCAACAACAACCGCCTCTTCAGTCTTCTCTCTTTTCATTTTATAAATCGCAATGTCCCCAGCGTTTCCAGTTTTTTCAAAATCTCCCAAGATCATCAACTTATCCATTTCATATGTTTGCTTACTAATCGCAAAATAGCAACCTTTTTTTTCAAAATCTATTTTTTTGGCGAAACTATACGGTCGTTGTTTTCCGTTCAATTTAAAAGCCCATTCAAAAACATCTTGAAATTCCTGACTTTGCTTTGGTAAATAATAATAGATCGCTCCCCCTTGGCATTCCTTGGACATAATTTTCGCTGTTTTTTCAATCATACCCCAAGTCCACCAAGCGTCATCTTTTTTAACTTTCAAAATAACAGTGTTTTTAGCATTAAGTGCTCCGCGCTGAGCTCTAGCAAATTCATTAAGCCACAAAAGAGAGGCTGTCAAATTTCCTGCCAGCATCAAAAGCGCCAAAATAACCACGCTTATTTTTTTTGTTTTTTCAAAAGAACTCTTCCAACGCCACAATAATCCCAGATGCAAAAACGGCAAAAACATCAGCGGCAAGAAAAATCTTGGCTTGTCTATTTCATAGGCCAAGGGAAAATAAAGCAGAAAAAAAGTTGCCGTCCAAACTAAAATAACAAACAGGAAATCTTTCTTTTGCTTTTCTTTTTCTTGGCGCAAAAGCAAAACATTAAGCACTGTTCCGCCAAATAATAATAGGGTGCCAAGATAATGCAAAATCTTCAAAGACCCCATATAACCAAAAGCTATTCTGAAATAATATTCTCCGAAATAATAAAATTCCCTGCCAATATTCTGCCAAGCAGTGTGGTCTGAAGTTTTACTGCCAATTGACTTGAAAAACAAATCGAGATTGTCCCCCTTACTCAAAACGTCGCTTACGATTACAGGTATATAAAAAAACAAAACTGTCGCAAGAAAGACAACCAAATTTATCCAGCCAACTTTTTGCCAAAAATTTTTATACCTGAAAATCAAAAAAACTGCTGCAAAAATTCCCAGTGCCACCATGCTGGTAAAATGCAATTGTGAAGCTATTGCAAAAGCAGTTCCCAATAGCAAAAACCATTGCCATTTTTTTCTTTCGCTATCAGAAAAAATACGCAGCCAAGCATACAAAAAGAGCAAGACAAAAAACGGGATTGAATTTGGATTCCAAGCAAAACGCGAATATTCAAAAGCCAAAAAACAAAAAGAAAACAATGTTGTTGAAATCAAACTAACTTTCTCAGAAAAATACAAACGCATCAAAAAGAAAAATAGTGGAATTGCCAGCAATGAAAAAAGCAGATTAGGCAAGGCCAAGACTGCCGGCTCAATGGAACCAAAAATTGCCGCACTAGCCGATTGAAAATAATAAAAAAGCGGACCGAGCCTTAGCATTGTTCCACCCGCTCGCGGTCCAAGCAGTGGCAATTCTCCAAAACCATTTTCAAAAGATCTCGCTGACATCACCGCATCTCTGATTTGATCACCTTTAAGTAGCATTCCACCTGAAAAATCCCAAACACGAAGTCCAATCGCAAAGAAAATTGCAACACAAAAAAACCAATACTTGTACTTATTTAAAAATGAAAATATTTTTTGCATATTAATTATTTTCTTCGGTTTCGGTTTCAATAATTTCCACCACTTCATCCTTTTCTCCTAAGTCAAAAACATCTCTCCAAAAAACTCTGTCACTCTTGCTTTTGGTTTTATTTTGAACCAAGAGCTCCTCTGTTTTTTTAATTTTCATATCAAGCATTTGAACCTCAAAAATAGTAATCTGTCCTATTTTTTCAACTTCCAAAACATTATATTTAACACCGAATTTCATTGAAAAATCATTATACCCCGATTCTGGATCAGTGCCAGTAGGAATGATTGCAAAAAATTGCGCTCCAACTACAGCCTCCTTACCAATAACGCTGAATCGCAAATCTTCTCCACCCTTTTGACCCAAAAGAAATTTTATTGGAGAAACGTGCTCTGGTTTCACATAATAATAAATCTTTGCACCTTGCTTATGTCTTTCAAGCATAAAATCAACAGCTTTTTGCAATTGCCCTAATGTTACTCCGTCTTTAGTTTTCAAAATCAAAGTTCTCTTGATTTTGGTGTCCCCTTGCTGCGAAAGTTGTTGTTCTTTGAACCACGCCAATGTTCCCTTCATATTCCAAAAAACAATTACCACAGCAAACAGCAAGCTTAACAAAAGACCCTTTTTGCCGAATTTTTGTTGCAACAGTTTTAACAAAAAACCAAACAGCACAAATGGAACAGCAAATACAACAATAAAGAAACGCGGACGAATTTGAAATGAAACAGGTATTGATAAAACAAAAAATACTGCCATCCAAGCAATAATAAGAAATAGAAAATCTTTTTTATTCTTATCCTTATCCTTCAAATTTAGCAATTCAAAAACAGCAAATCCCAGTCCAACTAGCATTAAAAATATTACCAACGTTGCTGGAATTACATTTTCTTCATCAAAACCGTCCCCACTGACGCACTGCGAAGTTGAAAGCAAACAATAATATTTAAAACTCTCGCTGACATTTTTATTAACCTTGCTCAAAAGAGGTTTCTTCTCAGGCTTGCTACCAAGCGCCTGCACAAAATTTCTGGAATTTTCTCCGTCGCGGTATATGTCACTGATAATCATCGGCGCAGACACAAAAAGAAAAACGCTCAAAGCCAACCCTCCAAAAATTGCAAATGACTTCAGTTTTGTTTTTGAAAAATATTTTTTCCAATTTTCTTTTTTCCAAACTTCCCAATACCAAAGAATCATCAAGCCGGAAATACCGAGCAAACTGAAGAATCCAAAAAAATGTAGCTGTGCGCCAACCCCAAGCGCAAATGACCAAAGTGCAATCCACCATAAACTTTTTTTGAAATCATCCTCTTTGAAAAATCGGAGCAGTCCGTAAAAAGCTAGGATAAAAAAGAACGGCAAGGGATTTGGATTCCAAGAAAAACGTGAGTATTGAATAACAAGAAACGAAAAAGCATACATTGCAGTGATTAAAAAGGAATTAAACCTGCTGAAATATAAACGCAAAAAAACAAAGAGTAGCGGGATCACAGCAATTGCAAAAAAAAGATCAGGATATGCATTTGACATAGGCAAATTTCCACCAGACAAAACTCCTGCAACATATTGCATATAATAATAAGCTGGACCCAAACGCAAATAACCATCAACCTCAGTTGCTCCTGCGCGTGGCCCCAAAAGTGGCAAATATCCTGCCCCATTTTCCAAGGCGCTACTAATCAAAAGAGCATCGCGCGATTGATCCATTTTGAAATAAAGCCAATCTTCGAATTTATACGTTCTAAGTGCAAATGACACAGACATTAGCAAAAACAAACCCAGCATTATCCAAAGAGTTTTCTTTTTAAGTTTTCTAAAATTAAATTTATTTTTTATCATTTTTGTATATTTATAATCTTAAAATTTGGCACATCCTTTTCAAGCGTTAGAGATTTTATTATTTGATATTCAATACCATTTACTGTTTTTGAAAAATCAACAGTATGATAATGACCGGAAAAAACATACTTCACGTTTCCTGCTTCTTCAATGATTTTTTGAAATTCGTCGTACACAGGATGCCTTTTTTCCAAATCAGACTCACTATAAATAGGATGATGCATTGCTATTATGATATCCTTTTCAGTTTTAAGTGTTTCTTTTAGCCATAATGTTTGCTCCGAGGAAATTCCCCCAGTATTAGTAGGGTCTATTTCCGAACTATCTAAAACAATTATTCGCCAAGAACCTTTATCCACAAAATAATAATATTTGCCTTTCAAACCAAAATTTCGCATTACATTAGTTTTTTCTCTATCATGATTTCCCTTAACCCAAATAACCTCAACTTTATTTTCATTGGCAATTTTAACCAAGGTATCGGCATATTGATTTTTCCCATTATTAGTATTGTCGCCAATCGCTAGTACGAAATCAACCTTTTCTTTTTTCATTTCAAGCAATGTTTTCAGGAAAAGCTTTTTGTATTCCCGCGGAAAACCATAATCCACACCATCAATATTAAATCTGGTTTTTTCATTGCCAGCATGAATATCCGTAACCAGCCCTATCTTATAATCAGATTTTTCTGTTCTTTTATTGTTCAAAAAAACTATCAATGCTATCAAAAAAAAGCCCAGTAAAAGCCAAATTATTGTCCTTTTGAATTGTTTTGGCATTACATTTACTATTAAACAAATATGATGTAATTATATCTCCTAATTAGCAAAAAAACAACCCTCGAAAGAGCTTTCAAAAAACAAAGTTTTGTGCTAGGCTTGGACTAGTTAAAATATATCATACGCAATATACGGTTTTAAAAAAATAGCTTTGAAATTTTTGTTTGCCTGTTTTCTTTTTGGCCAATTATTGCGACAGCAATTCTTTGAGTTGGCGGCCATAGTCTTGGGTCAAAAACGTGCTCAAAAAGGAAATAGGCAAACAAAAATTAAGGGCTGCATTTAAAGCCATACAATGAACACAACCCCTTAAAATATAATAAAAATACTTTCAATACTATTTATATGTACAAAAAAATATTCGTACCAGCTATCATTTTATTGGTCTTAGGAACAAATCTCTTTTTAGGACTAACCAGGCTTGAAAATTATTCAGCGGTAGATGAACCCTATTGGACTTATGGCAGAACTTCCAAGTTTTGGGAATCAGTCAAAGATGCAAATTGGAGCAAAACTGACGTCAACGATAAACCAGGAATCACAGTGGCAATCCTGTCTGGCTTTGGACTGTTAAAATATGACCCAATATTATACAAAAATCTTCGCGAAAAACCAAAGACAGACGAGCAACTAATGATCATAAACGACATTAATTTTTATTTCCGTCTGCCAATCTTTCTTTTTACTTTAGCAATGCTCCCACTCTTTTACTTTTTTCTAAAAAAACTTTTTGGCAAAACAATTGCACTGATCTCATTTGTTCTGATCGGTTTTTCTCCAGTTTTATTAGGCGTTTCCCTTATAATAAACCCCGATTCCCTGCTTTGGATTTTTATGCCACTTTCACTTTTGGCTTATTTTATTTTCCTGAAAGAAAAAAATCTGAATTATCTTTTAGTAAGTGGTGTTTTTCTGGGCTTTTCCCTGCTTACTAAATATGTTTCAAACCTTCTGATTATTTTTTATCTGCTATTGCCATTTTCTGAATATATTTTTTCCAATGAAAATAAGGAACCGCTCAGGGCATATTTCAAACGTGCGATTATTGATTATCTGACTTTGATTTTCTTTGCAACTTTCATTTATTTTATTTTCTTTCCAGCTACTTGGATTAACTTAGAAAAATTATTAGAAGGAACTTTTCTTAGTAAAGCCTTTGAATCAACTTGGCCAATCTTTGCAGCTTTCTTTATTTTTCTTGGTCTAGATTGGCTCGTATTAAAAAGCAAAGTTACCGGATGGATTCTGGAAAAAATATCACGTTTCAAGAACATATTATTTATTGGTCTTTCTGTTTTCTTTGTTTTGATTATTATTTTTACCCTTTTTGATACTTATCTTGGAATGCGTCCATTTGATTTTCCAACAATTGCCGCTTCACCAAAAAATTCACAGAGTAACCCATTGCTTGCAATGAAATCTGTTGGTAACATTGTGACCGATTTTTATGGATTGATTTTTAGCATTTCCCCACTAGCTCTTTTTGGTCTTCTTTTTGGAGTTGCTTCCATTGTTATAAAGAAGAAATTTTCTTATTCCCGAATTAACCTAACTGTTTTTTATTTAGCATCTCTTATTGTTTTTTATTATCTCGCCTCAACTGTCAATCACGTTGTTGCCACTGTCCGTTATCAAATTGCTCTATATCCTTTGGCTTTTATTATCGCCGCTATCGGTATTTATAAATTTTTAGAATTTTTAAAATTAACAGAGCCGAAACACAAAGCAATCGCCATTGGAGCAACTGCTGTTTTTTCATTAATTGGAATTTTTGCCAGTAACCCACATTTCCTAACCTACTCATCCTCACTGCTTCCTGATGCTTATATTGCCAATTACAAAGGAATGGGTGACGGGAGTTATGAAGCCGGACAATATTTAAATACCCTGCCCAATGCTCGTGAAATAAATGTTTGGTCAGACAAAGGAGCTGTGTGCGCAGTTTTTGTCGGCAAATGCTACACGGGATACAACGCCAAAGAATTAAAGACTGTTGACTTCAAATATTATGTTGTTTCGACTGACAGAGAATCTAAATTTTCAGCGCGTCTAGATTTCAGAAAAGCTTATGATTCTGAAAGTTTTGAGCACATTACTATTTTAGACAACAGACCAAACAACTTCGTGAAAGTAGTAGCCGCAGACAAGTTATAAAACAAGTTTCCGCACTTAATTACTTCCACTATGTCATTCTGAGCGTAGAGAATCTGACTGAAAGGAAGATGAACGAAGTCGAAGAATCTGGGCCCAGATCTTTCGACTTCATTTCGACCTATTGGTCTCAATTCCGCTCAAGATGACATTTACTAAGTTAACTTAGTATAATAAATAAAAAATTACCTCGATTACATATCGAGGTAATTTTTATTATTTCTTTTTATTTTACCACCGTATAATAAGATTTTTTTGATTTCTTGTTAGTTTTAGTGTCCAAGGCGTACCAATTATATTTACCGGGAGACTTGCCAACAATTTTATTTTTTACAGAAAATTTCCCATTTTTATCAGTTACAGTCTTTTTTGCTAATTCATAGCTACCATCTGCTTTGGAAAAAAACAATTGTACCTCACTTTTCTTTGAGAAATTACTTCCGCTTTGTTTCAAGACAACTCCATTTTTTGCCTTAGCTCTTGAAATCTTGACCGTTCTTGGGTCCCCAGAATTATATGAAATGGATTTTGCTTTGGTATAATTAACAGAATAATTGTCCAAATCAACAATGCCATACGATCTGTTTTCATTTTTTTTGTTCAGTGGCTGAAGTATTTTATATTTCACACCATTAAATTCTGTTTCATAATTTTCATGAAAATGACCAAACAAAACCAGCTTAACATTCCCACTTGTGCTTACAATGTTTTCAAATTCCTTATACCTGTCGAGCAAAAGACGCCCCTCACTGCTTCTTGAGAAAATTGGAATGTGCATAGAAATCACAACATCATTCGAAGTCAAAAGAGCTTGCTTTAACCAATCAATTTGTTCCTGCGGCAAATCGCCATAAAAATCATTATAGATGGAAGTATTATCCAGAACAATTATCCTTGTGTTTTCATAGTCTTTGTAAAAATAAGTGCTGCCAAATTTTTTCATTGCATCCTTTTTATCATGATTTCCCTTGACCCAAATCATATTCATTTTATATTTTTTTGCGATCTTCTTCATCTCATCGACATATTTTTTTTCGCCAAGATTAAGCATATCCCCACTGACTATAACCGTATTGATTGACTTCTTTTTCATTTCACTCAAAACACTATTGAGTGATTCTGCATATTTTTTTGGTTCTTGAATGTTCCCAACCTTACTGTCCTCATTTCTGACACTCGCACTTCCCGCGTGAATATCAGAAATCCAACCTACACTTTTTGCATAGCTAAATTGCGGAAACAAAAGAAAAACCAAGGATAATAACAGAAATAATTTTACTTTTTTCATTGATTATTAATTTAAAAAATAATGATTAATTAAGTTTTTTTATTATATCACCCTTTAACGCAAAAGCATACTGTACCATTTAGTATTGCTTTAATTCTTTTTGCTTCTCAAATACGCTGGTAGCGCAGCAAAACTGACAATCATCTGCAAAACTCTACTAAGAAGTGCTACGGTAACAACTGCTGATGCAGAAACCCCGAAAAAACCAAAAAATGTTACATATCCCCACTCCTTAAGACCAATATTATTTATACTGATTGGCAAAGCAGAAATTATGCTTATAAGAAAAATGACTGAAAGATATTGCATTATTCCAACCGTTATTCCAAGTCCGGAAAAAAGAACCCAATTAACCAACGCCAACCCAACAAAACTAAACAAAACAGAAATTCCAATCGCTTTGAGATACACATTGTCCTGTCTATAATGTACGAGTTCCTGAGCAAAATCTTGAATAATTTTTGGAAATTTAACCGCAATTTTTTTCCAGAATGAAAATCTAGTCAACACCCCAAAAAGAATAATTCCATGCATTGCAATAAGCACACCAATAATTGCCAATCGAAGTTCCGGATATTTCGAAATCTCGCTCCATTGAAAAATCGCAACCACTCCCGTAAGCAACATTACCGCAAAAAGCCCCGTTATACGATCAAAAACCACGCTTGAGCTAACTGCAGAATATTTCTGAGTTTCTTTACCAACCTGATACGCACGATAAGTATCCCCTCCGATTGTGGAAGGCATAAAATTATTAATAAAAGCTCCCGTCAGATAAAGTTGGAAACTTTTTTTCAAACTAATGGAAATATCTTTGTGTGCAAGTAGCATCTTCCATTTCCAAGCTGAAATCATCATTCCCAAGAGAAGCACAGCGACATACAAAACAATATAGCCCAAAGAAATTTTTGAAGCATACACAAAAACTTCCTGCCACTCAATTTTAAAAACAAGCCAAATAACAAAGGCCGAGCTAACGATTAACTTCAAAACAAACTTTAATATTTTTTTATAATCAACTTTCATTTATTTGATGTCTTTTTATAAAGTTCAACGTACTCGTCAGCCACTTTTCCCCAACTCAAAGTTTGAGCTAGTTTTCGACTTTCTAAACTCATTGCTTTTTCCAATTCAGGATTTAAAATTAATTTTTCAATTTTTTCAGCCAAATCATTTGAATCCTTCATCCTAACAACCAACCCATTTACATTATTAGTAAGAAGTTCTTTGGTGCCACCTGTGTCAGTTGCAACCACAGGCAAGCCAACAGCCAACGCTTCAAGCATCACATTACTCATTCCTTCATTAAGAGAAGGAAGCACAAAGATATTGGCTCGCTGATAATATGCAAGCACATTTTCATGAGCGATTGCCCCTGCAAACTCAACTTTATCTTCAATACCAAGACTCCAAACCAAATCTTCGAGTGATTTTTTTTCATTACCATCACCCACGATTAATAATCTTAATTGGTCATACCTTCCGGAAAGAGTTTCAAAAGCTTGAATCAAAAAACGAATACCTTTTCTCGGTGTAACACGTGAAACGCAAATAATTGTAAAGTGTTCAGGATTACGCATGCTTAAGTCAGCAACAAATTCCTCGATATCAACACCATTATAAATAACACCTATTTCTTTTTTTGTTTCAGATTTTAAAGCTAATTCTTTAAGTCCCTGACTATTAGCAACAACAAAAGTGGCGCCTTTCCATATTCTCAAAATAGTTGGCGTGATCCACCTATAAAGTCCAACAAAACGTTCGCTATAGCCGGGAACATCGCTGCCACGAAGTGAAATAATGTATGGCAATTTAAATTCCCATTTTAAAAGCATTGAGATTGCTCCACATGGCACCGAAAAAAATGAATGTGTAAGGTTATAATTATTTTTCTTGGCAAGTTTACGTGCAAACCAATAAGCATTCCATGTGTATAAAATTAAATCTTTTTTTGTTTGATAATGAATGTTGTCAGCATTCTTGCCGATCGGGAGTCGATGAATATTAATATTTTCTCCCATTTTTAAAAGATGATATTTTTCATCGACTGAAGCCGTCACAAAATCAACCTGAACTTCCGGATTTTTAGCATATTCGCGCAACAAATAAAAAGAAGCATTTCCCGCTCCCCCACCCAACGGTGGAAATTCATAATTGAAAAAAAGTATCTTCATTTATCATGTAGCATATAACATGTAACAGAAATACAAATGCAAGCGAACCTGCAAAAAATCTTTTGTTATATGCTATATGTTTTATGTTATATGAGTTTATTCTACCACCTTTTCTCCGCTTTCTCAAGGCCAAAATGGCGCCCATATTGACACGTTGCCCGTTTAGGTGTATAATAGCTGAAATACCAAAAAGTGCCCACAGCACTTTAAAAATCTAGGGGGTAGAACAATGCCACAGTCGCTTAGCAATGCAAGGATGACCAGAATTAATACAAGATCAGTTTTAATGTTGGTATCTGCAGTTATTGGTAAATTTTTGGAAGACAATCCTGATTTTAATTTAGGAATCAGTCTCCATATTTTATCAAACAATCCCAATATAAAAGCCAGGGACAACGACCACGCACAGCGACTTATGTTGGAAATGCTTCAAGTGGAGGCACTTTTGGATGAGAATGTTCAAAAGAAAGTAGAGAAATTTATACTTAAAACCTACCCAAGAGTAAGAGAAATCACCATTCAAGCATCAGAAACACACATAAACGCTGTGTGCTTAATTACTGCAACTCCAAAATTACAGTATTGAAAGGAGTAACACCATGTCTTTAAGGACAACAGATTTATTTTTTCAAAACGAGGATCTGTTCGATGCAGTCACGCTTCTCGGCCACATTGAAACCGAGCTAAAAAAAACCTTCAACAAAAAAACATTGCGGGCCAAGATCGAACTCAGAACCTTTCCAAATGGCCCCGTAAAACTGTATGTAAAACGCGAACTTGAAAGGTTTGGCTGGGCCGCGGTTCACTTTTCAGTTGAAAACGACAAGGAGTTCGTGAACATGACCGCGGACTTCACAATCGAGGAGCAAAAACTCTATCTCTCATAAAGACGGCTTCAACGTTCCAAAAAAACAAAGACTTAGCAGAAACATGCTAAGTCTTTTTTATTTGCATTTTTCTAAGAAGCTAACGCCTAAAAAGCTAGCTTCAACGTCCTATCGATTTATAATCAAACCCCATCTCTTTCATTTTCTTGGGTTCATACAAGAGTCTGCCATCAAAAATCATTGGAGTTTTCAAAAGTTTTTTAATCTCATCAAAATCTGGTGTGCGGAATTCTTTCCATTCAGTAATAATAAGCATCGCATCAGCATCTTTAATCGCATCATATTTGTTTTCAAAATATGTAATGCTTGGATTTTCTCCAAAATATTCCTCACGCTGCGCCATTTTCATTGCTTCTGGATCATGTGCTTGAATTTTTGCTCCCCTTTTGATGAGTTCATTGATAATAGTAAGCGCTGAAGATTCGCGCATGTCATCAGTGCCGGCCTTAAAAGCCAATCCCCAAACACCAAAAACTTTTCCGATTAAATCTTCGCCCAAAGCATCAACAACTATCTGTGACAAAACGAATTTCTGTTTGTCATTTGTTTTTAATGTTTGCATAAGCATCTCAGCATCATATCCAAAATCCTTGGCTGTTTTTACAAGCGCTTTTACATCTTTTGGAAAACAAGATCCACCAAACCCAGGACCAGCATACATAAACGGTTCGCCGATGCGCGGATCAGCGCCCATTGCCTTTCTAACGTGATCAAAATCAGCGCCAGCTTTTGAGCAGATGTTTGCTAATTCATTGTTCACAGAAATTTTGGCGGCCAAAAAACAATTTGAAGCATATTTTACAATCTCGGCTGTTTTTGGATCCATTGAAAAGAAACGTCCTTCACGTCTCATGAACGGTTCATATAGTTCGCGCATTGTTTCAATAACTTCTGCCGAGTCTGCTCCAATAACAATACGACTAGGCTCTAAGAAATCCTTGACCGCAGTTCCTTGCGCCAAAAATTCAGGATTACTAACAACAGAAAAAGGAATTTCAACCCCTCTTTTTTTAAGCTCTTGGGAAATATTTTTAGAAACTTTTTCAGCAGTTCCAACCGGCACAGTTGATTTGTCCACAATAATGAGCTCGTGATCCATCATTTGTCCAATTGAAGTTGCCACGCCAAGCACGTGAGAAAGGTCGGCGCTGCCATCTTCATTAGGAGGCGTTCCTACGGCGATAAAAAGAATGTCACATTTTTTAAGAGTGTCTTGCAGATCAGTCGTGAATGAAAGGGTTTTATTTTTCAAATTTCGCTCCACTAACTCATCCAAACCTTTCTCGTGAAGTGGAACTTTGCCAGAAGAAAACTGATCAACTTTTTTTTGATCATTGTCCACGCAAATCACCGTGTTTCCCATCTCTGCAAAACAAGCTCCCGTCACACTCCCAACATATCCCGTCCCAATAACTCCAATTTTCATAATTTAAAATATTATACTAATTATATAAATTGCATACTCGCATTTTGCATTCCGCATTCCCTTTGCACCATATGAAGTACGTAGGCAAAAAACGAGTGATGAGCCATTCAAAGTCTCTTTCCTTATTCCTCCTCTCCTTAGATAAGGAGAGGATTGAGGTGAGGTTTGAGCAAAGCCTCGCTCCACCTCTCTGTCCCGATTCCGTATCGGGACATCTCTCCTGTCCAGGAGAGAATGATATGGAGGAAAACTTTTCTTTGAAGAACGAAGTTTTTGCCACAGTATCTTCATCAGGTGCGAGTTTTCTTTGCTCCACGTTTCTTTTGCGGAAAAAGAAATGTGGAAATGAGTTTGAATCCGTTGATATTGCTAATGAATTCAAAGAAATTAGCTTTGACTAATTTCTTTGATATTGTAATTCATCCTCTTTTGTCCTTTGTAATAATTCTTGAGCATAATATCGGCCAAAAGTCCGAACACAAAAAGTTGGATTCCGACAAGCACTAAGAAAATTCCCACCAATGGCCAGATTTTTTCTGAAAGTGATGCACCAAAGAAAATTTTCTCAACTACCATCCACAAAAGAACCACCGTTCCTACAAATGAAACAACGATTCCCGTTCCACCAAAAAGATGCAGCGGCCTGTTGGAATATTTGCGCCAAAACCAAATTGAAATCATATCCACAAAGCCCTTCATCCCACGCTTCCAGTTATATTTGGTCACGCCGTGCACGCGAGGATAATGATTTACCTTCACTTCGCCAATCTTATATCCCTGAAGCTCCAACAATGCTGGCATAAAACGATGCATTTCTCCAAAAAGATCCACATCTTCAAAACAATTTCTTTTGTATGCCTTCAAAGAGCAACCACTATCGTGAATTGTATCTTGAATTAAAATTTTTCGCAGCAAGTTAGCAGTACGCGAAAATATTTTTTTGCTTAAAGAATCTTTTCTCTTAAAACGCCAACCAGAAACAACATCAAATCCTTCTTTCATTTTTTCCAAGAGAAGCCCGATGTCAGCAGGATCATTTTGCAAATCTCCATCCATTGTGATCACAACTTCTCCTTGTGCCTGTTTTATTCCAGCATCAAAAGCTGCGGTTTGTCCAAAATTTTTACGAAACTTGATTAAAGTAAGAGGAGTCAAGCCTTGGGCATTTTTAATTGTCTCATCCTTAGAACCATCATCAATAAAAATAATTTCAAATGGCTTCCCCAGCTTTTCACAGGCATCCAAAATACGCTTGTGTAATTCTCTCACATTTCCTTCTTCATTATAAAGTGGCACGACAACTGAGATAAACGGTTTTTGACCTTCCATAATTGTTTGATTTATTCAATATTTACCTATCCAGTATAACGTATTTTAGTTTTATGAGCAATATCCGCAGTTGTTGCTTTTCTTGAAAAAGGGTATAATAACAATGTTGAAATTTCTTTCAGCATTAAACATTAAAAAAATAAAAACAATGAAGAAAAAACTCGTGGCAATTGCCCTTATGGTTGCATTTGCTTTCCCAGTGACGTTTGTTAGTGCAAACGAAACGACAACAACAACCGAAACAACCACGCAAGCAAAAAAACAACAACGACTCGCAGCAAACAAAGCTCGTCAGGCAGAAAGATTGGCAGCAATCAAAGCCAAACAAGAAGCAAAAAGATTAGCGCAAATTGCAAAAAAAGCCGCTCTTTTGAAAAAGCAGGAAGAAAAAAGATTAGCACAGCAAATCAAAAAAGCTGAGCGATTGAAAAAACAAGAAGCAAAAAGACTAGCAAAGGAAGCTAAAATTGCAGAAAGACAAAAAATCAAAGCAGAAAAACTTGCAGCAAAGGAAGCTAAAAAAGCAGCAAGATTAGCAGCGAAAGCATTGAGATTATCTCAAAAAGTACAATAGTAACAACGCAAAAAATAACATAGCAAAAACTTCAAAAAACTGCTACACTTACTCTGTAGCAGTTTTTATAATCCGTGTTGTGTCATTCCCTTGAAAAAGGGAATCTAGGTCCGCATTTAAACCTGGATTCCCGCCTCCGCGGGAATGACAAAGTGGAAATGATTAAATTGATTCAGTATAAAAAAATGATATCAAAAACAAAAATAATCACACTAATAATTTTTTTCTCATTCCTGATAACGCCACTAACCGAGGTGCGCGCTTCTCTTTCTGATGACGCCAATGCTTATGAAAAATATCCGCTATACAGCAAATATGAAAAAAAACAAAAATACGACAAATACAAAAAATTCCTGAAAGCCAAAGAGCAATCAGGTCTCGACACTGAAGCCAAAAGAGTTCAAGCCAAGGATGGCTATGCCAAATATAAACTTTATTTAAAAGACAAAGCAAAAAACAGAGCCTACGCAGTCTATCTTTCCCAATATAATGCCTACAAAAAATATAAAAAATATTCTGATTACAAGAAATATAAAAAATACAAGAAATACAACAAGAAAGAATACGACAAATACAAAAAATACGGTTCCCAAAGTTATAAGGACGGATACAATCGATACAAAGTTTTTATGGCTGACATTGATAATGTTACTACCAACCGAGGCCCAGAAATTAAAGTAGGGCTTTGGAGTTCAAATACGACCGATCTTGCTGCCAATCCGTTCAAAATAACAGCCAACAAAGCTTTCCGCGTAACAAATTGCGCAGGAACCGTTGTTGCTCCTTCAATTGCAATCGGACAAAATGTCAGAGTTTCATATGCAGGAGATGGAATCTTAAATGCATACAATTCAGATCCTTTGATTTTGGCCAACGCTAATGTTGGGGATAAAATTTGTTTTGATGCAGTTGACGGAAACAATTTGGATATGATTTTTGATGTTAACAGACCGCTTCTTTATGATGGCGATTCAGGATCAGGATATGATCAATATAGAGGCAAGATTAAAATTCAGCACAGTCTTGATCCTAATCTTCCAAATGATGGAAATGCAAATTGCAGTTTGTATCAAGATGCAACTTTCCCAGCTTGGGATCCGGAAAATGCTTGCCGACGAGTTTGGGTAATCAACGAATTGCCACTGGAATTGTATTTATGGGGTTATGGAGAAATGAGCACCGGTGGAATTGAGCATTTGGCAAAAACAATGATGGTCGCCGCTCGCTCATATGCTCGTTGGTGGGTTGAATATGCCACCAAGTGGGATATGGCTGGTTTCGATTTGATTGCCAGCCCTGTTAATCAAATTTACAACGGATATGACTATGAACTGACACATTCATTCATTCCAGATGCAGCGCAAAAAACCAATGGAATTATAATGAAATATGGCAGCGACATTGTTTTGGGTGCATATTGCAGCAACACCGACGGTCGAACCAAAAGCGCGCTAGAAGCTTGGGGACTTTCAAATCATCCATATTTGCAATCAGTAGCAGATCCATATGGCGCAATTTCCAACCCTAGCGCTGGCAATCATATGGTTGGACTTTCAGCCAACGGAGCAAGAGTTCTTGCCAGCGATCATTCTTGGCAATGGACCCGCATCCTCAGCTACTACTATTCCGGTATAAACATCGTCAAAGAATACTAATTTCATATAATTCGCAACATACAACCAACAACTCACAACATACAACATATAACATATAGCATATAACATACAAAAAAACGAGATTGTTTTTAGTTGGTATTTCTGTTATATGCTATATGCTCCATGAAAATTATGTCTCTTCCCCCTAAAGCCCCTCTTATCATCTTCGGTCTGGCTATTGTCATTCTTTCTGTTTTGGCGTTTCCTGTTTTGAAATCTCGCTATTTTTCTGCTGAGCAAAAAAATGAGGCCAATGAAATTATCTCAGAAGAAACAACGACTCCTGAATCTCTTGACGAAACAAGCGAAGCTGAATTTGAAGATGATGAAACAATTGATCTTGAAGAAGAAGACGAAACTGACGATATTTCAGATGATCTTGAAGACGAAGATATTGACGAAGAAGACTTGGATGACACACTCATCATTGAAGATAACAGTTTTTTGGAAATTTTATCCTCCGATTGCAAAAATGGTTGCAAGGATTTTGAAGAAGCCGAAGACATTCAATATTGCAAACAATATTGTGGTCTTGTCAGCACGCCGAAAACATCCGACGGCTGCAACAAATTTGAAGACTTGGAAAGAGACTATTGTTTCAAAGAAGAAGCGATTGAAAAAAGAGACGGTAAAATCTGCAACGAAATCCAGGATGATGGCATCAAAAAATCCTGCTTCAATCGCATTACCGAAGACATCCTAGACGCACCACAATCAGCAGAGTAAGGCATACAAAATCTTGCTTTTCTTTTATCTGTAAGTTAAAGTTAATCAATGGAAACAATTTCAAAAAAAATTTTCGTCCTTATCCCCGCTTTCAATGAAGAAACGGTTATTCGCGAAGTGATAACTGAAATCAGAAAGGCTGGATATGAAAATATTATTGTTGTTGACGATGGCAGCGCAGACAACACGCAAATTGCAGCCCAAAAAGAAATTGGCGTGATTTCACTGCGCCATTCCATCAATCGAGGCAAAGGAGCTGCAGTCAAAACAGGCATCGAGGCTGCCAAAATGCTTGGGGCTGACATTGTGGTTACTATTGACGGCGACGGACAACATAATCCTGATGATATTGCAAAAATGCTAGAGCTCATTGAGCAAGGAAACGATGTGGTGCTCGGATCGCGACTCAAAAATCCAAAAGGAATGCCTCTTTGGAAAATCGCTGCCAATCATTTCGGTAATTTTTGCACTTGGGCTATTTATGGACTCTGGGTCACAGATAGTCAATCCGGTTTTCGCGCTTATTCCAAAAAAGCACTTGAATTAATAGATACCAAAACTGATCGCTACGAATATGACAGCGAAGTCATTAGAGAAATTTATAGAAACAAGCTAAAGTTTATTGAAACACCTATTGAGGTTCGATACACAGAATATTCAATGAATAAAGTTCATAAAATGAATCTGAAAAACGGATTCAAAACCTTGATCAAGATGATGATATCCGGATAAATCCCCCACTTGTCATTCCCGCGGAGGCGGGAATCCAGACCTGTATTAAATTTAATAAACTTTATAACTTTACAACTTTAAACTTTATAACTTCTACCTATATGGAACTAGTTTTTTTCTTCAGAATTGCAATGACCGCTGTGGCTTGCGGCTTTTTGTTTAACGCTTGGTTAAAATTTATCCGCCGCGAAAATTCTCAGACCATTTTCAAGCTTTTTGCCAACAATTTAATTTGGATCGGAATTATTGTTTTTTCACTTTTTCCACAAGCAACTCATAACATCTCTCAAAAACTCGGTTTCGGGGAGAGCCTCAACACATTTATATTTATCGGTTTTGTTGTTGTTTTTATGATTATTTTTAAAATAATCACAATGATTGAACGCATTGAAAAAAACATCTCAGAAATGGTTCGGAACGAAAGTTTAAACCCAATCAAAAACAATCAACCAAAATGACTAGCGAAAACAACCAGCGAATTGCGGTTTTGATTTTGGGATATAATGATGAAAACAATCTTATTGAAGCTATTGATTCATCCCTAAATCAAACTTACGAAAATTTCAATGTTATATACATCGACAACGCATCCACCGATGCGTCTTTGTCTATTGTGAAAAAAAATTATCCCAATCTTGAAACAATTGCGTACGAAAAAAATCTGGGCTATGCCGGCGCTTATGCGAAAGTTTTAAAAGAAACGTTTAAAAAAAATTATGACGCCGCCGTGCTCCTTAACTCAGATGTTATTGTGGACAAAAATTGGCTCAAGGAGCTTGTCGCCTCGGCCTATGTCAGCGAAGAAATTGCCATCGCTCAACCAAAAATATTTTTGGCCGGCGAAAACAAAGACTTGGCCAACACTTTTGGAAATAAGATAAATTATCTCGGTTTTGGTTTTTGCGGACACTACAAAAAAACAGACAGCGATGAATTTAACAACGACCAAGAAATTGTTTCTGCCAGCGGTGCCAGTTTGCTTGTCAAAAAAGAAGCGTATGAAAAAATCGGGGGCTTGGATGAAAAATTCTTTGCATATCTTGAAGATCAAGATCTTTCTTGGCGCGCGCAAATGTTGGGATATAAAATTATGCTTTCTGCCAAATCAAAAATGTGGCACAAATATGTCTTTGCCAAAAACGCCCGCAATAATTGGAAATTTTTCACTTTAGAGCGAAATCGACTCTATTTTCTGTTCAAAAATTATTCCGCCAAAACTCTGTTTTTGCTTGCCCCAATGTTTTTCGTGATGGAAATCGGGATTTTGGCTGATTCCCTCTCCAAGGGCTATTTCTTTGATAAAATTCGGTCCTACAAGGCTTTTTTATCCAATTTTGGTCAAATATACCGGTCTCGCCAAATCGTTCAGCAATGCCGCCAATTGCCCGACAGTGAGCTTTTCAAGAAGCTTAATCCAACAGTAGAATTTGAAGAAATAAACTCCCCCGCCCTTCGTCTAGCAAACATATTATTAAAAACATATTACAATTTAATCAAACCATTTATTTAATAAATTATTCATTAAATCATTAGGATTTGATTAAAAATTTAAAATTTAAAATTTAAAATTACCTATTATGTTCTACGTCATCCTCTACACCATCTTATTTTCACTTGTCACGGTCATTTCAATTTTACTGACCGGTTCACGCTCTTTCATCAGCGGTTCCAATTTAACTCCAATGGCAATTATCAAAATGCTTTTTGATTGGCATTTTCTTTTGGGAGCCACTTTCGCTTTTGCAGCAAGATTATTTTTTATTATGATCAACAACAGCCTACTCAAAATTCCAGACCTTGCAGGCAGTTCAACCACAGTCACAACCTTCATCACATCAATTGCAATGGTTTTTGTTATAATCGCCAATTATTACTTTTTAGGCGAAAAAATAAACACTACCCAAGGCGTGGGAGTGTTTGTAATTTTGTTTGGAATTTTTCTAATAACTCGCTAATATCGAATTATAAAATTTTTACTCCAGTCAAGAAACAAAATAATCATACTTATAATTGGAAACACACTGTAAACCAACAGGTGTTTTTTTATTTCAATTCCACTGTCCAATCTTATTTTGTTTATCAAAATAACCAAAAATACCGAGCAAACAAAAAGCACTCTGTTGGCTGAAGCATACATCGTTGGAGACACCCACATTAAAAGCATAGTAGAAATTCCTGCTGAAAAAATCAAAGCATTCATAATCTTTTTTTCATCGATTTTTATCAGAGAATAAATCAGCACTATCAAATACAAGCTCCAAAAAACATACAGTGCAGGATTGTCTATGGTTTTACTTTTGCCAAAATCAAAAAGCAAATCATCAAAATTTTTCAAACCCTTAATCAAAACCAACCCGATTGGAAAAGCAACTAGCAATTCTAGAACATAATTTCTTTTCCCAAATTTTTTGAAATAAGCGTAGCAAGTTGAAATTCCAAGCAAAGCAAGCAAATACCATTGCTGCGAAAATAATTTTGTGAAAAGCCAAACCACATTTCTTTCCAAACGCGTCATCATTGATATTTCATTAAAATCAGGATACCATCTTCCAATTTCAGCGTGATAACGAATTGAATTTCCCGGTGCCAAAAAAACTACCAAAAGCAATGCGACCACAAGAGACAGAAAGATGTAGACTTCCTTGGGAACATTTACTTTTTTTATTTTTGCCCAAACAATAAACAAAACGGAGAATGCCAACAAAATCAAACCTATTTGCTCATTTGCTAAAACTGCAAAAACAACAGCTCCGCCATATATATAGTGCATATACAATCTTTTTTCTCTTTCTTGTCTAAAGAATATATCTGCCAAAGGAATCAAAGCAAAAAGTCCGGTAGCCGCAGGCCACAAATAATTAGGTGCTCCGTGAAAAGCAAAAGTTGAACTCGTAAGGACGCGATGACCAATAAGACCAAGCGTCGCAAGCACAAACAAAAAATCAACAATGCCAACCTTCTTTTTAAAAATCCTATTTATCGAATATGCAAGCAAAAAAATCATCAGGACATTCAAAAATTTCCAGATGTTAAGATTCATCTTAACCAAAAAATATATCGCCGATTCTGCCCCAATCCTGCTACTCCAAGTATTATATCTTTCAATAATAAATCCGGTATAACTCATGCTCTGAGCTTTTTCAAGAAAAATTGTATCATCAGAATTAGGAACTAAAATTATCGGTTTTTGAAAAAGAAAAATAGCAATGCCTAAGAAAACCAAAACCAAAAAATTAACGGTTACTATTTTTTTAAACATTCCAAAATTTAATTTCGACATGATTATTTCAAATTAATTAAATAAAACACTAGTTAATAATTGTTGATGAATATTCATAGATTGGTTGAGCGTCAAAACTTCCGTTTGAAAATTTTCCAACACCGACAGTTTTTGCAGTTTTTTCATCACCGGCATTTAATTGAACACAAAAATTTTTATCCTTTGCATCGAGAGCTTTTTCGAAATATGCTTTTGCCGTTCTTTTTTCTCCTTTTTTATTAACAATATCTTCTTTTTTAATAATAACCGATGCTACTTTTTCTGTTGATTTTTCCAAACAATCCCCTTTAAACATTTCCAGTAAAACATCACTACTAACATCTTTTTTTGCATTCACCTGCAACTTTAAAGAAATTCCTGCCAAGAAATCATCTTTTGAATAAAATGAAAAACTCACAGGCAAAACAATTCTTTCTGTCTTTTCTTTGCTTTCTTCTTTTTCATATTCATAAACAGGATTTGCTTCTTTTTTTAATTTAAGCAAATAATTATCCCCCACCGTTTCTAATTTTTCATAATCATCGATAGTAAACATATTGCAATCAGTGCATTGAGCACTTTCATTAGCATTGAAATATATTAAGGTATGATTTTGATCCTGCTTAAGCCAAATAGGATAATCATCAACGCTGCTATAAGAAAAGTTAAGTTCAGAATATTTTCCCGAATGCTTAGTGACAAGAGAATCAGTTCGAGGCCAAATACCACTATAAGCAAAAGCCCACAAAACATTTTTGTTTGGTCCCATTATAAAAATTTTTCCATCTTGCAAAAGATTGCTATGTTTATTTTTTATCACATCGAGCAATTTCATTTGCTCAGCCGATAGTTCCGGTGCTTTTTCATTATTTAAAATTATCTGAACATTTTTTTCCATTAACGGAAAAAAGTTAAAACCGACTTCGAAAATTTTACCAATACCAAACGCTAACAAAAACAAAAATGCAATCACGGTCAACTGTTTTTTAAAAATCCTAAAAACACTCCAATCTTTTTTGATAATTTTCCCTAAAAACATTTTTAAAAAATTATATTTTTCTTCAAAAAACATCAGTGCCAAAACCCAGACTGACGGCACAACTAAATATAAAACTTTCATTGCTGTGTAATGCGAAACAAGCACACCGTTTTTATATAAAACTGCCAGTATCAAAGCAAATATTGCTACGCCACCAAAAAATGCGGTAACAAATTTTTTATCATCAGAATTTTTATTCCAATCACGCAACAATGAAAAAAATTGCCAAACTGCAAAAGGTGCTATCAAAAGAGCATCTGACAAAAGCTGACCCTGAAATGCGACTCCTCCATCGGAACTTGAGTATTGAAACATATTAAACTTGAACAAAATCAAAATATAACCAGCACAAAAAATAAATCCAACTACCAAGGGCGATACTGCTTTCAAAAATTTTTGCAAAAAATTATTAGCTTCCAAGTTCGACAATAAAAATCTAATCCCCACGAAAGCCAAAGCTACAGGCAGCCAATAAAAATAAGTTGTAATCATTGCTCCAAAAATAATCGCGGGCACAAAAAAAGATTCTTTCTTTTGCAAATACGCTTCATAGGTATCAGCAAACGCCACCAAAAACAAAAGTCCCAACAATTGCGTTGAATGCGAAGTGGCAACCAAGTTAAAAAAAGAACCCAACAATATTATTATGCCCAAAGCTGCTAAAGTAACCTTTTCTTTTATTATCTTTCTGGTATAAATCATCAGAATAAAATAACCCGACAATATCGCATAACAAAAAGCATTAAAAACCTGCAGAGTCATTGCTGAATTTTTAGGATCAAGCAATGTTTCCAAAAAAGCAAATGCAGCCGTAGCCCCAGGAAAATATGTTTCATTATGTTTTGGTGCAATCGTTGCATCGCCCGAAGCTTCTTCGACCAAATTTTTTCCAAAAACAACCATTCTGCCATTTTTGGCGGTGTCACTCATATACAAAAAATGCGTCCCACTGTCAGGCGTAGAATATCGCGGAACATTCAAATCCCAATGAAAATATGAGCTTGCGAAAAGAAACGATATAAAAACAATGACAATCGAAAATGCATATGCACTTTTGTTTTTCCAATAAGCCAACTTGGCTTTTTCAACAATATTTTCTTTTCGAAAAAAGGCTGCCAACAAAAATATTGCTGCAAACAAAGCAATCCAATGCCAACGTCCAATCGAAAAATCAAACAGCCAATTCAAATTGAACATTCCAATCACTGCAATTGCAAAAACCAAAACGGACATTTTGAAAATTAGCAGTGCATCACGCTCACGCAAAATCGCAAAAGCTGCCAAAAAAGCAACAAAAAACAGCAGCAGAGAAATAATTACATTCATAATGATTTATTAATACCCTTTTATTTTTGACTGTTAATATATTGTTCGTAAACAGGGTTGCCAGGATGTTTTACTTTGTCATATTGATTAAGATATATCGCTTTGAACACAAAAAAGAAAATAACAACCACAAAAGTCACAAACAACAAATTGAGATTTTTCTTGACCCATTGAAATTTGAAACTAAATTTGGCCTTATAAAACGTAAAGATTAAAAGAGGCACAATTGCCAAGAAATATCTTCCTTGCACACCGGAAACTTTTTCTGCTCCGATCTTACTCCATCCCAAGTAAAGAGCCAGATAAATGAGCGTGAAATTCATCAAAAATACCGTCAGCATAATTGCTCGTTGACGAAAAGACAATCCAACTTCTTCATCGGTATTTTTAATAAAAATAAGACCGCCAAAAAAAGTCAGCACATACAGCCAACTTTCAAATGACGCTCCATTTCCAACCTTGAAAATCATTCCTTCCAGATGAGGAACAAACCCGCTTGCGCCATAATATGAGTCAAACACTGCATACAAAAAATGAAACGGTGCAAAAATAACAAACTTCATTTGCTCGGCAGGATTTGTCCAATCGGGCGGTGCAATATCCTTAAAAATAGAACGAATAACCAAAAGAAAAGCCGCATTGATTGCAACGAAGCCCAAGGTGGTCAGCCAATAATTTCTTTTATTTTTGAATTTACTCATTGGCAAAATGAAAATCAAAAAGGACAAAGCAAAATATCCCAATTTAACATTCAATCCGAAAAGAGACAGAGCCAAAAGCAAAACAAGATTTTTTTTGGTCAAAAAATTTTCCCTTTCCATCGCCAATTTCAAAATATATGCCAAAAATACTGCCGCAAAAGCAATTGCAACACCATCATAGCTCAGCGACGCAAACTGACGAATTGTCATTGGCAAAAGTCCCACAATCAAGAAAATTATTTTTCCAAACGGAACAATCTTAATCGCCCAATAAAACAAAGCTATCGATAAAAGCAATGTTAGGACACGCGCCAAATAAAACGAAGCCAGCGCCGAAAGCCCAGCTCCCTGTCCCAATTTCAAACCTGCTGCTTGAGAAATATATCCAAACGGAGTTGATGGACAATTAGCTCCACCAATGACACCTTTTTCAGCATTATCACTTTCAAACAATTTTTCTTTCAGCTTTGCCACTACAATCTTTTTTTCTTTAATACCATCGTATTTAATTGGCTTAATCTGATCAGGCAAAACTGTTGCAGTCAAGGGAATTTCGTCTTTTCCAGTGCAATACAAATATCCCTCCGCGATTGACCAAGCTTTCCAATAATGTGCGTGTTCATCTGGCACCCCAGCAAAAGGTGGATTAACAAAGGCCATCAACAAGCCAAAAGACAACGCCAAAGACAAATACAAGTTTTCCTTTTTCGCCAAAAAGTTTCGTAATTTCAATTTCATTTTGTTGTTTAAATGATATTATTTTTTAATAATATCACATTAAAACCCCTTTTACTAGCCAACAAAACAACTAAAATATGGCTGCATAAAACTATCACTAGACATCTAAAATATGGGTGCTATACTTTTTATATGAGAATAACTAAATGTGACATTTGCAAAAAAACAATCAAACGAGGAACTGAACGCCTCGATTTAAGTTATAGCAATATTAAGACTTTTGCTTCTTTTGAACTTTGCACTATTTGCAGTGTTCCGATAATAAAATTTTTGCAGGATAAAAAGCTAATCAAAATTGAAGAAAACAAAAAAGATGAAAAATAACAATCAACTTAATAAAGAAATTACACTTAGCGCTATAGCTGAACTTATTGAAGCTAGTGCAAAGAAAACCTCTGCGGCATTGGAAGCTAAGATTGAAGCTAGTGCAAAGAAAACCATAGAAACACTAGAAGCAAAAATTGAACAGTCTGCTGAAAATTTAGCAACGATGACCCAAAATCAATTTCTGGAAATAGATGCACGATTTGATAGTGTAGACAAAAGATTTGATAGTGTAGACAAAAGATTAGATAACGTTGAAATAAGATTAGCAGGTGTTGAAATGAAAGTTGACCGTATTGAAGGTGAAATTATCAAGAAAGTTGACACGGTTAAATATAACACAACCAAATATCGCGTAAAAAAACTGGAAGAAAAATTCGCATAAAAAACATCCATACACAACGAAACTAACAAAAAACTGGCATAGTACCAGTTTTTTGATGCTCAAATTCCCTTCCACATCCACTGGTGAGTATTAACCAGTCAATACTCACCCCATATCTAATATATTAGCCTTATTTAAGCCATATATAGACGCTTTTTGGTATACTCAAATTCCCGTCCCCATCCATATATTAATTAAAGGATGTGATAATGTTTTAACTCAAAAGAGACATTCCTGCCGAGAACGGTCCTCGGCAAGTTTACCCATCAAAAAAATCAGAACTTAGTTCTGATTTTTTCCTTCCATGTATTGATTTTATTGAGTTGCGAAAGTTGCTTTTTCCAATTTAAATATCCGCTTTTCATGTTTATCTATAACCTCTTTCTCAGCTTTATTATCAAGTTTTTCTTTTATTTCCTTAACATCACTCTGTGTATCTTTTATGTCGATTTTCATTTCAACGATATTTGCTTTAACATAATCCATATCTTCAATCAAAAAATTAACATTCTCTTCAACACCACCAAGTCTAATATCAAATCTTTCAAATTTTTCTTTCAAATCAGAAACTTCCGATTTAACTTCATTCAATCCTCTTTTTACATCATCCAACCCCTCGCCAAAAACCTTAAAATCTCCTCGAATTTCTTCAAGAATTGCAACGACTTGATCCTTTGGCATTGAATCTTTTTTTGTTTCTTGTTTTTTTCCCATAAATTTATTATAACATCGAGCCAACTTTCGTCAAATACTTCCACCTACGCTCTACCTACAATAAAACCACGTCCATATATTAATTAATTGATGTGAGGTATTTTTAATTAACCATTCCTGCCGAGTACGGTCCTTGGTGAGAATCCACATATGCGGCGCCACTAGCTGACGACCGCACAGAAGTGGCGCCAAATAGATTATGTGTGCCTAGACTGCCGAGGACCGTCCTCGGTGGATTAATCTTATCGAATTAACTGAAATAGCAGTACATTGTCATCCTCAGCTTGCCGTGCCCGCCTATGGAGGGACTGGGGATCCAGAGTGATGCCTGGCCATGGATTCCCTTTTTCAAGGGAATGACAAACTACTATAGATTCAGTTATTTTGGTATTATTAAAATCATTTAGTGTCAACTTCGCTGTACATCATTATTGTATTCAGTGTCAAGTATAATTTACACTGATTTTTATTTGCAGTATATTACCCTGTCTTAGCTCTTTTTTCATCTTTTTTATTGTTTTCCATTTTTATTATTTATGATGATATTATATCACTTCTTTATTTTATTAACAAGATAAACAAAACACATCCATATATTAATTAATGGATGTGTTTTGTTTTAATTCATTTTAACTCAAAAGGGACATTCCTACCGAGGACCGTCCTCGGTGGTTTACTCCTTATTAATAACTTTTTCCAAAAGATTGATTGAATGATTCCAAGTCCAATTTTTTACTGTCTTATAGCCACCTTCAATTAATTTATTCTTCAATTCCCTATCATTTATCAACTGCTGGATGGCTTTTTTTGCACCCTCCACATCCCCCTGTTCAACAACGAGTGCATTTTCACCGTCAACAATATATTCGTCATAGCCAGTCACTTTTCCAACCACCACAGCACAGCCACAAGCCATTGCTTCCATAGGTGGACCAAAAAATCCTTCAATTCTACTCATCTTAAGAAAAATATCGCAAGATGAATAAATTTCATTCATTTTATCAAATGGTACGTTTTCAAAAAACTTATCGTATTTCCAATTACTTTTAGGTTTTCCATTGTTACTCACAATCCAAAGTTCGCAGTCCAAATCCTTTACTGCATTATATGCATCTTCCATACCCTTGTATGGAACATCTATTGAGCCTTCAAGTAAAATTCTAGGCTTTTCTGTTTTAACTATTAATGGCTTTGTTTTATAAAACAAATTTTCATCCAATCCATTGGGAACATAATAAGATTCTTTACCACAATCATTTTTTAACCATTTCTGAATCCAAAGTGCTTCAGTCATATACTCCAAGGGAAGTGAATATGTTTTCTTTATAATACTGCAAAGATCTTCATTATCTGAAAAAAATCTGCTCTCATCTGATTGCACAAAATATATTTTTCTTCTTGTTTGAGCCATATCAACAGTAAATGCAGTGCTATATGCAGTTGCAATCAAAATATCAATCTCGCCACTTTTTAATATTTCTTTTGTTTTATTAAATGGCAAAATTTCAATTTCTTGATCAGGAAACCAACTTGCATCATTTTTATTTGTGAGAGAAAGAATTTTTACATCATATCCCCTCTTTTTTAATCTATTTGCGTGTTGAAAAATTACCGCAATACCTCCAGAAATTTTTACACCAGGAACAAGATAATAAATTTTCTGCTCTTTACCAGTTTTATTTTTAACAGTATTAATAATGGATTTTCTGTTCTCATTAAATTTTTTCCATCTAGAATATTCTCCATCAAAAAAGAAACGGGTTTTAATTGTTTTGCTATTTATATATAAATAGCACTTTTTAAAAAATAATATTGAAAATGAATCCATACGCTACATATTAGCAAATTGAATAATTAGCACCCTATTAAAAGTATAAATTGTATTAAAGATAAACACAACACATGTTAATGCTAGCAATATTGCCAGCAATTGCTTTTTTAATCAAAATATTTTATTATTATATATGTTTCAAACAAACTAAGCTACTTTTTTATATATAATATCACTACAATATGACTGTTATTATTCACGGATCCAATTCAACAAAGAACGCGAAAAAAGCTGCGAAAAAAAATAGTTTACCAATATTTAAAGCAAAAATGATTTCATTTTCAAATTCAGAATTTAAAATAACCATTGATGGAAAAGTAAAGAACAAAAAATGTATAATAATCCAGTCTCTTTGCAATCCTACTAATGATAGCATTATTGAGCTTTTTTTTATTATTAATGCGTTAAAAAAAGAAGGTGCCACCTTAGTTAATCTGATAATTCCTTATTTTGGATATGCTCGTCAACACAAACAATATCTAAGAGGAGAATGTGTATCATTTGAGGTTTTAGCTACCTGTTTTTTAAGCTTAGGTGTAAAAAAAATAACAACCTTTGATGTTCACGATAACAATTCAATTAAAAATTTTTCATTGCCAATAAAAAATATCTCACTACTTCCCTATTTATCAAAAAAAATAAAACCATTACTTTTTAAAAAATTCCCCAATTTTAACATTGTAGTTGCCTCACCAGACAAAGGAGGCTTAGCACGAGCCACTCTTTTCAATAAGGCACTAACAAAAAATAATACCAGAGTTGTATTTGTAGAAAAAAAACGAAATTACAAAAAAGCTCATGACTCAAGGGCTGTGCTTATCAATGGTGAAGTTTTAAATAAAAATGTACTTTTAGTTGATGATATATCTACTAGTGGTGGGACAATAATAAATGCAGCTAACATATGCTTACAAAACGGAGCAAAAAGCGTTTCTGCATTAATAATACATGCCGATTTAGCCATTGGCACAGCTAAAAAACTTCAAGAATCAACGCTTAAGTATATTTTTATTTCAGATACAATCGAAAAACCAATCGAGAATTTAAAAGGATTTAACAAGTTTACCACAATCCCTATTGGTAATTTTTTTGAGCATATGTTATAATCTATCAGTATTAATGCAATAATGTGCTCAATCACTATGAAGAAATTACAATCTTACCTATCACTTATGAGACCAAAACAATGGGTAAAGAATTTATTAATATTTTTACCACTTTTTTTTGGTTTAAAACTTGGGAATATTGAATATCTCAGCGAAACAACAATCGCATTTGTACTTTTTTCAATGGTGGCCAGTAGCATCTATATTTTTAATGATATTAAAGACGTTGAAGAAGATAGGAGGCATTATGCAAAGAAAAAAAGGCCAATCGCTTCCTGTCTAATTAGTATACCTCAGGCATATGTCACAATGGCTATATTACTGATAGTGGGATGTTTTTTTGCGTTACTGGTTGATATTAGAATAGCCCAGTTTATGATTGCATATTTCATATTAAATATATTATATACGATCAAATTAAAAAGAATATCAATTATAGACACATTTGTGATTGCTATTGGTTTTGTTATAAGGCTCTATATAGGATCAATTACAGCCCATGTAACATTATCTATGTGGATAGTACTTATGACATTTCTGCTTGCAATTTTCCTGGCCTTATCAAAAAGAAAAGATGACATTATTATCTTTGAAAATACCGGCAAAGAAACTAGAAAAAATATCCACGGCTATACTGTTGAATTTCTAAATCTTTCAATGGTTATAATGGCTTCGATTGTTATGGTTTCATATATAATGTACACAACATCAGCAAGCACCATATTGATGAGACATGGTGATAAATTATATTTAACTGCCATATTCGTATTATTAGGGATAATGCGCTACATGCAAATAAATATAGTGACCGACGAAAGCAAAACTCCCACGGAAATTCTATACGCAGATAAAACTATCCAATTTTCCATAATTGGCTGGATTATGGCTTTATTTTTTATAATGTATTAAAGATGTTAGCAACAAATAAACAAATACTAGAAATATCCAATTCAATTATTATATTAGATATTGACGGAACAATTGTTTCTGATAGCGAATATCACATTGAAGAAGATATACTAGAATTAATAAGCGATTTAAAAAAAGAAAATACACTTTACCTGTGCTCGAATTCCAAAGATAGCAAAAGAAATACAAAAATAGCGGAAATACTTAATGTCCCACTCATCAATTCACCTCACAAAAAACCCAACAAGGCTATTATAGACTACATTAACAACGAAGAAAAAAAGAATATCATTGTCATCGGAGATAAATTCTTAACTGATGGAATTTTTAGTAAAAACATAAACGCTAAATTCATAAAGGTCAGGAGAATTTCTAATCAAAAAGAAAGATTCATAATAAAGCTGATAAATATAATTGATGATATTGCCTACGCTATATGGAAAATGATGTAAAAAAAATATTAATAGCGCTTTATTACTACCATCCATATGTTAGTGGGGTTTCTGTTTATGCAAAAAGACTAGCTGAGGGTCTTGCGGCTAATGGATTCGATGTAACTATACTAACAACTCAGTTTAAAAAAAGATTACCAGCTCAAGAAACAATAAACGGTGTAAATATTGTTCGATGTCCAGTTTTATTTAAATTAGGAAAAGGAGTTATATCTCCATTTTTTTTACTTAAAATAATCTCGTTTTCAAAAAATTATAACATAGTAAACATGCATCTGCCATTAGCAGAATCTGGTATTGCATCATTATTTATTCCTAAACAAAAAATGATTACAACATACCATTGTGATATTAATTTAGGTAAAAAAATTATTTCCAAATTTATTGAAAAACTTTCTTTTATTTCGATGCATATAGCATTGAAAAGATCACGAGCTATTATTACACAAAATATCGATTATTTTTTACACTCCAAAATGGCTACTTACACAGAAAAAGCAGTAGAAATAATACCTCCTATTTTCACAGAAGAATACACTAGGGATGATAATATTGAATTCTTAAAAAATAAGTTTGATTTAAAAAATGAATTTATTATTGGCTTTGTTGGCAGAATAGTTTATGAAAAAGGAATAAAATACCTCCTTGAGTCAATTGAGTATTTAATACCACATATATCAAAATTCAAGATTGTACTCGCAGGAGATTATAAAAATGTTGCAGGAGGAAGTGTTAAAAATGAACTTGATAGTTTCATAAAAAAATATCCTAACAAAGTTATTTTTACTGGATTTCTTTCGGATGAGGAGATGATTCCATTCTATTCATTAATTAATGTCTTAGTTCTCCCAAGTATCGATCCCCTTGAAGCCTTTGGTATGGTGCAAGTTGAAGCAATGTCATGTGGAACGCCCGTTATCGCAAGTAATCTCCCTGGCGTTAATTCTATCATAAAAAAAACAGGTTTCGGATTTATTAGCGAACCCGGTAACCCTAAAGATATTGCAGAAAAAATTATAAAAGTATATAAAAAAGAATACACATCAATTGGGTTCAAAAAAGAAGAATGGGATGCAAAAAATGTAATAAAAAAATATTCTACAATTTTTATTCAAGGTACCCTAAAAGAAAAAAATAAATAATCTATTTATAGTTATTAATAAAAAAATGAATAACAAAAAATACGACAGCGATTACTTCAAAAAAAATAGCCAGAGCGATGACCGACTTGCTCTTTATTTTTTTTCAGACATTTTAAAAAAATATTTTAAAAGTGGTAAAATTCTTGAATATGGTTGTGGGACAGGATTTTTTATTAAAAAATTTACAGCTAAAAAATACGAAAAAAGTGCTTTTGATATCTCAGAATATGCCATGAATCAAACAAGAGAAAATAATTCTGATGTTTTAATATTAAAAGATCCATGGAAACAGACACTGGATAATTCATTAGATTGTATTGCTTCTTTACATGTTTTAGAACATATTAGCAATCCAAGTGAAACTCTCAGTAATTTCAATACTAAATTAAAAAGCGGTGGCATACTTTTTTTTATTGTTCCAAATACAAGCTCTATGGGCAGGAAATTAAAAAGAAAAATATGGTTTGGATATAGGGATGAAACACATATTTCTCTTTTAAATCCAACTGAGTGGCGAAGAAAAACAACTGAAGCTAATTTTGAAATTATAAAAATTGGAACGGATGGACTTTGGGATATTCCTTATTTCAAAACAATACCAATATTTATTCAAAAGCTCATATTTTATCCTACGGCAGCAATACAGATATGGACAAAGAGTATTTTTCTGCCCCTGTTTTTAGGTGAAAATTTAATAATTATTGCTAAAAAATTATGAACACATTTCTGCTCTTTGCAACTGGTATAATCCTTGGTTCTTTTGGCGGTGTTTTATTGAAAGCTGGATCAAAAAATATCCTCTTTTCTGGAACTATAACAAAAGAATTACTCCTAAGCTTATTACTTAATTGGAAAATATTTCTTGGTCTTATTTGCTACTTTATACCAGCAATTATATGGATATTTCTCCTAAGAAAATATCCACTGAGTTTTGTACAACCAATCCTGGCATTAACCTACGTTATAACACCAATTCTCGCAATTTTAATACTTAAAGAAGGAATACCACCAGCAAGATGGCTTGGAATAATTATAATTATTATTGGTGTTTTTATTATATCAAAAACACAATAAAATGATCGACTATTAACGATGTTTAAATAAAATCATTGAGTATTTACTATTAATAGAGTTTTCACTTTCAAATACAATCTCATATTCTCCGCTCATATTTTCCAATAAAAATTTAGAATAAACAGAGTTCTTATAAACGAGTATGTTTTTTGGAGACATACTTTTTACTTTGTTTATCCACTCTCGCTGCTCTTCTATTGATAATGTACTAAGTTGAGCTGGACCACCTGGCCATCTATCATTTTTTGTTCCCGGAAGAAATTCCACTACATTACTATATTTCCTATTCCATAATAATCCATGATAAGTGTTAACATTCCATACTAAAACATCATTTTTACCACTATTATCACGAATAAATTTAATAATGTCTGGCATGGGATAACTATCATATCCCATTGTATTTTTTTCAAGTGCAAGAGATGACCTTGTCTTCCAAGATATCCCAGCACTGTCCAACGACCCTATCCATCCCAAACTTTTTTTCATATAAGAAAAAGGCACTAGCAACGTCATCATACATACCAACATGATAAAAAATCTAATTTTTTTTATATTTGAACCGACTACAAATTGTTGAAAAAACGCCACGGCTATAATTATAGCAAGAGCAAACATTGGAATACCATATCGTGGCAAGAAGAAACCTGGGATGAGAAAGGAAGCAAAAAAAGCTACCGACAATATTTTAAACCATTTTTTTTTAGTAAAAAAAACATACACTGAATAAAAAAATGCAAAGAAAACAGCTACCACAATAAACACCAGCCCTGTAGAACCAAATGAATCAGCATTTAAAGGATTAAGTATGTCAATCCAGGAAGCATAATATCTTTGAAAATATCCCATTTTAGAAACGACTCCCATGGTACTATTTCCACCAATTCCAAAATCTCCTGAATCAACAATTCCATTAAAAAAATTAACATTAAATATCTTCAACCCTAGTGGATATATAGGATTATCATATAAAAACCAATTTTTTATATACTGCAAATTAGCTAAAAATACGATTAGAAGGAAAAGAAAACCTTTTTTTGTATATATAATTGTTATTATTTTCCTTAAAAAATTATTGCGATTATTAACATAAATAAGCTTTGCAAAAAATAAAACGCCTAGATATAAAAACACCGTAATGGGAATTTTTATTATTGATGCCAAAGCTATTGCCAAAGCTACAAATATTAAATTTCTCTGAATATTTTCTTTTTTAAGAGGGGTTAAAAAAGCAATCATAGCTATAATTGAAGCAGCATAGTCAATGTCAATATATCCTGTAGTTGAAAGTAAAAAAAAGATAGGCATTGAAATAAATATGCCAATTGCATACAAAGACCAAGCCTGAGAGATACCACTTCTCCTTGCTAATACGTATATTGCAGTTAATAACTGTAGACCAAATATAAACTGAACTCCATTAAATAACAGGTCTGAATTTGTAAGCTGCAATGTCCAATACCATATTATTTCCGCACCTTTTGGATAAAGATAAGTCCAAGGTAAATCACTATCAATTTTACCCAAAACACCATCTTGATATGGTTGGACTGCCATAGGAATATGATACGAAAGAACATCAGAACCACCATTTGGATTTAAAAAAATTGCAAATAAAAAATAGCATACTAACACAAGCGCCATAAGCAACACAAAAATCCTTGTTACTAAATCCATTTTTTTAAATATTATAACGACTGCTTTACTGACTTCAAAAAAGGATTCTCTCCATGCAACCACCTTATTTTTTATTGGTGAAGCAAAAACAAAAAGACTAACCGCAACGACATGAAAAAGCCATAGATAATGTAATGGTTTTATAATTGGAAATTGAGACAAAATAAATACTTCTGATATTATAAAAAGAAAACTAAACAAAAATGCTGCTAAAAATCTTTCCGATAATAAAAATTCCCTATTTTTTCCCATAACAACAACGACATTCCAAAAAACAACAAACGCGGATGCAAGTGTCAAGAAAAATAAAACGATATTTATAAATTCTATGGTCATTTTATTATTAATTATAATTTATTATTTTTTCAATGATGGAAATATTTTAATAAAACGACTTCTTAATTCATCTTGATTTGCATTTGATTCTAGCAATATTTTCAAGTCAGCGACCACCTCATTTATATCCATCGGACATTCTTCATGATTTTTTAGTTGAAAAACATTATCAATTTCAGTTTTAACTAAGTTTCCCATTTCTTTTTCTGTAAATAGCTCCTCGATCATTTTTTCACCATCCTTAAGACCTATAATATTAATTTCAACATCCTCATCTGGAATTAAATTCTTTGTTCTGATTAAACAAAGTGCTGCTTCATATATATTAATTAATTCTCCCATATCAAGGATGTAAATTTCACCATGATTATCACGTGCAATACTAGTTACAACAAGTTGTGCAGCTTCACGAATTGACATAAAAAAACGTCGTACATCTTTATGAGTCACTGTTATTAATCGATTCTCTCTAATCTGGCGTTCAAACAAAGGCAATACTGAGCCATTTGAATTAATGACATTTCCAAAGCGTACAATATTAAATTTTGTCTTTGAATCTCCAATACATTTAATGTAATATTCTGCTAACTTCTTTGTTGATCCCATAATGCTGGTTGGATTAACAACTTTGTCAGTTGAAATAAAAATAAAATTCTTTATCTCATTTTCAATTGCAGCATCAACCACATTTTTTGTGCCTATCACATTGTTCATTATGGCTTCATCAATATTATCCTCCATCAAATATACATGTTTATACGCTGCTGCATGAAAAATAAAATCTGGCTGTTCTTCTTTGATAATGCTACTCATTTTCTCACGATTTAAAATACTGCCAATCACGAGTCTATATTTCTCTTTCGGAATATTTTTTTCTTTTAAATTTTGATCGATATTAAAAATAAGATATTCCGAATTATCATAAACAACAACTTTTTTGACACCAAGGTCAATAAGTTGTCGAACAATTTCACTTCCAATTGAACCAGCTCCTCCAGTTATAAAAACTATTTTATTATTATAAAATTCTTTAAGCTTTTCAACATTTTGTTTCAAAAATGGCCTTCCAAGAAAATCTTCTAGAGCGAAATCTTTCACGTCAGCATACTTAACATCATTTTGCCCTATGACATGTTGTGAGCGTGGAACCAATCTAATTTTAGTCCTGTTCTTAAGACTATTTAAGAGAATTTTCCTCATCAATTCTCCATCAGCTGAAGGAATTGCAATAATTATCTCATCAATTTTGTAGATTTTACTTATTTTTGATAATTCCTCTATTTTTCCAATAACATTCAAACCAATCTCCACTAACTCTTGATCATCAACAAAGCCAATAATCTTAGCATCATTAACATTTTTTTCTATATCTTCTTTTAACAACTTGCCGGCTATCCCAGCACCCACAATAAGAATATTTCTATAGTCCATATAAGTTATATATTTAAATATTTTTTAATTACATCCGAATTTTTTTCATAAAAAAATGCAGTCTTTTTTAAGCCCTCTTCCATAGAAATCAGTTTAACTTTTTCAAGCAAAACATTATTTCCCAATGGGCATAGATTATTTTCCGTATTTTTCTTATCAATAATTTCAATCTCTTTTATAAAAACTTTTTTCTTACAAATTTCAAGCAAATCACCAATTGAAATAAGTTTTCCAGTTGCCAAATCTGTTTTACCATAAAAATCATTTTCAATAACCGAGCGCACAAACTTTGCCATATCTTCTGCGTATATAAAATCTCTTTTAGCACTCATATCATTTATTTCAATTGGTATATTATTTTGGTAATTAAACAAAATATTTGCAATTAGACTTCCTTGTTTATATGGAATCTGAAATTTTCCATAAATGTTAAATAATCTTAAAATCGTTAGATTGATATTATTTTTTTCACAATAATCCTCATAAAACTTTTCTAATATAATTTTTCTTTTAGCATACGGTGATTCTGAATTTGCATAAATGACCGCGGAAGAAAATAGGATGAGATGACTGTTTTTTAAAAATCCAATATTTTCAATTAGTTTTAATTCTTCTTTCTCAAATTCATCATCTAAAACTTGATTATCGATGAGATGAACATAGGCATCAAATTTTTTAAGATTTTTATCTTTATATGCATTTCCCTCAATAAAAACATCTTTTCTACCTGAACCGAAGACGGATTCTTCTATGCCTAAAGAATAGCAAGAAAAAACATCAGATAATTCAGCTGCGATATTTCTACCAATGAAACCCTCCCCACCCAGGATTAAAATTTTCTTTTTATTATTCATTTATATTTTCATACAAATTTTTATATTTATCAGCAAGAATTTCAATAGAGAAGTTTTCCTCCACTGATTTTCTGGCATTTTTAGAAATTTTCTCTAAAATTTCCTTTTGTGATAAAACATACTCAATTTTTTCAACAAGTTCACTTGGGGAATTAGGTTGCATTAAAAATCCAGTCTCTGCATCTTTTATTGCATCACTAACACCACCAACATCAGAAGCAATAACACAAACACCCATAGCCATAGCCTCCACATTTGAAAGAGGAAAACCTTCAGCTTTAGATGGTAACACAAAAATATCGGCGGTGCTCAAATAACAAGGTATATCAGCTTGATAACCCAAATAACTTAGGTTTTTGTCTCCAAATTCATTAATTGTTTTTTCAATTTCCATTCGCATTGGGCCATCTCCAATGACAAAGAATTTTATATTAACACCATTGTCCAAGACTTTCTTTGCAGCTTCAACAAAAATATCTGGATTTTTTTCTGGCGAAAGCCTGCCCATAAAATATACAGCTATGTCATCCTTATTGATGTTTAGTTTTTCACGCTCAGCTAATCGATCATACAAAACTGGATTGAATTTCCCATTACAATCAATGCCATTATAAATAACTATTTTTTCCTTACTACTTATTGCTGATTGTTCATCATAAGCCTTCAAGACTTTCGTATTATCAGTTGTATATATATCAATAAAATCAGCATATTTAATTGAATTATTAAAGTGATCAGCAACAACGTTAAATACCGTACTTATAACTTTCAATCTTGGAAATCTCTTTCTCAGATCTGGAAGCATTTCATAAAAACTGCTGTTATGAACAATATGGAGCACATCGATTTTCCTGCTTTCAATATAATTAGCAACAAAGTTAAAATATTCTTCTTCTCTTAGAAATAAATTTGGCAAATGATAAATATTATTAGTAACTTCTTTGAATTTATATTCCCATTCATTTTCACTTTTAAGTCCAGTTATGATTGAGATATTGAAATCATTTTTTATTTTTGAACAATAGTTATATACAAGAGTTTCAGCCCCACCAAAAGTAAGCCAGGGCATCAAAATAAGAACGTTTTTCTTTTCTTTTTTCCCTTGAAGATACTCCTTTGAATTTTTAAGATTAACAAACTGACTATTATCCTCGAAAATATTTCTCTGCATAATCCAATTTTCCTTAAGCTCTTTAATCCTCTTTAAGTATCTAGGATGTAATTTTTTTATTTTTTCAATATTTTCATCTCTTTTTTTCTTATCATCAATATAGCGAGATTCTACAGCTCTACGATAATTGAATACTGGCTCAGGGAAAAGTCTTGCTTTCGATCCATTTTCCACAAGATTAATCCAAAACTCCCAATCTTCAAAACCAATACCGCGCTTGTACCCACCACTCTTCTCCCATACACTTTTCCTGAATACAGAGGCAGTTGTTATGATATTTGAAGAATACAAAAGCTGTGGATCAAATTCTGGCTCTTCGAAAATTCTTTCTTCAATGCCAAAAAAATTCATGTGTGAATATACAATATCAATATCAGGATTAGATTCCAACACAACAAGCATTTTTTCCAAATAAGTAGGAGCGATAATATCATCAGAATCTAAGCATAGGATGTATTTTCCTTTTGCCTTAATGATTCCATTGTTTCTGCCCGCAGCCACACCCTGATTTTCCTGCGTAATCTTAATAATTTTTGGATGATTTATTTTTTCAAATACAATATTACTCTCAGCATCGGTTGAACCATCATTAACAATGATGTATTCAAAGTTTTGAAACGTTTGGCCAAGCACACTCTCCACTGTTTCACCAAGGGTTTTTCCATGATTAAAAAATGGTGTAACAACTGAAATAAGTATCCCTTCCCATTTTTCATTTTTTACTTTTTTAGCCAAAACGCGATATCTTCTTGGTAAATATGGTCTAATAACTGAACGAATTTCCTCGCTTAAATATTTTTTTGCTAAACAAACAATGCGTCCCTCTATTTTATTTCTTAATGATCTAAAACTATACACCACATTCCTTAGTATATATCTCAATTTAATTGCTGGTGTTACAACTCTTGAATGATACAGGTCATGAAGCTCATCTGACTGTTTCTGTATAATGAGTTCATTTTTTTGAATAACAATATCTTTTTTAACAATATCTTTTTTAAATTCATTATTGTCAATTAAACATTCGCTCAAAATTTCCGACATATTATTTGGAAATTTTAACAATATTTCATTTATCATCCCTGATTTTTCTTTTTTGTCTATTTCAATAATAACATTTAACAGATAATTCACGTGATAAGAAATTATCTGCCTATATTCCAAGTTTTTTCCAAAAAGTTTCAACAACTCAAAATACATAGCAATGAAAGAAACACCGTGTTTTTTAAACAACCCCTCTTTATTGCCATGAGAATCCCACCATATTCCGCCAGAATGTCTTCTATAAGCAGACATAGTCTTATCTATAAATCCAATTTTTCCAAATTTTGCATGATAGAGATGTAAGTACCAGTCACCAGGAACAATATTGATTTTTGGTAAATCTTTATAATTCTGCCTTCGATACATCACCGACATCGTTGGTATAAAATTATTTTTTAACAAAGACAATGTTGTTAATTCTGGAAGATCAACGGCTCTTGGGTATATAGATTTCGCACCTTCTTTATTTTCAAAAAAAATCTTTACCGAATGAAAGCACACGGCATAATCCAGATTTTTATCCAAAAAATCAACTTGCAATTGCAATTTATTTTCATCAATAAAAAAATCATCCCCATCGCAAATTACTATGTATTTCCCATTAGCACAACGGAGCGTATCAAAAAAGTTTTCCGTTGTTCCAATATTTTTTTCTCTAAATATTGGCTTAATTACATTTGGATATTTTTTTTCAAATTCTTTTATAATTTCTCTTGTTTTATCAGTAGAACAATCTTCACCAATAATTATTTCGAAATCAAAATTTGCTTTTTGCATTATAAAACTTTCCAGTGTTTGCTGGATAAATTTTTCATGATTATACGCCACACAAACTATGGAAACTATTGGCTTATTACTCATATTTTTTTAATTATAAACATTCCATGCCATCTAGATCAAACACGGGAATTTTTAAATTTTTAAAGACAATATTTCTTTCAGAAAATGAATCATCTATAAATATTGACTCGGGTTTAATAAACCCAAATTTATGTTCATCATTTTCAATATGAATAATTTCAGCAAATAACTCTTTGGATATCTTACAATATTCTAAGCTTTTATATATATCTCCCGAGTGTTTTGTTATTAGAAATACTGATTTATTTTTATTTAAACATCTATATATAAAAGCAATAACACTTACATTAACATTTCCATTTTTTAATACCAATGTATCATCAAAATCAATATACACATTTTTATAAGATATATCCATCTTATATTTAGCACTTAAAGACCTATCAATCTCAATATTAAAATCATTTAACAATATAGAAACATTAACATCCATGAGATCATACAAGCTTAATAATGGTAGATTTACACCTCGCACCCTGGACAGAGACATTGTCCCAGCAACACGTGGAGAAATTTCCAGCAATACCAATTTACCATCTGCACGCTCTTTGAGTTGAAAAAACCAAACACCCCTAAACACCAACGTACTATTTATCTTATTTGCTATTTCTAAAAATATCTCATTATTCTCTAATCGAGAATTTACACTAATACCATTTGATACGCGAACCCTCTCCCTACCTTGAGCAAAAAGTAAAACGCCTTCTTTGTTTGTAAAGCAATCAATGGTATATTCTTTGCCTGGTAAATATTCCAACAGCATTAGTGATGCATCTCTCCTTATTGAAAACCTAACTTCTTCAATATTATTAGCTTTAAAAGTGCCCTTTGACCCCTGTCCGATATTGGGTTTCAAAAATATTGGGAATTTTAAATTATCTTCAATATTGAAAACGATGGGCGTGTCTATTATATTTTTAAATAATTCGTATGTATCTTTTTTTGATCTACAAATTTTACATGTCTTAAATGGAGAAGTTACTACAATTGCACCTATTCTTTCTTGATTTTGTGAAAGATTCAAAACAACACTATCATGAGCAGGAAAAATAAAGTCAATTTTATACTTTTTTACAACTTCACAAATAGCATCGATAAAATTATCATCCTCTACAAATGGAATTTTTGATATATAATTTTCATAAACAAAAAGACCATGGTCATCCACTGAGGATGCACCATACAAATTAAAGTCTTTTGAAAATTCCAACGACCTTCCTATTTCTAGCCCAATTTCACTTCCACATGGGAAAACTAATACATTTTTCATTAATTTGTTTTATTTTTTAAATAAATCGCCAAGATTATTTACAACAATAGCAGGAAATGCATCTTGAGATATTTTTTCTAAATCTATCCTATTGGTTTCTCCTGATAAAACACAAACAAAATCTATCCCAGCATTATCAGCAAGCCTTTTATCAGTATGCAGCCTGTCACCTACAATTGCCAACTTTTCTTTACCGTATTTTTTTATTTGTTTTTCAATTAACGAAACCGATGGCTTCCCTAATATCATTTGAGGATAAAATCCGTTTGTTTTTTCTATAAGTGCCATTATTGAACCAATATCTGGAATTGGACCATTTTCACTTGGGCAAAAGGAGTCTGAGTGAGTAGCAATATAATCTACTCCTTTTTTATTTAACAAAATAACCGCTTTTTTCAATTTATCATAAGTAATTTCATCATCATAAGTTAAAATAACTGCTTGATTTCTATTTAAATCATATTCGATTGATACCCCAGGTAATTCTTTTTTAATGAATGATTTTACTTGTTTATTTGCAATTAAATATAAAGATGTATACCGCATTGTCTTAATATAATCAATCAACGAAAAAAGTGGTGTGGTAATCTGATTTTCACTAACAGAAATACCAAACTTAGATAATTTTTTAATGTAATCATTAGGAACTTTTGAAGTATTATTAGTTAAATAATAGAAATCAAAAATGTTGTCATTCTCTCTTACAAAATTTACAGCACCTTCTATCGAAGTATTTCCTATACAAAGAGTGCCATCTATATCGCAAATAAAAGCTTTTTTAGCTCCATAATTAAATCTGGAAAAAATTTTATCCGCTACTGATAAATCATCTAGATTATCAATTTCAACCCAATTATATTTCCTTACATCAAAAGGCAGAACATTAACAATTCTAAATAAAACAGGGAATGAAACTTCTGTCCACTGATTTAAGTCCTTCTTGATCTCAATAAATTCACCAATTATTTTTAACAATAACTTTGCAGATTGGTAGCTATATTTATATAAATCTACTGAAACACCTGCCGACTTAGAAGGTGAAATATTTTTAGAAATATCTACTATGTTTCCAGATTCAGAAAGTTCAATTTTCATTGATTCCTCTATATATACTCCCCTTTTTATAGCAATTGCATTATCTAGACCACAGTTTACGAATTCGTATATTAATTTTTCATCATAAACACAATCAGCGTTATTTATAAATAATGTATCGAATTTAGATTTACCTTCATTTATATATTTTAACGCAATGTATAGAGAATACATATTATTAGTAGTTCTATAATTACTATTTTCCAAAATCTTAACTTTTGGATATTTAAAATTAATATATTCATTTATCTTATCAGAAAAATATCCTGCAACAATTACAATATCTTCTTCTCTTAGCCCAGCTTTTAGGTATCCATCTATTTGATATTCTATTATTGATTTTCCACCCACGCACACTAAAGACTTTGGCTTAATATCCGTAATTGGTGCAAGCCTACTTCCAATACCCGCAGCAAGAATTATCACTTTTTTATAATCTTTCATCTTTGACATATATTTGTATGATATCTTATTAACTCCACAACTCTCTCACTATTATCGCCATCAATATGCTCATAAAATAGCTGCCTAGCGAGCTTATATTGAACTGTGTTTATTTGAATATTTTTTTTAAGCTCATCTTCAACTGAATTCAAAATATCCTCAAATTTCGATAAAATTGGACCAGGAAACACCGTGCCCATATCATAAAGTAACCCGCGTTGCTTTTCTTCGTAATGTTTTTTATCGTATGCAAAGCTAAAAACTGGTTTATTTACATACAAGGCATCCAAAAAAAGCGAAGAATAGTCCGTAATAAAAATATCAGAAAATCTAACAACTAAACCAGCTTCATCAATAACTGATTGTCCTAAATCAAAAATATACTCGTTATCAATAAATTTTTCAATATTACACAATTCGGAACTATTTCTATAATAATGAAGACGTACTCCCAAAACAGCATTGTTTCTTTTTAAAAAATTTACCATTTTTTTTATCTCATCGTCTGAAAATTGATAGTAGACAGATCCAGAGACTGCAACCTCTTTATACGTTGGAGCATAAATGATTAATTTTTTATCGCCTTTTATTTGTAAAATTTTATCACTTTGAGTTTTGTAATTTTGAGAAAGGAGCTCCAACGCCTTAACTAAATAGTCGTTTCTAGGAAGTCCTGTTATCCAAATATTCTGGGGCTTAATCGGATAAAAACAAGCACCCATAGCATAGCTGTCGATTGAAGAAGACGCGATCAATCCAGTATAAAAACTTCTCTCTTTTTTTATTTCTGATACATTTTCCCCAATTTCAGAAGGAGAAAGATGCTGAATTTTTTTCAATGGTATACCATGCCAAAGGTTAACAATGATTCTTTTCTTAAGATTCATTTTTATCACGTTATGATTCCATCTTTCTGAAAAATTCATAAACACAGTATGGTCGCACAAAACAACACCTGACTGCAAAAGAAGCATCAAACCTTTAGCAGAAAACATATTAACTATTTCAGTGTTTTCATAGTTATCAATATTTAAATCTATTTCATCTGAAATAGTAAAGATAATTTTTTTAATACTAATATTATTCTTAACAAATTCAAAAACACCCCTCGTGTTCCCCATGAATTTACCTCTTTCTATGAGATGACAAGGAAAGGCCCAGTAATTATTTTTTTTAGGCCAAAAATAATCAAGTATTCTAAATACTAAGAGTAAAAAGGGGATTTTAATTTCATTTTTTATTATCATGCTATATCCAGATTTAACAAACATTCATTTATTGTCGCACATATTATTTCAATATTTTTCATCTCCAGTCCATAATACAGCGGTAAACATAAAATCCTTAACGAGATATCCTCTGAAACTGGACAATGTTGTTGATTCTTGAGATATGTAAGAGTGTTTAAAGATGGATAAAAATATCGCCTAGGATAGATATTTTTATCATTTAATTTTTTCATTAAATGCAATGTTTCAACTTCATCTTTCAAAACGATAGGATAATAGGAATAATTATATTCCACCTCACATGGAATCATCATTTTGTTAACCACGTCGGATAATAAGTAATCGTAAGTCTCGGCGATTTCTTTTCTTGATTTTATTATTTTTTCAACATATTTCAAATTGCACAATCCCATTGCCGCTTGAAATTCCGATGCTTTTGCGTTTATTCCCAAACAAATGTATTTGTCGTCATGATGCCCAAATCTTCTTGTAAGCTCAATTTTTTCACTAATTTTTTTTTCTTTTGCTATAATACAGCCACCCTCAATCGTGTGAAACAATTTTGTTGCATGAAAACTACACGTTGAAATATCTCCATAACTCAACAATGATTTACCTTTATAATTAACACCAAAAGCATGTGCACCATCATAAATAACCTTCAAATTATACCTCTTCGCAATTGATTCAATTTTTTCAATATCACAAGGGATTCCAAAAACATGAACTGCCAGAATTGCTTTGGTATTTTTCGTTATCGCTTTTTCTATTTTTTCAGCATCAATGCAAAAATTATCAGAATTAATGTCAACGAAAACTGGAGTACATCTCTCCCATAATATCGCTGAAGTTGTGGCAACATATGAAAATGGCGTAGTAATGATCTCTCCCTCAACTATATCTAGAGCATTTAGCGCCAATTGAATAGCAATTGTTCCATTTGAAACAATATGCATATCCTTTACCTTTAAATATTTTTTCACCTTTTCTTCAAGCTCATTCAGTAGCATTCCTTGATTAGTTAGGTGGCAAGAATCCCAAATACTATCTAAATATTTCTGATATTTAGACATTGGGGGAAGAAAAGATTTGGTTACATAAATATTTTTCATTTTATTACAATATTTTTCATCCATTTAACTGTTCCATGAGTGTTTAATATCACAAAAACCTCTGTAGCTATTTTTTATTCCACTTGAATATATCTTTAATACCTTGTAACTCAATTTAAGATCATAAGGGTTTATTTCAATATCCTTCCAGCATCCAACATTGATAATGTATTCCCCTTTCAAAATTGGCAAATCATTAAAGTGTAGCACGATACTATTTTTAGTTTTATCTACATCTATATTATCCATTTGTGTATTATACCCAAAAATTTGACCTCCAGATACCGCATGTAAACCTATTCCAAAATTAAGCTCTTTAATTTCACCATGAATCTCAAAGTCAATTTTAATATCCAATTCATCACCAGTTTCGAAAACACTTTTATCTTTACCATTTTTATCTAAAAATTCCACTCCCGTAATTTCAACAATTTTATTAGAATTAGATTTATCAACTTTACCAAAAACAACAACTTTCTTTTCTTTTTCTGCTTGTTCATCGCTAATTCTTTTTTCTTCATCTGACATATTTTCATAAACATATTCATTAGCCACATCAATAGCTTTCCCTATTTTCAATATTTTTCCGTTTCGAAGAAGCATCGCTCGATCGCAATATTTTTCAACAACCAGGGTATCATGTGTCACCAAGATCACAGTTTTGCCTTGATTTTTGTATTTTGTAAATTCTCTAATACATTTTGACTGGAAATTATTATCGCCCACTGCCAGCACTTCATCCATCAGCAGAATCTCGCGGTTGGCGTGAATGGAAACGGAAAAAGCCAGGCGGACTTGCATACCGGAGGAATAATTTTTGAGTTTTTGATCAATAAAACGTTCCAGTTCAGAAAATTTCACAATTGAATCAAATTTCTTGTCAATTTCTTTTTTGGTCAGACCCAAAACCGTGGCATTAAGATACACATTGTCGCGACCACTTAGTTCTGGATTAAAACCAATTCCCAATTCCAAAAACGGCGAAATCCGCCCATCAATTTCCACACTCCCCTTGTCAGTCTGATAAATCCCAGCCAGAATTTTCAATAGCGTGCTTTTCCCACTCCCATTTCGCCCAATAATCCCAAAAAATTCCCCCTTCTTCACCTCAAAGCTAACGTCATCCAACGCCTTAAATTCCTCATAGCCCTTATTGCGGCTAAATGCGCTCACGGCTGCGCCACGCAAAGAAGACACCTTCTCATGAGGAATTTTGAAGGTCTTTGAGACGTTTTTGACGCTGATTGCTATATCATTCATTGAAGTTGTTCGGTTAATGAGTTAACGCGTTAACGAGTTTGCTAGACTCATCTTACGAGTTAAAGGGTTTATTTTTTGATAAATTCTTTGTTTTGCTTTTTCTCAACTAAATATGCTATAAATTTTCCAATCTGAGCTGACAATATTTCCAACTCTTTATTTGTTTTTTCGAATTCAAACTCAGTAATATATTTTATTGCAAATGCTATGTGAAGTTGATTTCTAACCTCTCCTGCAGAACCTTTCGCGATTCTTAAAAAACGCGCGAACTCATTATTGTTGTTTTTCTCAAATCCTTCTACTATGTTAGAACTAACGGAAACAATAGCTCTCCTTATTTGATCGCGCAATCCAAAATCTCTAGCAAAATCTTTTTCTGACGTATAATCGTAAATTACTTTTGTTATTCTTAAACTATCCTTCCAAATATTCAATTCTTCAAATTTTTGTATTTTCATAACTCGTTAACCCGTCAACACGTTAACTAAATAATAAATAAACTTTGGACTTCCTTAGTCATTGGAAATTTAGATTTAGGATTTTATGGTTATTCTTGACGCTAATGGCAATATTATCTTCCATCTAAATATTGTAGCTTATTTTTTAATTCCATTCCAGCTTTTTCCTATTTTTCAATATTTTTAAATTTATAGTAAGTCGCTTTTCCATTTCCCTGTTTTTCAATAATATTCAAAGCTATCAGCTTTCTAAAATCAAGATTTCTTGTTGGCTTTGCCCTATCAATCAATTTTGCATAGTCACGATCACTGATAAAGCCATGTTTTTCAATATATGCGATAATTTTTTTATGATAAGACTTCAACTCATTTTCTGGAGATGCAGTTTCTTGGTTCAGTTGCTTTTCAACCCTAAGCAGCTCATCAATGATTCCATCCGTAAAATATTCAAGCCAAGAAGTGAAGTCTATGTCATTTTTAATGTCATAATAGTTGCCAAGTAAACCAACTTCTTGAAAATATTTGCTCACATTTTGATTGTAATAATTTTCAAAACTGAAAAGATTGAACGTGTTGAGACCCATCTTGGCAAGCAACACCTTTGTTGCCAAGCGGGCAGTTCGTCCATTTCCATCAATGAAGGGATGAATGATGACAAATTGTTTATGAAAAATACCCGCCAAAATCAATGGATCGATTTTATTTTCATTTTTAATCACATATTCAAAAATTTCATTCATCAATTTTGGCACTTCCAAATGTTCAGGCGGAAGATAGACCGTTTGACGAGTTTTTGGATTGTTGACAAAAACTGGCTCCTGCCTCAATTTCCCTGACCTATTTTTTTCAATCAAATCCTGAGTGACAGTTTTTTGAATTTTCAAAATCAAAGACAAGTCGAAAATCTGCTTTTCATCGGCAATCAATTCATTCAATTCAATCAATGCCTTATTGTAGTTCAAAACTTCTTTTTCACTGTCGCGAATATGTTCGGGCTTATTTTTCAAAATCCTCTTTACGTCAGTGAGCGGCAATGGATTACCCTCAATACTCGTGGAAGAAAAAGCTGATATTTCTCTTGCTCTTTTTTCCAGTTCAGCCAGAATTACGCCAGAAAAACTCCGACTGTTCAGGCCAGTGACTATTTCCGTTATTCTTTTAATATTGGCCAATAACTGACCAGAAATGATATATTTTGGATGAAACATTAGCAATTTTTAAATCATGTTATATAGACTTATTATAGACGATTGATAGACGATTGTCAACCCCACATATCCCCGCCAGAATTTTCAAAAGGGTTGATTTTCCACTCCCTTTTCGCCCAATAATCCCCTGCCTACCAAACAAGCAGACAAAAAATTCCCCTTCTTTATACTGTTAAATCCTCGCCATAGCTTGTTCTGGAAATTTTGCTTGATTTTGTTTGATATGGCATCATATTAACCTTATCATATAACAAAAAACAGCACTTTGCAATCCGAGGCAAAGAAAAAAGGAAGAACGAAAATTCGTTCTCCCTTGTATTTACTCTCCAAAAATACCCTGCTTACTACCTTCGCGGCACCTCCTCGATGATGATTTTTTTTATGTTTTTTTTGTATTTCTTCGTTGGCATCATCACGAACAGAAATGGCTTCAAGAATTCGAGATCTGCCAGAAGAACTCATGCTCCACAAAGAAATTCGAAGTGCATTCAGTTCAACTTTTTTACCGTCCTTGAAAATCTCCTTGAGTAGTAGTATGAACTCCTCCAGTGATTCTTTCAATATCTCCATATCGATTTTTGGATCTGATATGGAAATTTTCTCAACAAGTAGTTGAAGCAGCTCTTTGAGATTTTGAATCTTTGGCGAATCCTGTACCCTATTGATCTTATTTTGATCTGTCAGGGATGAAGGAAATGCATCGGGGTTGAATTTGTACGAATTAACATCGCCTGTTTGCGGTGCAAACCCTTTTTCTCCCGGCACTAAACCCTGAGCACTACGAAGCGTTAAATCCTCTCTTGTTGACAAGTGAACGTTCTGATTTGGCACTGACATTGCTTTTCTCCTTTTTTCAGTTTATTTTTCTGCAATTCTGCAGAGTTCTTGGCAGATTTCTTGTTGTTAAAACTACCAACTTACCATCCCTTTTTATACAGCATTTTCAAGAACCTGTCAATAGCAAAAAAGGCAGGTTGAATAATTCAAACAAAAACAATTCTTGTCTTATTTGTTTTTCTTCAATTTTCGGGAAGTCAAAATTATTTGAACAAGGCTAATGATGACGAAGAGTGCTGAAGAGAAAAATGCTACGGTTCCCTTTTCAATTGGGAAAATGAAATTATGCGAATATGAAGGTGATATCAAAATTACCAGCATTGAAAGCGGAACCCAGATGCGAGCAAAACGCCACCAGGATTGGAAAATTTTATCCTGCATTGGGTATGTGATGAGAGAGAAGATAAAAAGAGTAATTGTTGGGAAAAAAACAAATGCCACTGAATCGTCATGCGATCTGCTGCAGATTAAATTTATCAAACAAAGACCTTTCACTGAAATAGTTATCGCAACACTAAAAATTATTGCCCCGCAAACACTAAGAAATAATACTCTTTTTTTTGTCATATATTTATATCAATATTTATTAAAGTTAATAATTTATTTTAATAATACCTTTTTCTGTTAGTATACTCGGAATTATCATTCCTGTCATTTTTTTCCAAACTGGACGACGGTCGGCATTGTCATCCCTATCATCATCACCAATTTCATTTGGTTTTTCCATAAACCAAGTTTGATTTTTGTTTGGAAAATAATGAGATTCCAATGACATTGACTCGGTGCTCAAATGTGAAGCAAAGAGCAAAAACTTTTTTCTTCTCCAATCTTGCAACCACTTGTATTGCAAATTTCCATTAGAAATTTCTGTCTTGTTTCCATCGTATGAAATTGAAGAAAGTGACAAATCAATTCTCCTGCTTTTGTCCTTTTTCTTTTCCCAAACAATTTCAGTCTTGTGCCCTGCCTCATCTGTCAAAGTTGCAGTGTCAATGATTTTCTTTTCTTTTTTCTTTTGAAGCCATCCCCAATTCCAAAATTTGTTTTTCTTGCTACTTTGCTTATTATCAATAAAAACAATCTGCTCTTTTATTTCAACTGAAACATTTTGAGAAAGATTGTCGCTTCCAATAACATCAAGTTCTTGAGTTTTTGCATTGAAAATAAGTTTGGCTTCGGGTGCAGTTTTATCTATCTTAACTGCAACTTTTTGAGCTTCTTCAGTATTTCCTTGTTTATCAGTAGAAAAATATTGAATTTCAAAAACACCTTCTGCAGTTAAAGTGATAGAATCCGAATATACCTTCCAAGTTTTGCCATCATCCAATGAAAATTCCGTTTTTTCAAGACCACTACCTTCATCATTGTCTTTTGCAGACAGTGAAATTTTGACATCACTTATATACCAATCATTGTTTCCATGTGTGCCTTCAATGGAACTTGTAGTAACAGGAGGAGATTGATCAAGAGTCACAATCTCTCCAATTTTCGGTTTCAAATCAAAATCAATAGTACCATTTCCATCTTCATCAATTTCAAGATTTGAAGCGCTTTGCAGATCATCTGCAACATTAAAGGTTACTTTTGTTTCAGGAGTTACTGGCATATCTTTAAATGTCACTTTACCCAGACTCTCATCACCCCTAAATTCTTCAACCGCAAATGTGAAAGTTCCCGTGTCATAACCTTTCATTTTTATTTTGCTTGAAATATTTTCGTTTGTGAAAATATATTTTACATCCCCAAATTGTTTGAAATATGTTCCGGGGATTTGCTCTTTAATTTCTCCATCAGGATTTATGCCAGTGCAATTTTCTTCATTATCATTATCACACAATTCGAATGATAGCGGCGAATGGAGAGAATATTGAAGACGTTTCTCATCTGACGCTGATGGAACTTCTGACGAAAAATATTCATAATCAGAAATTGGCTTGGCTTTGTTACCAATATTATCTGCGATAAAAGAATTGAGTTCTGGAATTTCAAGAATATTGGCATGTTCAGCATTTCTTAATAAAAAAATATTATAAGAATCGAGATCAAACCAATATTTCTCCACACCACTCATCCACAATGCACTTGGCGTGACCACTGTTCCATCGCCATCAATTGTAAATTTGAAATCAGGATCCAAAACATCAGCCCCGCTGAAACAAGAGCCAGCATCACAATATCGTGTTTTCTCGACACTATAATCAATGCCACTAAGCGTAGCTGGCACGCCCCAACCTGCAATCTGAATAACCTTCACTCCTTCAGGAACATTCCAAGAATCCAAACTATTATGCGTATTTTTCGAATTTTCCAACAAATTAACATTTGATCTGGCAGGAATATCAACATCAGAATTTACTGCAAGAACTTTACGAAAATCATCTCTTAAAAAGTCCATCAACCCTTCATTGGAATTAATTTCGCCACTATAATTATCTTTCAAATCAGAAAGCAAACCGGTATTAAATTTAACGACTGGCGTTTGAACTTTTGAAAAATATTCATTTGAAGGCAACAGATTGTACGCCCCTGGCATATTTTCTCCCAAACTTCTTGCTGTTTTGGTGCTTAATACTGGAAACAAATTTTGTTTCTCCCCGTGAAGAAGAGCGGCAATTGCTGCTGGCGTGCCGACCTGAGGCACTGCCACGAAAATTATTTTGTCCACAAGATTTTTTGCTTCCTCACTTCCCAGTTTTTGCATCAGGGCTTTTGCAACCAATCCCCCATTTGAATGCGCCACAATGGTCACTTTTCCTGTTTTGGATGATGACGCCAAGCGTCTGAGTTCAGAAATTGTATACGGGGAATCAGTTTCCTTATTATATGAAATATTATCGCCATCTTTTTTACCGCTTGTCAAAACATCATTAAGCGAAAGTCGCCAATCATACGGAGCAGCAATCCAATCATTAATCATCTTGTCTTTGTTTTTCAAATCATTCATTTTTGCAATAAAAGATTTGTAATAATTTATTTGTCCCACAGGAAGAATATTAGTTTCGTCCAATACATCGCGTGTGTAGATGTCATATTCGTCAGTACTTTCTCCTTCCTTGTTCAAAAAAAGTTTTTCGACATCAGCATTGCGATTTGGCTCCCACAATTGATTCTCACAATTTACCAGCAAACAACTTGGATCATCTTTGGCATAAAGTCGGCTCGCCTTAAGACCCGGCAAAAACAAAACGTTGGATGCATAATCAACGCCGAATTTGGATGGGCTAAATCCATTCAAAACATAATCCCCTTTAATAATTTCTCCACCTATATCATAATTAGGTTTTTGTCTTGGTCCAACGGAATTGCCATACCAATTATTTTCCAATTTGGCTATATTTTTATTATGAATATATTCTTTCGTATTTATATCATATCTACTTGATGAAGAAATCAAAGCAGTATTTTGAAGATTACCCTCAAAATTGGAGCTCACAATTTCAATCAAATCTCCACGATTATTCTCGTAATAATAATTACCAACAACCACGTCAGCATATTTGTTATTCAAAAAATCGGAATTTTCTATCCGCACTTTTCCACTTCCAAACTCCACTGCAGGATTTTCTCTTATTATTCGTGGTGCTTCCTGTGCTTTGGCAGTTTGAACAAAAGATTTAAAAATATTGAAAGATGTTACACTGGAACAAATTTCAATATCCTCATAATCATACGACCCCATATTCTCAATTTTCACATAATTAAAAATTGAGGATTCATTACCTTCATAAAATGACTCGTCGTAAAAACCCACCACTCCACGTGGAGCTGAGGTACAAAATTCATAATACATTTTTTCATTTTCAGAATATTGGGAATAATCAGGATTAGCTTTCGTAAATATAATCGGCTCATCTTTGGTTCCTTGAGCCACAATTCTTCCATACAAGACTTCCAAATCCAAAATCTCCACGCGTGTACCTTTTTCAATCGTAACAGTAGCGCCATCAACAATCACAACTGGTTTCCATATATCATTATATGTAACAGTTCCTCGCCAAGTCACATCTTCATTAATAACAATATAGTTGTCATAATCATCCCAAATATTATCCTCCGAAATTGGAAAATTAGCACTAGCACATCTTGGGAAAAAAGCTGAAACAACCAGCACAACAAAAACATACTGTAATATTTTTATCATATTTGTTTATTTAAATATATTATTATTAATTTTATTGATATTATACCAACAAACAAAAAGTTCGTAAAGTTATAAACCTTACGAACTTTTTAACTTTCGACTTTTGACTGTTTTAGATTTCTTCCGCAACCTTGGGAATAAATTTTCGATATGAAAATATGCTTAGGGCGAAAGCGCCAAAAACGATGGCGATGAACACGGTGTATTGCGAAAGGCTGGCGAAATGATTGTTGATGAGTGATTCCTTGGTAAAGTGAATAATAAATGCCAAGGGATTAAGTAGAATAAATTTATGATATGCTGCCGGCAAAGTTACTAAGGGATAAATAATCGGCGACGCGTACAAAATTATCATCAATAAAACTTCCCAAATCATCGCCAGGTCGCGAAATTTAACATACAGCGGTGCAGTGATGAGTGAAAAAGAAAGAACGATAATATATATGAAAACAGAAAACATTAAAAACAAAAGAACTGCTGGAATGCTCGGCATGAAACCTTTAAGCGCAAAGAAAAAAACAATCACAACAAGGTTCATCAAAAATATCAAAGTTGCATTAATTGTAGAAGCAATAATAATCGTCCAACGTGGCACATAAATTTTGGTCACAAGTTGAGCTTTTGATAAAAGTGAACTCATTCCTGCTGTCGTTCCTTCAGAGAAAAAATAAAACATCATAAGCGCAACCAACAACTGCAACGAATATGTGCTCATTCCGGTTCCACGAGGATTAAACATTGAAGAAAAAACAAAATTCATCACCGCAAAAGTAAGCAATGGCTTGAGCAGCGCCCACAAATATCCCAAAACACTTCCGTGATAACGAAGTTTAAAATCAGTTTTCGCTAAAGCCCAAATCAGCTCCTTATAATTTTCGTGTTGTTTCATATGATGTATGTATTTTACTTTATAAACTTTATGAACTTGTAACTTTATAACTTAATAAAGATTTTTGTTTTCTTGATACCAAGCGATAAATCGCTCCATCCCTTCTTCAATTTTTACTTTTGGATCATAGCCGAGAAGTTTTCGGGATTTTGTGAGGTCAGCGTTGGTAATTAAAACATCTCCTGGTTGCATTGGATATTCCTTAATGTTAGCCTTTTTGCCAAGAATTTTTTCTACTGTGGAGATAAAATAACTAAGATCAACGGTGTTAGAATTTCCAAGGTTAAAAATTTCATATCCAAAAATCTTATCGACTGCAGCCACTACCCCATCAACCAAATCATCAATAAAAGTATAATCTCTTCGAGTTGAACCATCCCCAAAACGCTTAACCTCAAAGCCTTCGTCAATCAATTTTGTGGCTAAAAATGGAAACATATCAGGCCGTCCACCGGGCCCGTAGACCGTAAAGGGACGTACGACATTTACGTTGAGGTCATATAAATGGTGGTATGTGTACCCTAGAAGCTCTGTGGCCTTCTTGGTGGCTGCATAGGGTGAAATGGGACAATCTACCACCTCATTTTCGGAAAATGGCACTTTTGAAGAGTTTCCATACACCGAAGACGAACTGAATAACACAAAATTTTCAATCTTAAATTCCTTAGCTAAATGCAAAAGATTAAGCGTGCCTTTCACATTTGTGTCTTCATATATGAAAGGATTTTCAATGCTTGGACGCACTCCAGCTCTGGCTGCTGCATGCACGACTCGCTGGATATTTTCTTTTTCAAAAACAGATTTTAAAAATTCATAGTCCGTGATACTTCCACGATATAATGAATAATTTGGATTATCTGCAAATTGAGCAACATTAAGCTCTTTTATTTTTGGAGAATAATAATCATTAAATTCATCGACGCAGACAACAGAGTCTCCGCGCTCTAATAATTTTTTTGTAACATTGCTGCCAATAAAGCCAGCGCCACCAGTAACTAGAATTCGCATACTGCAATTTTAAATTTTAAATTTGAAATTTTAAATCAATTTTTAAATTCTAAATAAATAATTTTTAAACATTTTTTATTCAGATTTCATTTCAAATTTTAAATTTAGCCTTTAAAATTTTAATCCTTCTTTTGTAACTTGGATCTTAAATAATCATAATATTCCTCACTATGACTATTTTTTGTTGTGTAATCACACAAGGCTTTTTCGCGGGCTTTTTCCCCCATTGATTTTCGCAGCTCTGAATTTTCAATTAACGTGGAAAGTTTTTCTATCCACTCTTCTTTGTGATCAGCTAGAAAACCATTCTCTCCATCATTAATTGCTCCAGAAAAAGTTTGGTTACGTAAGGCAACCACTGGAACTTCCAAGAGTCCCGCTTCAGAGAATTTCAATTCTGATTTTCCAACACTAAATTCATCTTTCTCTAGAGGCGCCAAAATAATATCGCAATAAAAAATATTTTCAAAATGTTTTTTTCGAGGAACAAAGGTGCAACGAATAATTCTTCTGGCAAATTTTGCAAATTTTTCTTCCAATTCCAGGGGTCCAGCTAAAAATATTTCAACTTGTGGATATTTTTCCAAAATTTCAACCAAAGCATCGGAAATCGTGGCAAAATCTTTATTATGTCCAATAGTGCCGCTAAAATATCCAATACGAATTTTACTTCTTTGGTTTTTTTCCTGTCTGTTATTTTGCAAAAGATGATCTGCGATATCTAGCCACTGATTGGAAAGCTTATTAGTTGTAACAAAAACTTTTTTTCCATATTCTTCCAGCTTTGAAGCTATAAATTTTGTGCTAGTTGTACAAACCTTCACATACGAGTCCATCAAAATTTCTTCTCCAATGCCTTTTTTATATTGTTTCTTTTCAAAAAAAGACATGTTTTTATAATGATCAGTTTGATGTACATATTTTATATCAAAAACCATATCATCGGTATCAAAAATAATTTCCTTCTGCTGCTTTTTTATATTTTTGATTAATTTAGCAATTGCCGATGTATGCAGCGTACGGCTAAAAATAAAAATTTTAAATTTTTTGTAAAAACTTGGAAGAAACGGATTGTCCTGCATAGTGACAGATACATTAAAACCGTGCGTTCGGAGCTCCTCGGCTTGATTGTGCGCACGATAAAGAGCGCTATCACCCACCCCAGCAGTAATAAAAAGAATATCACCAGATTTAACACTGAGAATATTTTTTATATATGCCTGAAGAAAATCCAAAATTCTTTTTCCACCTCTCAATATTCCATCCCGCTGAATTGTTTTAAAAGCTTTTCCAGCTTTAATAAGTAATAATTTCATATAACTTTGTATTTTATCATCCTCAGCTTGCCGTGCCCGCCTCTGGAGGGACTGAGGATCCAGAGTGGTGCCTAGCCCTGGATTCCCGTTTTCACGGGAATGACATGCTATGCATATTCTGTTAATTTAGCTTAACAAACTATTTCATTAAATCGTTTTTCAAATATATTTCTTCGATTTTTTGTGCTGAAATATCCCAGCTGAATTTTTTTATCTGTTCTCTATTTAATTGTCCTTTGAATGCAATCTTTTGTGACTCGCTTGCAAGTGAGAGAATGCTGTCGGCTAAATTTTGAGAAGAAATTTCTTTTGAATATTCTCCGCCTTCACCCAAGTATGCTCGATTATTTGGACGATCAAAACAAACCACACCAAGACCTGCTGCCATATATTGCAAAATTTTTCCACTAGCTTGAAGCGTCATTGAGTCTTTTGGATCTACGCCAATATCACTAGCCATTAACACCTTTGGCAAATCAAAATAGTTGAGCGGGCTTATTATACGCACATCTTCTGATAATCTATTTACTTTCACAAATTTTGTCACATCCTCAACTGGAAATCCCGCAATTACAAAATATACATTGCCATTTTTTTCAAGCACTTTTGGAATCGCATCCATCAAATATTCAATGCCTTTGTTGAAAATCAGTGCTCCGGTATACGTTATGATTGTTTTTTCAGCTGGTAATTCAAATTCGCGCTTAAGCTGCTCTTTATTTGAAAAATTTTCGTAGCAAGCAAGATTGACGCCATCTAAAACAGTTGCCACGCTGTGATCTGCACGAATTTTTGAAATATCTTTAGTGTTTTCCTCGCTGCTTGAAAATGCAGCGTCTCCCAAATTATCAATCCATTTTTCAATTTCAAAAAATATTTTTTTGAGAATTCCACCTTTCAGATAACTATGCGATGCCATTTCTTTGGTAAGACTTCCGTGAAAATCTGCGACCAATTTCATTTTTCTCCAAAAAAGAGCTTTTTTCACAATCCAACCAATCAAAACTCCTTCGTGCAAATGCCCGTGAATAACATCCGGCTTTTGAGTGCGCGCCAAATAAAAGGCTTTTCGAATAAGCATAATATCAAGAAAAATCTTTTGCCAATCAGGTCCTGCTTCCAATTTTTTATACCAAAAAAGAAGCCTCCTGATGCGACGAACGTCAATGTTGGTTTCGACATCCGAATGAATATCCCTTCCAATATGATACGTTGCTATCGTAATTTGATGCCCACGCTTTTCCAGGGCCAGCGATTCTTCCAATATTCGAATATGTGTCCCACGATCCGCAAAAAACGGTGTAGGCGCGATGACTAATATTTTCATATATATTATAATATCACAAAGCAAACTAGACCGCCATTGTAACCAAGCCAGCTAAAAATACCCGCTTTTGCCAAATTTAAATTCGTTGACAATCCATATATATTGATTATAATAATATACATAGTAGTTCTTACCAAAATTTTACCAGGAGGCCGTATGCTTAAAAGGGATTCAGAAACAGTTGAGTTGATTATGGAAGCCAAAAACAACATTGCCTGCGATCGTGATTTGCTGCGGACATTTTCTCGCTATTTGAAAGAGAAAACCACGCGACTCAAAAGTTTAAATGAAAGAAAACCTCGCAAACTCCTGCAAAAAATAATTGCAAAACTTCAATCTACCGAGCTGTTCATCCAGCAATTAATCAGGACAGCAAACGACTTGCTCAAATCCATTGATGACCCGAAAATTCGTTCGATTTTTGATTTTTTCATCAACGGAGTGAAAGTGTTGCAATCTTACAATATTTCTTACTTCAAATTCAAAGGGATTTATTCAGACTGCAACAATATGGTTGCACACGCAACTGAATTAAGAAAATTAATCGCAGCATAGCCCAAAATGCTCGCGACTTAAAAGCTCATTTCTGAAAACAGGAAATGAGCTTTTTTTACTATCCTTATTTTTCACACGCAACTGCTCGTGTCAATCAAAGTGACAGCGTGATTTTCTCCCCGCTCAATGTTTCACCGGAGATTATTTTTTTAGCCACGATGCTTTCAATTTCATCTTCGATATATCGATTGAGAGATCTTGCTCCAAAAATTGGGTTGTATCCTTTTTGAATAATCTTCTCGATAATATTTTCATCATAAACCATCTCAATATTTTTTTCTTTTGCCAATCTGCGAACAAATTTCTGAAGCTGAAGATGCACCACACTTTTCAATTCAATTCCATTTAATGGGCGGAAGAAAATCACTCCTTCAAAACGATTCAGAAATTCAGTGCGGAAAATGTTATTTTTAATCGTCCAATCAATAACAGCTTGCTTGATTTCTTCTGCCGGACGCTCCTGCTCCACCATTTCTTTGATAAGCGAAGCTCCTGCATTTGAAGTTGCAATAATCATCGTGTTGCGAAAATTTATCTTCTCGCCGAAAGCATCATTGACATATCCTTCATCCAAAATTTGCAAAAATATATTCAGAATTTCCGGATAAGCTTTTTCTATTTCATCAAGCAAAAGCAAAGAATATGGATTATCTTTAATTTGTGTGACCAATCTTCCTGGTTGATTGAGCTGGCTGGAACCCAACAGCCTATCAATAGAATTCGGCGTTTGAAATTCACTCATATCCAAACGAATCATTTTATTTTCATCGCCGAAATAAGTTTTAGCAAGTGCTTTGGCAGTTTCAGTTTTCCCCACGCCAGTTGGCCCCAAAAACAAAAAGCTGCCGACTGGTTTTTGAGAATTTCCAATTCCACTGCGCGCTCTTCGCATCGCTTGAGAAACCTGAGAAATTGCCTCTTGCTGTCCAATAACCTGTCTATGCAGCATTGATTCAAGGTTTAATAATTTTTTTCTTTCTCCACCTTCAATCTCTCCCTGTGGAACACCTGTTTTCAATGACAAATAATCTGCCACGTTTTTTTCAGTGACAAATTGTTCGACAGATTTTTTCTCCCAAAACATCAGCACACCCATTGCTAAATCAATTGCTCTTTCCGGCAAAGGAAACTCCCAATTATGCTTTGCACTGTCACGCACAATTTTCTCCAATGCTTTGAAGGTAAAAAGCACTCGCCTATGTTCATATTTCTCAAGTTGATTCAGCAAAATCTCAATCGTTTCCTCTTCAGACGGCTCTCGCATTTCAATAACTTCAAAATATTTTGCAATTTCTTCTTGTTTTTCAATCAAATGATGATATTCCTTGGGTGTTGATATTGCAATTATTTGAAAAGTAGGAATATGCAAAAACTCTGCAAGCACTGCCGAAATGTCAGGATGGAAAGAACTTCCCTCTTTGCCTAAGAAATATTCAAAATGTTCAATAATCAAAACAACATTGCCCGCATAACTTGCCTCATAAAAAAGTCTGCGCAATGAATTTTCCACATCTTCGCCTTTGCTGACGGCGTCTGAAATCACTCGCCCCAAATCAAGCACGATCATTCTTTTGTTGGAAAGAATTCCCATCTCTTCATTGAAACGAACTTTTTTGGCCAAACAGTGAATCAATGTTTTTTTGCCAATTCCAGCATTTCCAACCAAAAGTGCACAATTTTGATCAGGTCTTTCCAGTACAAGTTTCAAAACCTCATATTCATCCGCCCTGCCAACAAGATCAGCCTTTGCATATTCGCTCCAATCATTTGTCGACAAATCCAAACCGTACCTGTCCAAGTGAACAGTATACGCATAGCGCCATTGCATTCCGATAGCGGGAATTTTTTTCAAATATTCCCAACGCCAGAATTTTGGCATATCATTTATGTTCTGCTGTCTTTTCAATTCAATCGAAGTAAGACGCAAATATTCTTTTTCAGTCAAGTTTCTGGCTTTTAAAAATTCATTAAAAAGATCTTGGTTGCCAAAAATCTCCGTTGGAAAACGCTTGCGTCCGATGCCAAGCCGACCACAAATTCTTTCGAAAACAGAGTGTCTTAGCAAATGCTGGAAATTCATAAGAAGCATTGGCGGTTTTGAATCCTGATAATACGAAAAAACTGTTCCAGCAATCCAGACAAGCGCCAAACCAATTGAATAATAAAAATCTATTCCAAGATTAAAAGCATAAAAGAAAAAGAACACCAACGAAAGCGGAGCGCCAAGCCAGATGATATTAATCGCCAATCCGAAAACAAGCACCAGCAGAAAAAAAATCAGTCCTGCAGAAATAACAAAAGTGCGAACAATCGCACCTAAAAATCTTGAAACAATATTTTCAAAAAGAGCTGTCAGCATCTTGATCGGATGAATTCCCACCCAAGTGGAAAAAACCACATCGCGCCTCCACGGAGACAAGAGAGTTTTTGTAAGTTCGGATATTGAAAAATGTTGCCAAGCAAAAAACAAAAAATTCTTCCAAATTTCCAAAAGATCACAAACCGCTTCATTATAATACCAATGTATAAAATTAGGCTTTTTCATTTGTTTATATTTTTGTATTTTTGTAGACCAATGCATTAAGTTTACACCATCAAAAAATGCTTTGCAAATACGAAAATAGTCGGTATAATTAAAAATATGAATAACAATAAAATGTCTTCCAAAGATTATCAAATATTTCTATTTAAAGTCCTTATTTGGCTAAGTTTAGCTTGGGGAAGTTTTGCCTTGGCACTTGTCGGTTTTTTCTATGCCTCCTTGGTTTGGACAATAGTTGCAATTGGCGGAATTTGGATCACAAGAAAAGCGACTTCCTTTGGCATATCATTTAAAATTTCCCGCGAATTATTTCTCACAAGCATAATTTTTATTCTTATTGCAACTTCTTTTTCCTTTTTTTCGCAGCCCTCTGTTTTCACAGGCAGAGATCAAGGTTCTTTCAGTGAAGCTGCAGCCAGACTTGCTCAAAATCACAAACTTGAATTTTCCACTCCCGCCTCCAATGAATTTTTCAAATTGCACGAGCCAGGACGCGCTCAAAATTTCCCCGGTTTTTATTATATTAAGGATGGCTCACTCATCACTCAATTTTCCCTTGTATACATTGCGTGGCTTGCTTTGTTTTTTGCTGTTTTTGGAATAACTGGATTTCTTGTTGCAAATGCAGTTTTGTTTTTCACCTTCCTTCTTTCATTTTATATGACACTGCGATTATTTTTGAAAACATCTTCAGCGCTGCCAATAATGCTTTTGACTTCAACCTCATTTGTCTTTATGTGGTTTTCCAAATTCACTCTTAGTGAAAATATTGCGCTGCCGCTCGTGTGGCTGACAATTCTCTCATTGATGCTTTTTTTGAAAGACCAACGCAAATTATTTTATTTTGTTTTTCTTTTTTCATCTTTCCTTCTATGTTTTGCCAGAATTGAAGGGTTTGCTTTTCTTATTGCTTCAACTGCAATCATCTTGCTCAACAAAAATGCTCGCACATTCGTTAAGGAAAAAATATCATCCAGATTTTTTCTGCCAGCAATTGCTTTGTTTTTGATTTTTATCGCCAATGTATATGTTGATGCATTTTTTTACAAAGAAATTTTGAAAGCTATTTTGCCCACAGTAACATCGCCTCAAGCAAAATATTTGGGAGAAATCAAAAACAGCATTCTGCCAGATTTTTACAGCTTGAAAGTATTTTATCTCTACGGTCTGCTTGGATTTTTTATTGTTGGCGGACTTGGAACACTTTACGCTCTGTGGAAAAAAGAATTCTACAAACTCACTCCGTTTTTTATAATTCTTCCTACTTTTGTTTATTTTTTTGATTCTCAAATCACACCGGATCATCCTTGGATGCTCAGACGCTTTATGTTTTCACTTCTCCCTTGCGCAATTTTTTATACAGGAATACTGCTCGGCAAATGGTTTGAAGGAAAAAATATTAAAACCAAAACGCTGGCTGTTCTTATCAGCCTAGCACTATTTGCAATGAATCTGCCGGCATTTTTAAAATATCTTTCTTATTCTGAAAACAATGGTCTTCTTGCTCAAACTCAAACACTTAGCTCAAAATTTTCCGACAACGATTTAATTTTAATAGACCGCGAGGCAACAGGCGATGGCTGGTCAATGCTGGGAGGTCCGATGAATTATTTATTTAGCAAAAATGCTGTGTACTTTTTCAATAATCAAGACCTGTCAAAACTTGATACTGAAAATTTTTCCAATGTTTATTTGATTACGCCCAACAAACAAGTGCCTTTTTATCTAAACAGCACAATTGGAAACAGATTGTCCGAAACAGATTCGTACACACTTACCACCACTAGGCTGGACGTTGAGCGTAGCAATAAGCTCGACAAAATTTCCCTCCCCGAAAAAAAAGAAATCTCAGTATCAGGAAAAATATTTAAAGTAAACAAATAAGCCTCGTGCCATTCCAGACTCCCGCCCTGTCATTTAAAATTTAAAACTTAAAATTTAAAATTTAAAATGTTATATTAACTATGTTTGATCTTACTAAAAACGTCACACTAGAGCCAGCTTTGCAAAAAAGATATACCGTTCTGCGGGCGCTTCTTCATTTTGTTTTTTTAATAGCGATGTTTTTTATTTTGTATCGAATCCTGTTCCCTATTGTTCCTCTTAATTTTTCGATGAACACACCCAATTCAAACAAAAACACGCTGGTTTCCCCTCGCTTGAATCAAACCGGAGGATTTCCAGTTGAAAAATCAATCGGTTCAAACGAAACATTGATATTCAATGCAAATCCAATAGGTCAATTTTCCAAAGCAAACATCTCATTTACTTTAGAAAAAAATTCCAACAACATTGAAAACACTTTGGTAAAAATAAGCAAGTCATATCAAGCCTTCTTCTTTCCAATCGGCAAGCCTGCTGATTTCAAAGATGGAACATTGCTGACAACTTCGGCTGGAGAATATTACATTGTTTCTGATGGATTGCTGCGCAAATTTTCCAGCACCAATATCATTCTTGATCTTGGTTATCCCAAAAGCGCCTTTGTCGAAGTTTCGCAAGATGATTTGAAGCTGAACAAAACAGGAGACGAAATTACCAATGCCGAAAATTATCCCAACGATACGCTTTTTGTTATTGATGACAATTTTTATAGACTAAAAAATCAACAGCTTTCACCTTTTGTCAGCGCGCGAGCTTTTTTGACGCAATTTGATATGACATCGGCCATTGTTAAAGACAAAGATTTTCTTTCTCGTTATCCCGTATCTGAAACATATTTGGGTTTTGCTGACGGAACGCTTGTTTCATCAGCTGAATCAGTTTTTATCTTGAGCGAAGAAAAAAGTTATCCTATCGAAAATGATGTAACATTTTTGGCAATGGGCTTTGCTTGGAACGATGTGATTGCAGTCACTTCCAATGAACTTGGAATATACAAAAAACAAAAGCAATTCACACGCAATTCCGCCCACCCCAATGGAACAATTTTCATCGATCAAGAAACAAACAACCATTTTATCATCAAAGATGAAAAGAAAAGACCGATAAACAGTCCTGCCCTTGTAAAAACATACGCCAAACAAAAACCAATAACCGCCAGCACAGCGCAGGCCGCAAAAGAATCGGTATGCACACTTGAAAAGAAAATGCTGAGTTCAAACACATATCAGTGCGATGTGCCGCTTGAAGATTTGACACCGCTTACTGGTAATGATTATCAAATAAGCACAACCTTTTCCAAAAATGCAAAAGTAAACACAATCGACACGACATTTTCAACTCCGATGACATTTCATAGCCTTCGAAATTCCCTTTCCACTATAAAAAATAAACTGAAAAACAGATAACATTAAAAAAAATATGCGATTTAAAAAAATTACCCTCAGCAAGAATGCATTATTAATTTCATATAAACTCGCTTATGATCTTTTGTTGCTTTTGCTGCTCACATTTGCAGCAACACTTGCAGCGGAAGGATTACTCCCCGGACTTGTTTCAAGCAAAATAAGTTTCAGCAAAACAACCATCTCACTTTTCTTAGTGCTGGCGCTTATTGCATATCTAGGCAAGAAACTTAACATTACGTATGACAAAATAAAAATCAGCAAAACGAAGTTTTTGCCGATGATCATCTTGTTTTCTTTTTTACTAATCGGAAGTTCGATGCTCAAATTCAGTCTTTGGGAAAACATCGCAATTGCGCTTATCACACTTTTTGTTTTCTTTTTGCTTTACGAAATCATCTTTTCTTCAGAAAACGAATAGAGAATTGTTTTGCCTGTTTTCTTGGTCACTATCTTTCAATTATATCATACTTTTCTAATATTGTCAAGTGTCAGTTGCGCGCACTTTTCCCAAGAAAAATTTGCTGCGCGACTCTTCCCTTTCTGAATCATCGTTGCGCTCAAATCCTTATCTGTCAAAACACGCTCAAGGCAACCAGCAAGATCATCGCTACTTTCAGTTTCAAAATATAAAGCCGCCTCTCCTCCAACTTCAGGCAGGCTAGAATTGTTTGCCAAAATAACCGGCGTGCCAGAAGCCATCGCTTCAAGCACAGGAATACCAAAACCTTCATATAAAGATGGAAAAACAAAAGCCGCTGCGTTTTGATATAGCACTGGCAAATCAGAAAACGGAATTGTGCCTGTAACAATAATGTCGCCGCTGAATTTACTTTGGGAAATTTTTTCCAAAGTGTCCTCATATTGCCAAGCCGGTGCTCCCGCAAAAACCAATTTAAGCTCGGTCCGCCAGCTGGCGGATTTTATTTTTTCAAATGCCTCAATCAAAACTCCCAGATTTTTTCGCGGTTGAATTGCACCGACATACAAGATATAATTTCCAATTTCCAATTTCCAATTTCCAAGAACCGCGCTGGACTCTTTTATTGATTTTTTTTGTGAAAACAACTCGGTGTCGAAACCATGATGAATGACTGTGATTTTTTCTGCAGACACTTTGGGATAAAATTTTAAAATATCTTTCTTTGTCGACTGCGAAACTGCAATGATGCGATCAGCATTTTTAATCGCCAAATCACTAAGAATATTAAGCTTCGTCAAATCTTTTTTAGGAAAGTACTCAGGGAATATTTTAAATGCCAAATCATGAATCGTCACAACCACTTTGAGATTTTTTCTCCTTACAATTGGCGCATTATGCACGGCCATCCAAAGCACATCCGGTTTGTCAAAAAGCAATTTCCAAGCAAAACAAGTTTGCGTCCAAAGAAATGGAAATGAAAGTTTTTTAACCGCATAATTTGGAAATGTTGGCGGAGTGAGCCGTGGATTAAAATCGCCTCGATGATAAAGCTCAAAAACGTCTTTTTTGTCCAAAATTCCGAAGTTTTTCAGCATATTATAAAGGTATACCCTTGTTCCATCAATGCGTTTGTGATCAAGGTCGGCGCAGTGTATTGCTATTTTCATAAATATGTGTTATCCTATAAATCCGTGCTGGCACGGCAGTTTATTTTCCTGATAATTATCGCTTTTTTCATTATATCAGCTCTGTCTTAAAAACCAAAGTTAAAATGAAACAAAAATGTTTTTATTCAGTATTATAAATTGAAGTCCAAGAGTTGTCACGAGTGACGCGTTGGACATTTCCAAAAAACGATCCCGCAAGGACCTGTTTTTTGTTAAAATAAAAGGTATCGTGGCGAAACTGAAAGGAGAAAGCCCACGTGAAAGGATGGATATGCGCGCTTTTTATAATATTAGCGTGCGCACAGCCTACTTCCTCGCGAGCGTACTTCAAGTACGTTCCACCACAGCCGCCTGCCAAGCGGTACAAAGTTGTAAAAACCCTTACGGCTGTAGTGACTCGCTACATCAAGCCCAAAAGGGAAGATTACAAATCAAGAAGCGCTTATCTGGAAGCCATAAGGATAAATGGCAAAGGAAAAGAGACCAGATTTGGAACAAAGCCAGAGGCAAATGTTACCATCGCTGCGTATGTCAATCTTTCAAAAAAAGTTTCAAAACGAGGAACATTCCAGCGAGGAACAATCATCAGGATTCGAGGTGATGGAATAAACATTACCGGCAAAGTTGATGATCGTTGCGCCGCAGCGGAAGAGCTCTGGAAAAAAGAAAAAGCTGTACAATTCGATGTATTTTCGAAAATGTCCCAGAAACAAGCAGACAACTGGGGCAAGCGCAAAATGACCGTAGAAATCCTAGGAGAAGTCTCCGATACGACAGTCGCTATGCGCTAAAAAAACGGCACGGTACCTACCAAAAAAGGGCAACGAAACATCGTTGCCCTTTAAAAATTTTTATTTTTCAAACGTATGAAGACTATTTATTTAATCCCAAACTAACGAGCAATTCTTCCAGCTCTGCTCCTTGAATTTTGCGTTGTTGTCCTGAGCCAAGTGTGCCCATTTTTATACTCATAACTCGGATGCGTTTCAAATCAACCACTTCCCAACCAAGATTTGTGCACATACGACGAATTTGATGTTTTTTTCCTTCAGTCAAAGTAATGTGAAAAGTTGTTTCATCTTTTTGCACGACAACAGCAGGTTTGGTTTTGAAATCCTCCAATTGCACACCTTGGCGCATAACCTTAAGAAAAATATTCGTGATTGGCTTGTTGACTTCAACGACATATTCCTTCTCGTGATTATATTCAGGATTAAGCATCTTATCATTGATGCGTCCGTCATTTGTAAGAATAATAAGCCCGCGAGAATTTTTGTCCAAACGTCCAACTGGAAAAACATCGTCTGCTGAATATGTGATGTCCTTGATGCTTTTTTGACCATCTTTCGGCGAATTAGTCACGATTCCTCGCGGTTTGTTGAAAGCAAAATAAACATATTTTTTCATCACACTGGCATCTTTCGCATTAACCGTCACTTTGTCAGTTTCATTAACCTTGTCCCCTATTTTGGCCTTTTTGCCATTAACCAAAACAACACCTTTTTCAATCAAGGCGTCTGCTTCCCTGCGCGAACAATAATTATTCAGCGCCAGATATCGATTTATTCGTATTGGATATATTATTTCTTCCATATCGAAGTATTATAAAAGCAAATCAACCCAAAGTCAAGCAAAGCGAAAAAATATGAAAAGTTTTATTTTAAAGCCTTAATATTATTGATGGTTGAAAATAGTTTTTGTAACCACTTTGGCCAAACTCATGCTGGGATTTTGGAGAATTGAGATAGTGTGCAAGATAAAAGCGAAAGAAATGAGGCTTTATTAATCAAATAAAAAAGGATGTTTGCAATTTCTTGCGAACATCCTTTTCTTTAGGCTGTTTTCAGCTGCTATGCGTTTGCTGCTGCCCGACGGTTCCTTGTCTCTGCCGGATCCCAGCCAAAGCCTTTGGCAAAATCTGCGAGTTCACGGCGACCAGGTTTGCTTTTTATGAGAAGGAAGGAACAAAGCATCTTGTCCATTTCTTCCCATTCAGTAGCGCTTGCCCCCATGAGAAATTCGAGAGCTCGGCCTGGATCTTTTTCGAAAAGATCAGGAAATACACGCTTGCGGAAATCCCAATCAGCTTCGTTTTCGCTGCGACGGGTAAGGCCGTATTCCTTGAGACGCATCGTTAGGCTTTCTCCCGAAAACATAAAGCCTGTCGAGGAGAGACCCTGCGGTATGCTGTCGCCAGTAGCGATCTGTTTGGCTTTTTCGAGCATCGGCTCGATGGAACCCCGATCTCTTTCGAAGAGGCGATCGTTGAGGAGGTAGTGACCCGGTCCCTTTTTCCAGACGACCGTTTTGCACTGCCTTCCCTGGACATAGTCCATTTCGATCACTACATCTCCGCATCTCGGAGGCAGGGAAATGAAGCGGTCGGCCTCATCCTCAGTCATCTTGGTGGATTTGTCGAAGTGCAGGAAGCCTAGTCCGGCGGGACGCGAGAGTTCGAATGAAGCGATCACGATTGCCCTAAGCACTGCTTTTTCAGTACCGGCATCTCCATTGATATGGATGCTGGTTCTGCCGTCGATCTTTTCGTATGTCAGTAATTCTTTTACGGAGCCGAGGCGGAGAGCTTCTTCGGCGGCGGCGTATGCTTTCCTGGGATTTTTGATCCCCCTGAAGGACATTGCCGGCCTGCGGTTGCGACTTTTCTGCCACTGACCATGTGCAACAATCTGAGCTGCGGAACCATTCGAATGAGTAAATACTGTTCTCTTTTTCATCGTTTACTTCTCCTTTCGTTGTGAGGTTGGAATGCGCTTACTTGCCGTAGGAAAATTGGATGCCTTGAATTTCTTCATCAGTTGTGGAGCGAACCACTAAGCCTCTTTGAAAATCAACGTCTCTGAATGAAGCACGACAGTGGACCTGAGCATTGGGCATGACTTCTTCGTAGGTACAATAGCCATTTGAAAAGTCAAACCTCTGAACCGGAGTATCCCATACCTGAGCATATCTCCATGTCTTACCACTATCTCTAGTGTACTTCACAATCTTACCGCGAAACTGCTCCAGACCTGCTATGTTGTAAATATCAGCACCGTTAGGTTTGGACTCTTGATGACCCCTTGCCTCAAGGATGATATTGTCCAACGCAAACTTGTTGCAGCCTTCCGTCGGAGACTGTTTACCGTGGAACTCATGAAAGTCACGCGTAAGTCTCTTCCATTCAGCTTTTGCGGTTTCATACGACAGCTCTTCATTTCTTGTCTTTGCGACAGAATCTGGAAGGATTAGATTTCCGATGCGATGCAGAGCATAGATCGGACCGAACTCTCCCTGGCTGTTTCGTACCAGTTCTTTGTAAACCGTAGCATCAAGTCGTTTCAGTAACTCAGGTATTTTTTCTTCCCAAGAACCGCAACCACTTCCCCAGCAGTTCCACTTTCCCCAGGGGGTGTGAATGCTGCCAGGTTGTCCGTAATACAGTTCAAGGAACAAGCCGGAGCTGGTCTGCGAACAGTAGGGATTAACCCCTTCAGCTCTCCTGTCCTCCAGCCAGATGCCATCAACACCAGAAACTTCGGGAGATGCGTATTCGTAGACGAGGTCGGCGATTGCCCTTGCCGCCATGTACAACTGAAAACTACTTACCTGATTGTCTTTCGTGATAATCGCGCCCATTGTATTCTCCTTTGCAAGTCGTTTTCAATCTATGAAGCTGGCTTTCTTTTCTGTATGGAAAATAGTTTTTACCAACTATTGAAATTCTTCAGTTTTTAAATAACAACGTTCAATGATAGCATGTTTCTTATGTTTTGTCAATATTTTAAGCTGTAATTAGAGATATAATAAAAAGGCTTTATTCTGGCCTTTATTTTATAAAAATGTATTACTTTTTAGTAAATCGAAAACAAATCAATTTCTCTTTTTTTATTTTATAATAATTGAAGAAAAAAAATCACTAAAAATATTCGAGCTGTCTTAAAGACTTTCACAAAAGGAAAAAGATTTTTCACTCCTTCGTATCCTGATTTGTTGGAGTGCTAGGATTTCCGCGTCGATTGTTCGTCGACACTCACAATCTCCTTGCACGCGGTGGCGCTGGATGCTCCTGTGATCGCATCCATCGGCGTTCGTTGCGAAAATTTCCTGCTGAAAATTTTCTAACTCACTGCCACCGGTTCGAATTCTAGCATCAATAAATAAATTCAAAAAACAGTCTTCTTTTTTTAGATGACTGTTTTTTTTGAATTTGTCAGTTGGAGTGCTAGGATTCGAACCTAGGGATGGCGGTACCAGAAACCGCTGCCTTACCGCTTGGCTACACTCCAATTTAAACACCAAACAAGACTCAGTATATCATTATCACTTAAAAAATCAACCCACAGCATTACAAAGCCCCGCCAAAGCGGGGCATTATTGAAAATTGTGGATTGTGAATTGAAAACTGAAACCCTTAAACCTTAAGGTATCTCCTAATCGCAATAACACCGCTTAATGTTCCGAGGAAAATTCCGGAGAGAAGAAGTCCACCGAAAATGATGAAGAAATTTGAAAAATAAAATGTTACAATGTCGCCGCCTCCGATGCTGCCTTGCGTGATTGGAGCAAGGAATTTTGAAGTAGCATAAAGACAAATCATCACAACAAAGGCCGAAACCACTCCATAAAAAATTCCTTCAAAAACAAACGGCATTTTGATATATGTGTTTGATGCGCCAACGAGTCGCATAATTTCAAATTCCTGTTTGTGAGCATACATCGTAAGACGAATCGCATTAAACGTGATGAGCACTCCAATAAAAACAAAGATTATCCCAAGTGTCAGTCCAACTTGCTCAACCAACTTCATTATATTTGTGAGTCGATCAATAGCTGTTTTGTTTTCTTCATAATCAATACGACTTATGTCGGTAGAAAAACTGGCATTTGAAATTGCTTTCGTGATGATGTCATATTGATTTGGGTTTTTTGCTTTCACAACCAAAGCTGCAAGCAATGGGTTTTCCCCGATTTCATCAAGAGCTTGCGTTATTGAAGGATTCTTGTCTCCCAACTTTTTAAATTGTTCCAACGCTTGGTCTTTTGAAACATATTCAATCGAAGCAATTTCCTGATATCCCACGAGCTTGTCTTTTATTTCTAAAATCCTACTTTCTTCAACATCGGAATTAAAATACATACTCACATTAATCTTGTCTTGAATGTTTTTAAGCACGATGTTTGCCGTCACTCCCAAAATTATCGTGACACTAATGACATACAGCGAAATGGCGAGCACACTGACAGTAGCAAAACTAAGCCACCCGTTACGACGAAAGTTATCCAATCCTTCTTTAAATGTTCTCTTAAGTTTTGTAAATTTCATAATAACAGCTTCTTAGGCATTAGCTTCTCAGCTTTTTAGCTTTTAGAAAAAATTAGTTTCTATTTTTGTATTTAACTTTATAACTTTATAACTTTTAACTTTATGAACTATATCGCATATCTTCCTTTCATATGATCTCTGATTACTCTTCCATTATCAAGTGCAATCACTCGACGATTCAATTTATCAACAATATCCTTGTTGTGAGTTGCAAGAATTATTGTTGTTCCCATACTGTTAATTTTCAAAAGAAGCTGAATGATTTCCCAAGTCGCAACAGGATCAAGATTTCCAGTCGGTTCATCTGCAATTATGATACGTGGCTTGCGCACCAAAGCCCGAGCCAAACAAATTTTTTGCTGCTCTCCACCAGAAAGTTGACGAGGATATTTATTGGCTTTGTCTTTCATTCCAACAATTTCCAAAATTTCCGGCACAAGCTCATTGATTTCTTCCTGTGTTTCATCTGAAACTTCCAATGCATAGGCAACATTTTCAAAAGCTGTTTTTTGTGGAAGCAATTTAAAATCTTGAAAAACTGTTCCGATGTTGCGACGATAATACGGCAAATGTTTACGATTGATTGAATCTATTGGGCGATCATTGAAATACACGTGGCCAATAGTAGCCTGTTCTTCAGCATAAATAAGCTTGAGCAATGTTGATTTTCCAGATCCACTGTGACCAACAATCGACAAAAATTCTCCGCCTTCAATGACAAGGTTTATTTCTTCCAGTGCGACAAAATTTCCTGGATATGTCTTGGAAACATTTTCAAATTTTAATATTGGCATATGCGAATTTGCACACACGAATTAAATTCAAATTAAATCCGAATGCACTTTTGTTTTTTTACTTTTATATTATATCACACAAATTGCAACTTTGTCATCCTGAACTTGTTTCAGGATCTATCATAAGCAGGAAGTGTAGTGTTTTAAAGCTCGGGATTCCGGATCAAGTCCGGAATGACATAGGTTAATTAATTTTTTTCGCTAGCTTGCCAACGCAGAAAACTTTCCATAAATCCTTGCAGTTCTCCTTCAAGCACTTTTTCCGCATCAGAAGTTTCAAATTTTGTGCGATGATCCTTAACCATTTTGTAAGGATGAATCACGTATGAACGAATCTGGCTTCCCCACTCAGCACTTTTATATTCGCCTCGCAATTTTTCTTTTTCCGCTTTTTGCTCTTCCAAATATCGCTGATGAATTCTGGCTTTCAAAACTTTCATCGCCTGCTCTTTGTTTTGAAGTTGAGAACGCTCACTCTGACAAGTAACAACGATTCCTGTTGGTGTATGCGTGATGCGCACCGCACTGTCGGTCGTGTTCACGTGTTGTCCGCCAGCACCTGAGGCGCGATATGTGTCAATCACAAGATCCTGTGTATTGATAATCACTTCAGCAATCTCTTCAATTACCGGCAAAATTTCCACAATCGCAAACGATGTCTGACGCAAATTGTCAGAATTGAAAGGAGAAAGCCTCACCAACCTATGCACTCCAGCTTCACTTTGCAAATACCCATATGCATACGGACCTGTTATTTCGATTGTCGCACTTTTGATCCCAGCTTCTGCTCCACGCGTTTCTTCCACCATCACAGCTTTGAAACCATTTTTTTCTGACCATTTAAGATACATTCTTTCGAGCATTTGCGCCCAATCTTGTGCATCAACGCCACCAGCACCACTGCGAATCGCCAAGATCACATCGTTTTTATCATACTCCCCGCCTAGCAATGATTTAAATTCCAGCGCATCAAATTCTTTTTCGAGTTCCAAAAATTGTTTTTCAACTTCTTGCTTTTCTTCACTTTCGCCATCCGCAAAAAGACCAATGAGTTCAATGAGCTCTGTAACTTTTTTTTCAATATTTTCAAGTCCGAGAACTTCGTTTTTCAAAAGCTCAAATTCCTGTGAAATTTTTGCCGCTTTTTGATTGTCATTCCAAAAACCAACCTCTGTGGTTTTCTTTTCTAATTTAATGATTTTTTGAGCTTTATTAGCAACGTCAAAGATAGTCCCGCAAAAGCGGGAGTTTATTTTTTATTTCGGATAACTTGTCCAGAATTTCTTTCATATAAATTACTGATAAAAAAACGGATTAATTACGGATATTCACGGATCACGGATTGCGAATTTATTTCTAGCTTAGTTATAAACGATTTGCGATCATTTGTACATATCGATCGTTTAATTTCTAATTCTTTTGTGCCAAAATTAACAAGGTAGCTAATTTCATACTTACTCGCCTTTAAATAAGATCTTTGCTGATTCATATCTCCTATCCGCGTAAAATCAGTCGCCTTAATTTCTACTATTATTTTATCACCAACAACAAAATCTGGCACATATGTTCCTAATTTTTTTCCAGTTTCAACAGAAAATATATCTATTCTTTTCTGACCCTGAAAATCTACTCCCACTTTTTCAAATTCTTCTTCTAAAGCTTTTTGATAAATGCTTTCTTTTAATCCCTTGCCATACTTATTTGCAACACCATAAAAACATCCTCGCACTTTATATGATAACTCCTCTTCTAATAACTTATTTGTCATAACATTTTCATGATCAGTACAAATCCGTTTAAGATCCGTTAAAATCAGTCTTTTGATTTTAGCCAAAAATCAAAAGGAGATACATAATACCGATACCGGCGATAATAAACAAGAGCTGCAAAAATGAATGTGAAATTTTTGTTGATTTGTGAAGTTCAGGAATAATATCGGCGCTAGCCACATAAATAAAACCACCAGCTGCAAATGGAATAAGATAATAAGTTAAATCAGCAAAATTTTGACCAACGACCAAAACTATCAGTGCTCCAAAAATAGCCACGATTCCTGCCAAAAAATTATACCAAAGGGCTTTTATTTTTGAAAAACCACCATATAGCATTGATGCAAAATCACCAATCTCATGAGGAATTTCATGAAAAATAACTGCCAAAGTTGTGGCGATTCCAATTGGAATGCTAACCATATAACTTGCAGCGATTATCATCCCATCAATAAAATTATGCGCGCCATCTCCAATCAAGATCACATAAGAAAAAGCAGAATTATGCTCAGTGCAATCAATATCGTGACAATGATGCCAATGAATAAATTTTTCTAGCACAAAAAAAGCTAACATTCCAGCTAAAATTGAAAATGAAATTCCAACACTTCCGCCAGCCTTATACGCCTCCGGAATCAAATGCAAAAAAGCATCGCCCAAAAGAGTTCCGCCAGCAAAGGCCACTGCCCAAATCAAAAACTTTTTAATTTTTTCTTCGCCAAACGGAAAAGCCGCCAATCCCAAGAGAGAGAGCAAGCTGACAATCAAAACACTTACTATTGTATAAACCCAAACAGACATAAAATTTCTAATTACTAATATCTAATTTCTAACAAAATTTCCAATTCTCAATTTACAATTTTCATTTAATTTTCGATGTTTTAATTTTCAAACCAAAATTTGGATTTAGTCATTGTATCATTGAGATTTTATTGGAAATTGGGATTTGGAAATTGGAAATTCCTAATTAAGGTAATCCTTAATTAGGCTGATATGATCCTGTTCAACTTGATTGAGTGCAGTAAACATTATTTTCACGTGCTTTTCTGTCGCCTCTTTGGCAAATTTTGCATACAGTTCTGCAGCGTGATCTTCTAATTCAAGAGTTTTTTGGAAATTTGCAATATCATCATCACTGCATTCTTTCGTCACAGCTTCCGGCATTGGAATTTGCATAATCTTGGTGCAAATAATCGCATGCTCCATTTCAACTTTGGCCAAACGTTTATACATCTTCATTATTTCATATGAATCCGTTTTTGCTGCCATACATAAATAAATCGCATTGGCATCCAATTCCAATTGCAAAGTTTCCTGCAAATTTTTCACTGTAAGCTCAGAAAGTGTTTCTTTCACTTCAACCACTGGTTTTGCATCTTTTCCCTCTCTAATAAAAGCAGCGCGCGCTCCACAAAAAGGACAATTGGTTGGCTTGCCTTCTCCAATATAAGCATCTCCACAAATTTCACAGATATAAGTTTTCATTTTGGTTATGTATTAAGTATTTAGTAGAATGTATAATGTATAAATGCAAATTAGGCGGAGCCGATGGCCGGAATCGAACCGGCTACCTATACGTTACGAGTGTATTGCTCTACCAAGTGAGCTACATCGGCAAAAGTAAATCAAAGAATAAAATTTTTCAAGAAATTACTGTTTGAGAGCCTTTATTTTTTCTAAAATTTTTTGTCCCTTGCGCGGTATACGCGTGTGACCACAAAAAATTTTAGCTAAAAAATAAAGAGTTCGAGTTTAATTTCGCAGAAAAATTTTCATTCTTTGATTTATATAATACCTTTATTGAGCCTTTTTGACAAGCTTGGACAGATTTTCATCCACTTTATTTTGGATGTCAGCAATAACCTGCTTATTTTTGTCAGCGAACAGATGTTTGAAACGACCTTGAACTTTCAAAAATTCTTCGATTGGTTTGGGATTTTTTACTACATTGTTAATTGTATATTTTCCATCCTCAATTTCATACAAAGGCCAAAAATTTGTTTCGGTGGCAAGTTTTCCAACGGCGACATATTCCGAAGTTGGAAATTTCCAAAGTTGCGTGCAAGGTTGCAAAACCAAAAGAAAAGAGGGACCCGTTGTTTCCAAAGCCTTTTTGGCTTTCATTTTCAAATCATTAACATATGCCACATTTGATTGAGCAAGATATTTAATATGATGCGCGTTTACAATTTCCATCAAATCTTTTCTTTGCTGCGCTTTTCCAAAAGAAGCAACGCCTGCTGGTGCAGTTTCAGTGTTGGCGCCATATGGTGTGCCACCAGATCTTTGTCCTCCCGTGTTCATATATCCTTCATTGTCATAACACACATACAAAAAATCATGCCCTCGCTCGAGTGCTCCGGAAAGAGCTTGCAGCCCAATGTCATATGTTCCACCGTCGCCACCAAAAACCACAACCTTTGCCTTCTTTTTTATTTTTCCACTTTTCATCAAAGCTTTTTGAGCAGCATCAATCCCGGCTGCAGTAGCTGCGGCATTTCCAAACACGCTGTGAACATATGGGACTTTCCAAGCAGTGTATGGATATATTGTGGTTGTCACTTCAAGACATCCCGTCGCATTAGCCACAATTACTGGCTCATCTGTTGCGCCCAAAACATGACGCACAATCGCAGGAATTCCACATCCCTGACAAGTCGCATGCCCAGATGATAATTTTTTTGTAAGTTCTTTATTCATAAAACTAAATTTCAATTTTAAGTTTTAAATTTTAAGTTTTAAATCAATAACAAATGTCTTAATTTAAAATTTATTCAATTAAAATTCATTTCAAATTTATAATTTAAAATTTAAAATTCAATAAAATTAAGTCAAATACTTAATTTTATTATTGATTTCCCCTTCTTCCAAATCTCTAAAAACAGAAACGATGTGGGATTGCATTGTGTCGCGGCCGCCGATGCCATAAACATAACTAGCGACATCATGCTTGCGAGAGCCGGCACTTTGCATACTGGTTACAATGTCTTGATATAGTGGCGGAAATGATCCAAAAGCCATCGCACGATCAAGCACGGCGATACTTTTAGTATGCGCCAGCGCAGCGCCAACTTCCTTATACGGAAATGGTCTAAATAAATTTATTTTAAGCAATCCAACTTTTTTACCATCAGCTCGAAGCTTGTCCACCGCATCTTTGGCAGTTCCAACAGTAGCACCCATCATCACAATCACAAAATCAGCATCCTTGGTTTTATATTCCTCAAAAAGACTGTGCTTGCGACCTGAAATTTTGCCATATTCAGCACATATTTTCTTATACAAAGTCTTCACTTTTAGAAAGGCTTTTTCTTGATCTATTTTAAAGTCAAAATAAGTGTTCTGTAGAGCCAAAGTTCCAATGGTTATGGGATTTTTTTGATCCACCAAGGCATTTTCTGGCTTGAATTGTCCGACAAAACTCTGGATAATTTCATCCCCAAGCACCTCCACACGCTCTGTGGTGTGCGAGGTGTGGAATCCATCCATAATAGGCATAACTGGCACCCCTGCCATTTCGGCCAACCTGAGGGCAATTATCGTGTTATCATAGGCATCCTGAGCCTGCTCGCCGAAGATCTGCACCCATCCAAGGTCGCGAATTGCCATCACATCTCCATGCTCGCCGTGAATATTAAGCGGTGCGGAAAGCGCCCGAGAACTTACACACATCACAATCGGAAGTCCCAGACCACTAACAACTGGCAAGGTTTCTGCCATATGCAAAAGTCCTTGAGAACTGGAAGCGGTAACCGCTCGAGCTCCAGCGCTGCAAGCTCCAATTGTTGCGCTCATTGCAGAATGTTCAGATTCAACTTGAATAATTTCAGTATCCACCAAACCATCAGCCTTAAACTTGGCATACGTTTCAATGATCGTTGTCTGAGGCGTGATTGGATACACAGCCATCACATCCGGATGAATTTGACGCAAAGCCTCCGCCATTGCATAGCCACCATTCAGCGCGAGTACGCGCTTAGTATTTGGTATTTGGTATTTAGTATTTGGTATTTTTTTCATTGATTTTTAATTCTCTTTAAACCATTAAGCAATTTAGCCACTGAAATTGTTTGCAAAGCAATTTTATCAAATTTAACCTTTTCCAGATATCCTATATCGCGAGAAATCAACAATTGATTTTGCAGTTCAGTCAATGAACCATGTGCTACGCAATAAAATTGATACTTATCTTTTGAGGTGTTCCTACTAAAACCCTCGGCTATATTAGAAGTTATTGATACAGCACACCTCCTCATCTGACTCACTAAGCCGAACATTTCCTCTTTTGGAAATTCCTGAGTTATTTTATAAATCTCCAATACTAATTTATGACCCTCTCTCCAGGCTTCCAAGTCAGTAAATGATTGTATTTTTGAATTTTTGTATTCCATACTATATACCAAATACTAGATACCAGATACTTGTTATGAAAAAATTTATTTTTTCATAACAATTGCTTTGACTGGGCAAACTTGAGCACAAACGCCACAGCCTTTGCAAAAATCATAATCGATGTCAGCTTTTTTCTTCACATCTTTTTTATTTTTAACCATCTCAATGCAAGCATCAGGACAATAAATCATACAGGTTTCGCAACCAATACATTTATCCTTATCAACCTCGGGCTTTGAATATGCCCAATCCCCTGTTTTTGGTGACTTTGAAATGTCATGTTTTATAATTCCTCCTTTTTCTAAGCTCATACTAATTTTCACTAATTATTAACGAATTTTCACAAATCACAAATATCCGTCATATAGCTTATTACAATTCATCGTAACCGGCTTGCATCGCGCGTATATTTTTCTCAGTTAAATCCTTGCCGATTTTTTCAGTGAAAACTTCACGAAAAATTTCGCCAGCAGTTTCCAAATCCACAATTTCAGTAACCTTAATTAAGTGTCCCATCAAAACCATATTAGGATTTGGTTTTCCAATAATATCAGCAGAAATCTTGTTGCCATCAATGCAGTGAATTGAACCTTTAAAATGTGGAACTCTTTTCCTAACATCTTCTTTTGAATTTGCCGAATTTACAATGAGAATTTCATGCTTGTCCAAATTTCTTGCCACATCCTGAGAATCCATCACAGTTTCATCCAGCACCAAAACAATATCAGGATCAGTCACTGGTTCTTGCGTTCTGATTTCTTTGTCTGACACACGCAAAAACATTTTGGTTGGCGCGCCAGATCGCTCTGGTCCAAAAAATGGAAAAGCTTTCACAAATTTCCCTTCACGCACAGCGCTATGCGCAATAAGTTCAGAAGCGGTTTTTGCACCTTGCCCTCCTCGCGCAAAAAAGATTATTTCAAATGTATCTTTATTTAATTTCATACTATATTTGTAAATTTTCAATTCTCTAATATAAAATTATTTTATCACACATCAACCTTCACAGCCAGTCCTAGATGATAACTTTTTCAAGTTCCTGCAATGCCAATTTAAGCTCATCAGGCTTGATGCAATATGACAAGCGCAAATGAGTGTCATATTTTTCGCCGAAAGAAATCCCGGGGGTTGTCGCCACTCCTGCCTTTTCCAAGAAATAAGTTGCCAGTTCAACTGAACTCTTGAGATTTAGTTTTTTCATAACATCTGCAAAATCTGGAAAAATGAAGATTCCTCCTGTTGATTTGGCATAAGAAATTTTCATCTTGGAAAGCCAACTGTGTACAATTTCTCTCTGTTCAGTGAGATTAGGCAATGTGGACTCACTTTCAAGTGCCACAACTGCTGCTGCATCTGAAATCGAAGATGGGCATCCAATATAATTTTCCAAAAATCTTCCAATTGCAACATTCAAATCGCTCGGACAAATTGCATATCCTATTCTCCAACCTGTCATCGCATGAGATTTGGAAAGAGAGTTTATCACAATAATCTCAGGATTGAATTGTCGCAAACTAAACTGTGGATCAGGAGAAAAGTTACTGTAACATTCGTCTGAAATTATTATTACATTATTTTTTTTGCAAACCTCAACAATTTTTTCAAGTTCATCTTTTTCATATGTAACGCCACTGGGATTGTTTGGAGAATTTATTATTATAAAAGATTTTTTTTCTGCGGTATTATTACTTGCAAAAATTTCATCAAGAACATCTGCTTTCAATTGGAAATCAGTTGGCTTAGTGTTAATCAAGACAACTTTGCCACCACAAGACTGCGCAATTTGAAAAAATGGTGGATAATAAGGACCTGTCATAAAAACCAAATCTCCTTCATCAACCAAGGACCACAAAATGCTTCCTAGAAATGGTTTGGCACCAGTTGAAACAGACACGCACTCCACTTCAACTTGATATATTTCAGCAATTTTTTTTCGCAGAGCCATTGACCCTTGCGCTGGATTATAATGTGTTTTGTCATTTTTAATTGCCTCAATTCCCGCCTGTTTAATAATCTCAGGCGTGTCATAATATGGCTCGCCCAGTCCAAGCGAAATTATTTTCCTGCCCTTAGCTTCTTGCTCTTTCACCTTTTTTGCAAAGACATACAATGGCGAAGATGTCAGGTTTGTTGCTCTTTTTGAAATTTGTTGCATATATATTTTACGATTATAATGATATTGCCATTTCGTCACTATAACAAAAAATAAGCATCCTGCAAGGGCTGGACAAATTTTATAACTCTGCTAAGCTGAATTATATGAATATGCATCTGACACAAATTACAACCTTGAATAATGACGATAATTGTGATTGATTATCGTCGGTTTTAGTTTGAATATTCAAAACGAAATCGACTCAGACAGGGCCGATTTTTTGTTGGCTTTCAGAATCTTTGATTCTGTCCAGGCAACAATCCCGACAGCAGTCGGGAAAAATTAACAAATAATATACGTACATTTTTATGAAAAACGAAACAAGAAAATTTCAAGTTGCAATTTTGGGCGGTGGCATTACTGGCAGTTCAATTTTTCATATCTTAAGCAAATACACAAATATTGATTCCATTGCTCTAATAGAAAAAGCTGGAAAATTGGGAGAAATAAATTCCAAAGAAAGCAACAACAGCCAAACATTGCACTTCGGCGATATCGAAGCCAACTATTCCGTTGAGAAAGCAATATCATCAAAAGAAGCTTCGCAAATGGTTGTACGCTATCTTGAAAGGCTAGGAGGAAATGGCTCTGGGATCTATAAAAAATCACACAAGATGTTATTGGCGGTTGGAAAAAAAGAAATTGCAGAATTTGAAAAAAGACAAAATGAATTTAAAAAAATATTTCCAAATTTCAAAAAAATAACCAGAAACGAAATTGCCAAAATTGAACCGGAGATAGTAAACGGCAGAAAGCCATCTGAAAAAATAATGGCAGGATACAGCAAGAACGGATTCACTGTTGATTTTGGAGCCCTAGCTAAAAATTTAGCAACGGAAGCTAAAAAATTTAAAGCAGGAGCAAAAATTTTTGTTGACACAAAAGTTATAAAAATAATTGGAAAAGAAGATGGCTTTGAAATAATTACCAATAAAGAAACTTTTTTTGCACAAGCTGTTGTGGTTGCAATGTGTTCTCATAGTTTAATGTTTGCCAAGGAACTTGGATATGGCAAAGAATATTCAATACTCCCTGTTGGCGGAAATTTTTACACATCTTCAAGAAAGGTTTTAAACGGCAAGGTTTATACAATGCAAAGTGGCAAACTCCCCTTTGCTGGAGTTCACGGCGATCCCAATGTTCACAATGAAAACGAAACTCGCTTTGGACCAACTGCAAATGTTATGCCATTTCTTGAAAGAAATAACATTGCAACATTTGGAGATTTTTTCAAATCAACACTTTGTGACAAAAAATCTGCCATTGCCTTGTTAAAAGTGCTTTCAGAAAAAACATTGCTCACATTTTTATTGAAAAATTTAATTTACGAAATTCCATATTTTGGCCCCAGAGCATATGCAAAAATGTGCCAGAAAATAATTCCAACTTTGAAATATGCTGATTTTAAAAATAGCAAAACCAAGGCTGGCATCAGACCGCAGTTGATCAACAATCAAACACAGAAACTGCAAATGGGAGAAATTGAAATCGAAGGTAAAAATATTCTCTTTAACATCACACCATCCCCCGGAGCAACTGCTTGCATAAAAAATGCCGCCAAAAGTGTCAACAAAACAATTGCCTTTTTCGACGGAAAATATTCTTTTAACGAAGATGCTTTTAAGAGAGATTTTCTTTCTTAATAATAAAAATAGGGACTTACGAATTATCATAAGTCCCTTTAATTTCATAATATATTTCTATCACTTTTGCCTAAGCAAAATAACACTTTTCTCTCATTGGACTCCTCTTTTGTTTTCTTCTATTTCTACTTCCAGTAAACAACTTATTTACAACTGAACTAATTAAAGATTGCTGTTTTGGTTCATTATTTTTTGCGCTTTTTTCTTCCTCAGCAAGTCCACTTCCAACTATTGTGACATAGCGACCATTGCTCAGCGCGTACAACTGCCTAACACTACTTATTCCCTCATTTAACAAGTTGCAAAGATCATAAAGTTGAGCCTTATTACCAGAAAATGGATAGTGCTTGTCTCCGACAGAAACAATCAATAAATCATTGCAAAAATCAAATTTGCCAGAAAAAAGAGCTTGCCTGATATGACACATTGCATACATATTGGCCAATGTGGGCTCATGATAAAGCACGCAACCAGTAATTTTCCCTTCCTCCGTAGTTATAACCTTCATTTCAATTTTAACAGCATGTCTGTTCATTTTAACCTCTCCTTTTCTGTTGTGATTTGAAATATTTTTATATTCTGTTTTTAAATAACAAAAAACCCGACCGAGGTCGGGATTATTTGAGCACATTGTGAATTTATCTTTTATTCACAATTAGCAAAAACAAACCGACCTTGAAGGCCTGTAAACCAAAAATACATAAACTGTATTAAATTGTGGTTTGGTTTGTTTATACTCATACCCTGATTATAGCAGCTCAAAGGATGTTGTCAAATCTACCGAATAACTTTTCAACCATCATACAAAAAAAGGCAAACGCTATCATACTATCGAGCGTGATAGTGTTTGCCTTTTGAAAAAAATAACTTTTGAAATTTTTGTTTTCCTGTTTTCTTTTTGGCCAATTATTGCGACAGCAATTCTTTGAGTTTTTGACCATAGTCTTGGGTCAAAAACGTGCCAAAAAGAAAACAGGAAAACAAAAATCAACATCGAACCCATAAAAAAACGAGGTCTTGCGACCTCGTTTTTGTGTTTCTAAAAGATGGACACACGCTATTTATTAAGCTGCTGTTCAATAACCTTTTTCATATCGTCATATTTTGCAGTTGGAAGTTGCAAATCTGTTCCAACAAAAATTGAAGGTGTCATTTGCAATCCAAAACTTTGACCCTCTGCAACAGTTGCAGTGATTTGATCTTGATATTTTTTATCATCAAGACATTTGTTAAAATCTTGAGCATTAAGCCCGAGAGTTGCAGCATATCCTTTCAAAATTGGAGCAGCGTCTTTGGCTTTTCCCCAGACATCTTGAGAAGCAAAAAGTTTACTAGCATAATCAACAAATTTTCCTTGTTCATTTGCACAAGCCGCAGCCAAAGCTGCACTAATTCCTTGCGTTGCTGTTGGTGGAACATAACTCTTAAAAACAACTTGAATGCGATCGCCATATTCCTTCAACATTGGAGTGATGATATCAGCATATGCTTTCTTATCACTAGGACTTTGAAAATTACTAAACGCAACGACTTTTACCATTGATTCAATAGAACCAATTGAAATATCTTTATCTGAAATTTGTGGAGCTGAAACATATTTTCCTACTGGGAATCCAGCTTCTGCGCTTTTAATCGCATATGAATCTCCCTTCTTATCCAAAAATGGCTCAGCTTTTGCAAACAATTCTGTTTTTTCTATTTCTTTTGAGAAAATAAATGCCGGAATTGTTTTAATCTTGAAATCAGCAATAAGCTTTTGGCCAACAGCAGAATTTGCATCTATTTTTTCATTTTGCATTGTTGGCAATGCTTGTTTGAGACCGACCAACACTTCATCTGGAGCGCAAGCTTCGCAAGTATCATCTGAGATCACTTGGACTTTTACCAATGGTTCATTATAAGCAACCCAAGTTTTTCCACCTGATGCAAAAACATCAGCCTCATTTAGCACGCGCTGTGAAAAACCACCACCTCTAATCATTTGGATTGCATCAACAAACAAACTTCCAACAAACAAACCGGCAAGCAGGATCACTGCTGAAATTAAGTTTTTGATTTTTTTATCCTTTTTTTCTTCTTCTGTTTCTTCAACTTCTTCAACAGATGAATCGATTTCTTTTTCCTCAACAACTTCTTCTATAGAAGCATCTTTGATTTCATTTTTTTCTTCATCCATATTATTTTGTTACTAGTTATGAGTTACTGATTACCTTTTTATTATTATTTATTCCAAAGTTTGCCCTTGAGATTGCTGAGCTGCTTGCTGCTGCAAAGCTTGCTGCTCCGCCATCTGCTGATCAATTTTCTCTTTCAATTCATCAATATTATAGCTCTGTGCGGACTTATTAATTTGATAATCATTAAATCCTATTGTGATTTTTTTCACTGCCTCCGTTTTAACTGTCACTCCAAGAAGAACACCAAGAATAAAGAACAATGCCATTTCAAAGATAACTTCCCTTCTTCTTTTTTTTGCACGTTCCATTTCATTTTCGATTGGTTGGTTTTCTTGTGTTTGTTCTAGATTTTTATTTTGTTCATCTTCCTGCGCTTCTATTGTAGACAAATCTTCTTCTTGTTCAAGTTCAAACAATTCTTCTTGTTGAAGTCGTTCGAATTCCTTTTTTTGTTCAAGCTCTTCTCTTTTTTTGTCTTGATGCATTTACCCTGTTAAATAAGATTTGGCCCTACAAGTTATTTAGAACCAACTTACCCTAGATTAGGTTATTATTCTTTATACATCAATCCACCTTGCCAAATCTTAATTTTAAATTTTTTAAGAAATTTAAAATTATTTAACAGGGTGAACCTCTTTTTTACTGGTTAATTTGTCCCTATATGTTACCACAACCGCATAAAACCTACAACTTGCAAGGTTGCATAAAATATTGTGTAGTATTTGGCTGGGTTTTAGATTATAGGTATTCGCTTTTTCAGATTCGAATTTTGAATTTTCCTAAAAAGCTAGTAAGCTAAAGCCTAAAAAGCTGCTTTTATTCTTTTCTTAACGCTTCCCCGCCCGCATCGCTACGTGAAGCAAGTTCACTTGCGAAGCGTTGCGGGCGGGCATTTATCACTCCTTACGCAAAGCTTCCATAGGAGAAAGCTTTGAAGCTTTGTAAGCAGGATAATAACCAAAAATAATTCCAGTAGTAGCGGAGAAGCCAACTGCTATTAAAATAGAATTTAAGGTAAGAGAAAAGTTAAGCGTATAACCCAATAAACTTATAACATAAGAAAATCCAAGAGAAATCAAATACCCCAATATAATACCCACCACACCTCCAACAATGGTTAGAAAAACCGCTTCAAACAAAAACTGATTGCGAATGTCGTTCTCTTTTGCGCCAACAGCTTTTCGCAAACCTATTTCAAATGTTCTCTCAGACACCGCCACATACATAACATTCATAATTCCCACCCCACCCACAATCAAAGAGATGGAAGTGAGCGCCAACAACAAAATATTAATCGTGCCAAAAACATCCTCGATTATTTTTTGCGCCTCCTGAATAGTTGTAATTGAATAATCTTCTTGCTCGGGTTTATAAGTACGATGAATTCTTTTTAATGTATCATCAATGTCAGCCACGGTTACCTCAATAAGATTTTGATCTTTAACTTTAACAGTAATAAAACGCACATAATCAATTCCTAAAATTTTCTTTTGCAATGTTTGCACGGGAATATAAATGAGCTCGTCATAATTAAAAAATGTGACCGCACCTCTTTCTTCCAAAACTCCAATCACACGGAAGTCCATATTCTTAATTTTGATTGATTTTCCAATGGCATCTTCGGTGCCAAAAAGAGTTTCTTTAATATCAGGTCCAATAACTGCAACTTGCCCCAAGCTGTCATCGGCAGACTGATCATAAAAAATTCCTTCCTGAACCTTCACGGCACTGTCCACTTGGGGATAATTAGCACCAACTCCAAAAAGCATCGCTCTTTTATTTTCATCTTTATAACTTGTCAGTTCTTGACCCATTGTTCCTGCTGCAAAACTTGCCACATTTGGAATTTTCGCCAGCGCTTCTCCGTCTGAAACTTTCAAAGTTGTTATTTGAATTCCCGTTGCTTGACCCTCTGCATTCGCTGCTGATGTTTTTCCTGTTGCGGGAACCTTGGTTTCAATCTGAATCACATCAGTTCCAAAACTATCAAATTGTCCGAGCACATAATTTTTTAGTCCTTGTCCGCTAGAAGAAACCACAATGACCGACATAATCCCAATCACAATTCCAACCAACGTCAAAACAGTCCTGCCGACATTATTCGTCAGGTTGTGTAGTGCAAGTTTAATTGATAATAATATCCTATTCACAGATTTAAATTTAATATTTTTTGTATATGGTATTTGGTATATAGTATTTAGTATTTTTGAATTCATACCATATACCACATATACTAAACACCATTATTCATATCTCAGTGCTTCCATCGGGCTTATTCTCGCGGCCTTGCGGGCAGGATACAAACCAAACAGAAGACCGATGGCTGCCGATACCATTGTCGCAACCACAATCGAACTAAACGAAATCAAAAATTCCCATTCGTATCCCAACGCATTAATAATCACTGCGGCCAGCAGTGAAATCAAAATTCCAAAAATAATTCCGATTATACCTCCAACCAAAGTAATAAAAACAGCCTCAATCAAAAACTGCGTAATAATGTGACGATTGCGCGCGCCAACAGCTTTTCGCAGGCCGACTTCGCGAATACGCTGCGTAACAGAAATAAGCATAATATTCATAATACCAACACCGCCAACCAACAATGAAATCGCCGCAATTCCAGCTAGGAAATATTTAAGCACATTAGTAATATTAGTAACCATATTAAGAGCCTGCGCAGTGTCACGAACTGAAAAATCATCGTCATTTGGATTTTTAATTCTATGCTGAGTTCTGATGGTATATTTTATATCCGCAACAGCGCGAGTTATGTTTTCAGGATTATCAATTTTAACACGCATAAAATTAAGATAATCAATTCCGAGCAGAATTTTTTGAGCAGTAGAAAGTGGCATATACACAAGCTCATCAGGATTAGAAACTGCCGATCCTCCTTTTGGTGCCAAAACACCAACCACTGTGAAATTCACATCTTTGAGCGAAAACATTTTCCCAATTGGATCTTCTGTTTCAAAAAGCTCTTTTGCAGTGTTTGATCCCAAAACTGCCACGCGCGCCAAACCCGAATCTTCCTCGTCTGTAAAAAATCTTCCCGAACTTAAATCATTTTTTTCAACATCAATAAAATCCGCAGAAACACCTTGAAAATTATTCTGCCGGGAATTATTTTTATACCTTGCAGTTCCTATTCCACTTACATATCCAGAAGCTGCCACAGCATTTGGAACATTTTTTTTGAGTAAAACTGCATCAAGATCTGATTGTTTTAGTGTTGTTGTCACAATTCCAAGCACGGATGCAGGAGGACCTTTTTCATCAGAAGCTCCCGGCAAAACTCCAACAAGATTTGAACCAACCCCCGAGACTTGCGCAATAATAAGCTGTTGAGCGCTTGCCCCAATCGCCATCACAATAATCACACTAGCAATTCCAATAATAATTCCCAGAATCGTCAAAAATGAGCGGAACTTGGCCGCCATTAAATTCTTATACGATATTTTTATTGGTGAAGATAATTTCATGAAAATCTACAACTTATCTTATAAATTAATCTGATTTATAATTTTAAATTTTAAGTTTTAAATTTTAAATAAATTTTAAATAATTAAATGTTTTAAAATTTAAACATTCGGGCTTCATTTTAAATTTAAAATTTAAAATTTAAAATTACTTTAACAGTTCTCCTTCCCCATCTGCCACCAAACGATTTTTTACAACCTCATCGGAAATAATCTGTCCATCTTTCATATTCAAAATACGCTTGGCGTGTTGAGCCGTATATGTTTCGTGCGTTACCAAGATAACAGTGTGCCCATCGTCGTTAAGTTTTTGCAAAATTCTCATCACAGCAAGTCCTGATTTTGAATCCAGATTTCCAGTTGGCTCATCAGCAAAAATAACTTCTGGATCATTCACCAGGGCGCGCGCAATTGCCACGCGTTGTTTTTCTCCACCAGAAAGCTGGTTGGAAAGATATTGGATGCGATGACTCATTCCCACAGCGGCCAAGGCTTTGTTTATTTTTTCTTCATTATGCACCTCCAAATGATCTTCGTCATAGAGAAGTGGAAGCTCCGTATTCTCATATACGGTAGTGCGCGGAAGTAAATTGAATGATTGAAAAACAAAACCAATTTTTTTATTGCGAAGTTTTGACAATTCATCGTCAGAATAGGAGTTGATATTTTTTCCTTCAAACAAATAAGCTCCCGTCGTAGGACGATCAAGCATTCCCAAAATTTGCATCAGCGTTGATTTGCCACTGCCACTCGGCCCCATAATTGAAACAAACTCGCCTTTTTCAATCGTAAAAGACATTCCACACATCGCCTGAGTCTGCACGCCTTCACTGTCATAAATCTTACACAAATTTTCAACTTCTATTAATTTCATATCGCTTTTTACCTTATAATTTTTTACTTGCACGCGGTATTGACTTTTTTGTTATTTTAGAGTATAATAGATAATCACAGTTCGTTAGCAGTCAAATATAAAGGATGGCTCAAAGAAGCCAAGGAGGAGAAATGTATGAATAAAATAGCAGATGCAACTCTTATGGACATTCGCGATAATGCAAGAAAAGAAGGTAACAGCGTGTGTTGCACATGCGGAGCAATATGGAAAACAGGTACTGATGGCTCCCACATATGTTCTCAATTTATGGTTCGTAAGGATTTGCTAAGAATACTCATAGCAGACAGAAACCTTATTGACGCCAGAAGCGCCATAGCTATCAGCAGTATCATGGAGTTATAAATTACATCCCAACCCCGCGGAAATTGATTGTGAAATTTTGCAATCAAAACTACGCGGGCTTTTTTTATTTGCATTTCCTAACACCTAACACCTAGAACCTAATACCTATTTTACCACTTGAAATGTCACGACTTTCTCTCCGCCGTTCAAACCTTTTTTAATTTCAATCATTCCATCATCCCCTTCCAAACCAGTTTCGACATAGACTTTTTCTATCGTGACATTATCAGCCTTCAGGACTTCTGTATACTTTTTATTTTCTTCAATTTTAATTGCGCGACTTGGAATCATAACTACTTCGCTTTTTTCAGCAGTTTTGATATCAATATTCAAACTCATCCCCGGCTTTACTCTGGCATCAAGAGTGTTAAGTTTGAGTTTAATATCATAATACACAACACCTTGCACATTCGTGGAAGCTGGATTTATTTCAATAATCTCAGCATCGAAAATATCTTCGGGTGTGAGCGCGTCAAATGTGACGCTAGCGTGTTGTCCGAGTTTCACTTTCACAATGTCTGATTCAGGAACCTGTGATTGAATGATCATATCAAGCGACATCACGCGTGAAAATGCTTCTTTGATAACACCTGTGCCAAGAATTTCCCCTGGTTTATTGTTAACTTCTGTAATGATGCCATTTACAGGCGAGATGAGCACAGCCTTGTTCAAATTAAGCAAAGCCATATCGTATACTGCTCGCGCACTTGCAACTTGAGCATTGCGAGCATTTCTGGCAAAATCTGATTCAACTGTTTTAACTCTAGCCTTAGCACTGGAAACAGCGTTATCTGCTGAAATTTCAGAAAGGTCCGTTTGCTCCTTGGCAGTTTTAAGTGCTTGCTTGGCACTTGCAAGTGCATTTTCAGCATTTGTAAGTGTAATTTTATTTTGTTTTGAAACATTACTATTATAGAAATCCAGAGTGTCATCATAAGCTTTTTGGGCATTTTCAACTGTCTGCTCTGCAGAAGCAACTGTTTCATCATTTAATTTTTTTGTTTGATCAAATGAATCCTCTGCATTATCAAGACCTACTTTTGCTTCACGCAAAGTATCACTATTAGAACCAGATGTTGCAATCGCCTGATCAAGACCAGCTTTTGCCTGATCAACTTGTTTTTGAAGTGTTGAGTCAGTCAGTGTTGCAATCTTGTCGCCTGCTGCAACTTGATTACTTTCTTTGACAAAGACTTTGCTCACTCGCCCTCCAATTTCAAAGTTAAGAGTAATCTCATCTTTTGCCACCAAGTCGCCCGTGACTGAAACAGTTTGCGCGAGAGTTCCTTTTGTTGCCTCAGCAGTCGTATATGTTATTACCGGTTTTTTATTTTTAAAATAAAAAATAACACCACCAACAATAACGACAAGGATAACACTCCAAATAATCCACTTTTTTTTCTTAGACATAAGCTATTATTAAAACTTACGCATTTTCTCAACTATTTCTTTTTTGGCACGCTTTTGGATAAATGCTCAATCCCGTCGCTCACGAGTGACAGGATCAATATCCAAAAGCTCAAAGAGTTGCTGTCGCCAACAATTGGCCAAAAAAGAAATGTTTCGAAACGCGTAACTTTTGTTTACAATAAATTTGTTTGTTTACATTGATTATCCAACGCTTCGTTAACCAGTGCGTCTGCAACCTTATTTTTCTCTCGCGGAATATGCACGAAAGTAACCTTACTATATTCCAACATCAGGTTCCAAATTTCAATAAAATATTGCTGTATACGTGGTTCTTTTAATTTATATTCATGATTCAATTGTTTTACAACTAACTCACTATCCAAAAAGCATTCCACCTCGGTTTTTTTTGCCTTCTCTTTCCCTAAAAATATTTTAGCTTTTTGCAAACCCAAAATCAAAGCTTCGTATTCAGCGTCATTATTTGTCCTGTTTCCGATGCACTGTCCAATTTTTTTATTCAAAGTTTCGATATACACACCAACTGCCGCTGGTCCCGGATTTCCCCTTGAACCACCATCCGTATACATTATTATTTTTTGCTGCATAAATTAAAGTTATATTAAATGTCTTAATTTTTCTGAATAATGAATTTTTAAAAAATTCTAATTGATTGAGTAAGCCTTTGTTTTCTCTAAAATTTTTCTGTGATTGTGTTGATTGGGGGAAAATTTTAGTTAGAAAACAAAGAGCGTCGAGGGATTTTTTAAAAATTCATTATTCAGAAAAATTGTTTCAATTAGCTTAATTCTAACATTTTTCAAGATAAAAGCAATTCAAAAGTTATTCCTTTAATGCTTGTCCAACTCTCCAAACATCTCCTGCGCCCATTGTGATAAGCACGTCATATTCTCCTGACTTTTCTTTCAAATATTGCGTAGCTTCATCTATACTTGGAATATATTCCGCTTTGTTATAGTTATATTTGTTAATCAATTTTACCAAATCTTCAGAAGTAGCCTCGCCGCCAGATTCGCGCGCACTTCCATATGTATCAATAACAATCACGCGCTCGGTGTTATCAAAACTCTGAGCAAAATCTTGAAGCAACGCTTTGGTTCTGGAGAAAGTGTGCGGATGAAAAACTGTCCAGATTTTTTTGCCTTCGAAGCGATCTTTGGCGCCAGCAAGTGTTGCTTTGATTTCATCTGGATGATGAGCATAATCATCAATCAGCAAGGCTTGTTTAAATGTTCCAATATATTCAAAACGCCTCGTGGTTCCCTCAAATTCATTTAGCGATTTTTTTATTTTCTCCAAATCCAATCCCATCTTGTGAGAAAGTGCAATGACAGAAGTGGCATTTAAAATGTTGTGCTTACCAGAAAGTGGCGAAATAAATTCTCCTAAATTTTTCCCGTCATATTCAACTTCAAATATCTGCATAACTTTGTTGTCTGTTGTTTGTTGTCTGTTGTTTATTATTTTATAATCATTGTCTTCCCCAAACCCATATGTAATCAAGTTGCAATTTGCGCTCTCGGCAACTTCCAGTGTGTCACTACTATCACCCCAAACCACCAAGAAACCTGTTTTGGGAATTTTTTTCACAAAAGCTTGGAACACTTTTTTATAAGAAACAAAGTCCAGAAAGAAATCAGGATGATCCCAATCAACGCTCGTAAGAATCACAGACCACGGCTGATAAAAACGAAGTTTGTTTTGATATTCATCAGCCTCAGCGACAAAATATTCGCCCGCGCCAGAAAGAGCACTGCCCTCCCATGAAATAACATTGCTTCCAACAATCGCACTGGGATCCAAGCCAGCTTCCGCAAGAGCGCTGGCAAGCATCGCTGAGGTGGTGGTTTTTCCATGTGTTCCGCAAACTGCAATGCCAAGCTTTTCAGCAAACAAAAGTCCCAAAATTTCAGGATAACTCAGCATTAAAACACCCATCTTTTTAGCCTCAGCCATTTCAACATTATTTCCTTCATTATAAGCAGTTGAATAAATAACAACATCAGCATCATTTGGAACGTGCCGCGCTATGAATTCTTCATAATATGCAATATTTAAACGTTTTAATATTGCATCAGTATAAAAAACCTCGCCCGTATCAGAGCCGGAAATTTCAATATTTCTGCTTTGCAAAATTTGAGCCACAGCAGTCATACCCGCACCCTTAATACCCACAAAATAAGCTTTTTTAATATCTTTAATTTTCATATATTTAAACGCTGATTAAATACGGATTAAATACGGATTTTAACAGATCACGGATATAGCTATATACTTGCACGAATCACAATTTAGAAATTCATGATCCGTATGTATCCGTTTCCGATCAGTGCTAATCTGTTCGTTTACGATCTAGCGATTTCAATAATACCATTAGCAATAACATCTGCAGCAGTTGGATGATAAAAAGTTTTAATTTTTTCAACCATATTCATTTGAAGTTCATTGTCATTCAAAATATGATTTATTTTTTCAAGCAAAATATGTTCTCCAAGATTTGCTTCTTCGAGCACTAGCGCTGCTCCAATTTGCGCAAGCGCATAAGCATTCATACGCTGATGATCATTTGCACTTTCAGAAATTGGAATTAGAATTGCTGGCTTTCCGTTTGCTGCTATTTCTGTGATAAATGTTGCACCAGCTCTGCTAATAACCAAATCGCTTAAGGCAAAAGCGTCTCGAAGCTTATTAGCATTCATAAACGGCGCAGCATAATATCCATTGTGCCCAGCTTTAACACCAACAAAAGCCGCTTCACGCAAAACATTGTCATAATGCTCTTGTCCGGTTTGATGAATAATCTGAAAATGCTGCAAGAGTTGCGGAAGGATTTTAACAATTGCATCATTAATAATCCGTGATCCTTGCGAACCACCCAATATCAAAAGTGTTTTTCGCGATTCAGTAAAACCAATTTCTTGTCGCAATATTTTGGCATCACCTTGCGTCACTTGAAATCGTATTGGATTTCCAACCAATGCCGTTTTTTCCTTAGGAAAATATTCTTCAGCGCTTGGATATGCCACTGCAATCCTGTTGGCAAATTTAGACAAAAATTGATTTGCGATTCCGGGTGCACTGTCAGACTCGTGGATCATAATCGGAATGCGATATATCCAACCTGCCAGCACAATTGGCACTGCCACATAACCGCCCTTGGAAAAAATAACGTCCGGCATAAAACGGAGCAATATCCATAATGATTGCACAAAGCCAATTGGCACTTTGAAAAAATCAATAAAATTTTGAAAGGAAAAATATCGTCGCATTTTTCCACTAATAACAAATTTTGTTGGAATTCCTTCTTCAGACATTATTTTTTTTTCCATTTCAGCTCCCGAACCAACATAAAGAATGTTGGCCTCACTGCCAAGCTTTGCTTTTAATTTGTCAGCCACTGCGACAAGCGGTGTTAAATGTCCTCCCGTGCCTCCACCAGTTAATACTATTCGCATAATAGAATAATTTAGTAAAATTATTTAATATCTAATTACAAATTTCCAATTCCTAATCAATGTCTAATTTTCCAATTTCAAATTTTGACATTTTTACATTAGGATTTTATTAGAAATTAGATATTAGAAATTAGGAATTTTTATAACCACACCTTTAGCATAGCAATAAACGTGCAATAAATCCAGCATAAATTGCTAGTTATTCAAATTTGAATGTTTGGATATATTAAGCAAAATACCAACCGCTGCCATCAAAAACACGAGTGATGTTCCGCCATAACTGATAAATGGAAGTGGAATTCCCGTAAGTGGAACCAGCGCAATGTTAGCACTAATATTAATAAACGCCTGCAATATTATCCAAGATGTAATTCCTGTGGCCATAAGCCTGCCAAACATATCCGGAGCATTTTTAGCAATTTTAATACCCCTCATCGCCAAAACAACAAAAAGTCCAATCAGAATCATCGCACCCATCATCCCAATTTCTTCGCCCAAAACTGCAAAAATGCTGTCCCCGACGGGTTCCGGCAAATAATTAAATTTCTGTCTAGAATGACCGAGGCCGACTCCAAAAAAACCACCACTACCAACCGCCAGCAATGCCTGACTTATTTGATAACCTATTCCTTGCGGATCAGCGCTCGGATCAAGAAATGCCAAAATACGATTAAATCGATATGGTTCAATTTTAACAAGAATCCAAAGCGCTACCATTCCCAATGCGCCCATCGAAGCAAGATGCGAAAGACGAGCACCAGCAATAAAAAAAATAGCAAAAGAAGTAAGGACGATGACACCCAAGGTTCCCGTGTCTGGTTGTTTCATAATCAAAAAAGCAAGCAGGCCTATTATCCCCAAAAACGGTAACATCCCTTCAAAAACATCCTTGATTCGCTGTGTTCCACGACTTTCAAGCCAAGCAGCAAGATATATTATTACTGCTAATTTTGTCATTTCGGAAGGTTGGAAAGAAAATGGACCAAGTTGAATCCAACGACTTGCACCATACACTCGCGACCCAACACCAGGAACAAAAACCAAAATCAAAAAAACGACCGCAAGAAAAAACAATGGCACGGCAACTTTTTTCCAAAAATGATAATCAAGCTTGGAAAAAAAATACAGCGCAAAAATACCAGGAATAACTCCGTAGATCAATTGATGCTTAAAAAAATAGTATTCATCAGCAAATCTCGTCTCTGAATAAATCACCCCAGCACTTGCAATCATAATAAGCCCAAAAACAAGCAATGATGAAACCGTTATCAACAATGTCCTATCCCCCAATTTTGTTTGCATACCGGTCAAGTTTATATAGCAATTTGATTTATCTCAGTATCACTAAATAATAAAATTTTATCTTTTTATTTTTGACTATCAAATTTTAAATTTTAAATTTTAAATTTTTAATCAAATCCAAATTTTTCAATGTCTTAATTTTAAAACATTTCAAATTTATTTATTGTAAATTGATTTTAAATTTAAAATTATTTAAGTCCTGAATTTTCCTTTCTCCATCTTTCAATTTCACCATGATTTCCACTAAGCAGCACGCTAGGCACTTCCCACTTTAAAAACTTTTCGGGCTTAGTGTACTGTGGAAATTCCAAATATCCTTCCTCGCTATGTGATTCTTCAATCGCGCTTTGATCATTACCCAAAACTCCCGGTAGCAATCTTGTTACGGAGTCCACCACCAACATTGCCGGAATCTCACCGCCAGTCAGGACAAAGTCTCCAATAGAAATTTCCTCATCAACAACAAACTCAGCCACTCTTTCATCAACACCTTCATATCTCCCACAAACGAAAATGAGCTGATCATACTCAGATAATCTTTTTGCATCTTTTTGTTTGTATCTCTTTCCCTTAGCAGAAAACAAAATTGTTCTGGTTTTCAAATTGGCTTTTTGAATGTCAGCCACTGCTCGATAAATCGGCTCGACTTGCATCACCATTCCAGCACCTCCGCCATATGGAGTGTCATCCACATTATGATGTTTGTTTGTTGAATAATCCCTCAAATTATGAACATTGATTTCCACAATTCCCTTTTCTTTGGCACGCTTAACAATCGACTCGCCAAAATAGCTATCAAAAATTTTCGGAAAAATTGTAATTATATCAAATCGCATATAAAAGTTTGTAAAGTTATAAGGTTCTTAAGGCTTGTAAGGTCATAATGCAAAGTATTAAACCTTTTAGCTTTTGCATAAGCATTATAGCATATTATGATGAAATAAAAAGGGCTTATTGAAGCCAATGTGTGTGTTTGCAAACTAGTGAAATTGACGGTATTATATCTAGACTATGAAAATTACAACATTGACACAATTTGAAGCATTTCTAGAAACTCGTATTCCAACGCGGGAAGCTTTGTTTATGGGAGATATTGGCCTTAGGCGGGCTAAATATTTTATGAAGCTACTGGGCAATCCGCAAAATAAAGTTAAAGTTATCCACATTGCTGGGACTTCTGGCAAAGGCTCGACTGCCCATCTGACCAGCCATATTCTGCAAAGCCAAGGATTTTCAGTTGGAATGTCAATTTCTCCACATATTTTTGATATCCGCGAAAGAATGCAGATCAACAATCAGCTGCCGAATGAAAAACTGATTCTTAAATATTTTAACCAAATTTTGCCAACAATTTTGAAAATGGAAAAGTGTAAATATGGTATGCCAACTTTTTTTGAAATCAATGTCGCTCTGGCTTTTTATATGTTTGCCAAAGAAAAATTGGACTACGCCGTGATGGAAACAGGGCTTGGTGGAAGACTTGATGCAACCAACACAGTGACAAACAAAAACAAAATTTGCATCATCACAAAACTTGGGCTGGATCACACTCAAATTCTTGGAAAGACCATTTCCGAAATTGCCGCTGAGAAAGCTGGGATAATTAACAGTAAAAATACAACAATCAACACGCAACAAAAACCTGCCGCACAAACCGTCATCAAAAATAGATGTGAAGAAAAAAACGCCACATTGCATATTATCGATAAGAAAAATTATTCCATCATTTCCTCGACCGCCAATGAGACTATTTTTGATTTTTCATTTTCACCTGTCATTCCGGGCTTGACCCGGAATCCAGGATTTAGCACACAAAATTTTCTATTACAATATAAACATAAATTAAAACCCCGGGTATTAATCCTGGATTCCTGCCTACGCAGGAATGACAAAGGGAGGAAACTATCTTTAAAAAATATACGTTTAGGTTTGATTGGAATTCATCAGGCTGAAAATTGCTCATTGGCTCTTGCCTGCCTTTCAACCCTGTCAGAGCGTGACAAATTTGATGTCAATGAAACATCTTTGCGCAATGCGCTCGAGAACATCAACATAACTGGAAGATTAGAAATTAGAAAAATTAATGGCAAGACCTTAATAATCGACGGTGCGCACAATCCCCAGAAAATGAAAGCTCTTACCAGCAATCTTTCCAAAATTTATCCCTCACAAAAATTTACTTTCATTGTCGCTTTTAAGAAAGGCAAAGATTTTAAAACAATGCTAAAATATATCATCCCGCTCGCAGACAAAATCCTACTCACACAATTTTCAACCTCAGGAATGGATAATCATTGGAGTTCAATCGACAACCAAGAAATCGCAACATTTTTGCAATCCCAAAACTTCAAAAACTTTTCCATCATAAAAAACAAACGTTCTGACATTCTTAAGAATGTCAGAACGTCAAAAGAACCAGTTGTAATAACTGGATCGTTATACTTGATTTCATCAATTTATCCATTTTTAAAAATATAAAAACCCCAACTTTCATCGGGGTTTTTATTATATCGAAAGTGATATTAGATGTTCATATCTCCAAGCACATCATCAATGCTCTTTTTTACTTCTGGAGCTGGTGCTGCTTCTGGTCGAGGTGTTCGCTCTCCACGAAGAGAACCTTCTGGTTCATTAATCTTAAGATTAACGCGTGCATTATTACGTGCACCAATAACTCTCAAAATTGTACGAAGGGCTTTTGCGGTCTGACCTTCTCGGCCGATTACCATTCCCATATCTGCTGGATTTACATCAAGCGTAATGAGAACTCCCATTTCATCAATTTTCCTTTCTACCTTTACATCTCCAGGGTTATCAACGAGCGCCTTAACAGCGAACTCTAAAAATTCCTGGTCTGTGGGTCTTACATCTGTCATAACTTTATTTCATTAATTACTGTTTAATACCGAGAAAGATTACGCAAAACGGTCGACCAAACCATTTTATTTTTTAATCTTCTCTACCTCTAATTATAGTCTATTTTGCAGTTTTTGTCAATTCTTCCTTTTTCTAAACAAAACCAAGGCTGTCTTGAGGCATATTTGGATGTCCTGCCAAAGCGACCAATTTTCAATATAAAACACATCCAGCTTATATTCATCTTCAAACTCGAGGTCGCTGCGCCCTGAAACTTGAGCCATTCCTGTAACCCCCGGTTTAATCGTCAGTAAACGCCTGTGATATTCATTGTATTTTTCAACTTCCCTTTCCTGATGTGGACGAGGACCCACTAAACTCATATCCCCAAACAGTACATTGAAAAATTGCGGAAGCTCGTCAATAGAAAATCTCTCAATAAATGCGCCAACTTTTGTTTTGCGAGGATCATTTTTAATTTTGTAAAGCGGACCTTTTTTGATGCTTAATTTTTCAATTAATTCTTTTTCATATTCCAAGGCCTTTTTTCCTTCTTTTGTATTAGGGTCTGTGCAAAACTCCCATTTCATATATCGAAACTTGAACACATTAAATTTCTTTCCGTCACTTCCGATGCGCTCATTTTTATAAATGATAGGTGCACCTTTTCTATTTTCAAAAAGTGATTCGAATTTTATAAGCAAGGAAACCAGCAGCATCAGTGGAGAAAGAATCACAATTAAAATGCTTGAGCTGATTATATCAAAAGTACGTTTTAATATTTTTCCCCAACCCTCAAGTGGAGTATGCCTGATTTCAATAATCGGTTCCCCATTGAAAATTCCTGCTTCGAATTTTGCGGTCTGCAATTTTGTCGGAATAAATTTATATGAAATATTATTAATTGCGCAATAATCGATTAATTTTTCCTGTTCTTCATCTGTAAGCAGTGCGTCGCAAACAATAATTTCATCAACACCTTTTCTTTCTTTAAGCTCGCGCACAGCTCTGATGCTGCCAGCTTCCATATGCCCAACAATTTTATAACCCAAAGCTGCATTATGTTTAATTAATTTCAAGATTTGATCCATCTTGCCATTTCTACCAATTAAAAGAAGTCTATGAACACCCACGCCTCTTGTTTCCAAGAGATGCTTCTGAATTTTTTGCAAAGCATATCTTCCAATTGTCACATATACAACAGTCAAAACCCACCCTGCAAGAATTATAAAACGAGATGAAAACCATTCTCGTTTAAGAAAGATGGTCACAATAATCACAACCAAAACAATAGAAGTGGCGGAAAAAACTTTCATAGCTTCCTGCCAAAATTTTCTAGTAACCTTAATATTGTAAAGCCCCTCCATAGCATAAATAAATAATGCCAGTGGAATTATCGTTAAAATAATATTCAAATAACTTTCCAATGGAAAGTTATACAACTTTGGTTTTAATGCCAAAATTTCAGGAATATTTCGAATTGCAAAAGCACTTAACGCCGCCAACAATATCATTGCAGCATCCATTGGAACCTGAATAGCACTAAAAAATAATTCGCTGCGTTTTTTCATTTTTTTCAGAAGTTACGCGTTTCGAAACATTTCTTTTTTGGCCAATTGTTGGCGACAGCAACTCTTTGAGCTTTTGGATATTGAGTATTCATCCAAAAGCGTGCCAAATAAGAAATTGTTGAGAAAGTGCGTAAGTCCTATTTTTACAAAAATAATAATTTCAAGTTCTTTAAGTTCATAATTTATCAAGCCAACCGATAAGCCGGATTCTGTCTAGGGCAGTCATTTATCTGGGCTTGCCATTACTGACAAGCTCGAGCGACACAAACCGACGCAAAGCGTCAGAATTACCAATAACCAATTTCCAATTTCCAATAAAATCCCAATTCTTCAATGACCAATGAATAAAAATTTTAGACATTTGAAATTAGATATTAGAAATTTATTAGAAATTAGATATTAGAAATTAGATATTTCCGATGCTTTGCATCGGAGTACGGTCTTGCATTTAAGTAAGGATTTAGCCGTTTCACTCCTGATGTTTCCATCAAGACTCACCCCGAAGGGTGCCCGATTTTTTCAAATCAAGGCGTCTCTGCTCGCACCTCGCGCATCACTACGGACGGGTGTTACCCGCTACTATTTTACTCCAATAAATTAGAGTAAATGTCCGGACTTTCCTCCACTCGTGTCTCGCTACCGCTCGCCACTATACGGACCTATGTAGACTACAACAGACTTATGCAGAATTTCTTCTGTATTGGTCAGTGTTGAGTCAGTATTGGTCCGCGTAGTGCTGAACGAAAGTGAGGCACGAATGGCGATTGCCTAGCTGACTTGATAAATTATATTCTCAAAGATCCATATTATGATTATACCATAACCGATGCAGTATAGCTATTTTAAGCCATTTTGTCAACCCCGTTAGAGAAATACTGACGCAAACTAAAACGAGATAACTGTCTCTATCTTAAATTTACATACCATAAATAAGCGACTTCTGTATTTCTCTAACGGGGTCAAGCCTATTGCCTGCCTCCAAAATACCATTGATAAACTTCCTTAGTAACTGGCAACGCACTGGAATGACCCTCTCCGCCACCTTCTACCAAAACTGCCATAGCAATTTCTGGATCATTATACGGAGCAAAGGAAACAAACCAAGCGTGAGTTTTGTCCTCACTACCAAATTCGGCAGTACCTGTTTTCCCGGCAATTTCAACTGGCATATCTTTAAGTGTCTGCGCTGTCCCAGCCAAGACGGTTTGCCGCATACCTTCGCGCACAACAGAAAGCACATCTGAAGAAACAAAATCGGAATGAATTATTTCTGGCTGAATAATAATATTTTCTCCATTACTTTTTTTTATTTGAGAAACCAAATATGGTTTATACAATGTTCCGCCATTGGCAACTGCCGCAGTATAATTTGCAACTTGAAGTGGAGTTGCCGTCACATATCCTTGACCAATTGATGCGTGATAACTGTTCCCAACTGACCATTTTTCCTTGATTTTATCCAGTTTCCATTTTTCATCTGGAATAAAGCCACTTGCTTCCCCGCCAATATCAATACCTGAAGGTTTTCCAAATCCAAACAAATTGTACCATTTTTTCATCCGAGTCATTCCAAGTCCACTTACGTTTCCATATCCACCACCAATTGTATAGAAAAAAATATCATTACTTTCAGCTATTGCCATACGTACATCACTTGGCCCGTGAGTCTTCCAGTCTCCGAAAGTATAACTTCCTATTCGTAACATTCCTCCAAGTCCATCAATGATTGTGGATGGACTTATAACGCCTTCGGAAAGCGCACCGGATGCAATTGCAGGCTTGATTGTTGAACCGGGAGGATATTCTCCTGAAATTGCCCTGTCAAAAAGTGGATTGCTTGGATCATTTATCAAATTTGCATATTGATCACCCGAAATTTTATTAGCAAACAAGTTGTTATCAAAACTTGGCACATTAACCATTGCCAACACTTGACCAGTTTTTGGATCAATAGCCACGGCTGCTGCGGTTTTTGTTCCTGTTTTTTCCAAAACGCCATTAATGCTGTCATAAATTTTTTTCTGAAGTCCAGCATCAATGCTCATAATCAAATCACTACCCGGTTTTGGGTTTATAATGCCCACCTCTCTTTTGGTGTTGCCCATTGAATCAACTTCTGCCTGATCCGCGCCGTGAACTCCTCGCAAATATTTTTCATAAGATTTTTCAATTCCTTGCTTTCCAATATAATCAGTAAGCAAATAGCTCTGATCACGATCAAGTTCTTTTTGTTCAATTTTTCCTTCATAACCAAGAATGTGTGAAAATATAGGTCCATCTGTATAATCTCTGATTGCCGTTTTTTCAATACCAATTCCTGGAAGATCATTTCCTTTTTCAAGAAGTGACAAGGCTTGATTATGTTCAATGTGCTCTTTCAATAAAACAGGATTGAGCGATTTGGAAGTGGCATTTTTTTCAAGCACAACCCAAACTTCTTCAACATTCATATTCAAAATTTTTGAAACATCTTCGGCAATTTCTTTTGTTTTTGCACTATCCCTAGGGATATCAACTGGAATTACTACCGCATCAATACTCGGCACATTGTTAACCAACGGCACACCGGCGCGATCAAAAATCCTACCGCGTGGAGCCTTGATCACAACAGAACGAACACTGTTGCCTTTTGAAACATCTTGATAATACGCTCCTCGTATAACAATCAAGAAAAACACTCGCACACCAAGAATCACAACAAACGCAACCATAAAAATCCACAGAAAATCAAACCATTTTTTTTCAAGCGGTTTCTCCATTCGTGAAGCTTCTTTCTCTGTCGCCGTAAGGACATAGTCTTCAATTTCCATCCCTGAGAATTTTTTTGGTATTCTTTGTTTTCTTTTAAACATAATTTCTATTCAATTACAAAAAACTTCTTCACTTTTTTAAGAACAAAAAAACAAAACAAAAACAAGAAGGTATTAAACAAAATTTGAAAAATAATAATCTTCCAATTGCCAAACTCTTCAAAATATCCATTGAATGTCTGCAGGTCCCAAGCAACAGACAATGCGATAATCCCGCGAGAAAGCAGTGTAGCAACGGCAACAAAAATAACAAACAGCACCACACCAACACCTTTTATTTCAACAGAAAAGCGTCTGGAAAAAAAACTCACAAAATAAACAACCAAAAGAAAAATAAGAGCGTGAATTCCAACAGTTGTATAACTAGCAAGATCATAAACAATTCCAGCAAAAATAGCCCACCAAAAAAACGCAAAGAATCCATCCAAAACTGATCCAGCCAAAATAAGCATCAACACGACATCGCCCGCTATATGCAAAGGAGATATTAAAGGCAGCACACTTGTTTGCAAAACAACTGCGCAAAACAAAAGCAGACAATAAACAATTTTTTTCTTCATTTGCTATGGGACTTACGCATTTTCTCAACGATTTCTTTTTTGNNATGTTTCGAAACGCGTAACTTCTTTGTTATTTGAACTTATTTTACAGCTTTGATAACAAAAACGGTTTGTAGTTTTGAAACTGAAAGTGGAGCCGCAACCACGGCCTGTTGAAACAAACCGTCTGACGAAATATGAACTTCCTGTACTGAACCAATATACAATCCTCTTGGCATTTCTCCTCCAATTCCAGAAGTAACAACATCATCCCCAACCGCAACAGTATCGGTTTGCAAAATCATATCAAAAATAATAGCTAACCCGTATTCGCCTTTAGCAACACCCTTTGTGCTGTTTTGCGAAGTCATCACATTAATTGTGCTTTTTGAATTTGTTAAAAGCATAATCTTTGATCTTTTTGCGCTAACATCTTGGATTCTTCCAACCAAGATACTTTTTGAAACAATTACAGGCATCCCATCAACAATACCATCATCACTACCCCTGTCGATTTCCAGCCAATTTCCCATACTGTGAGGATCCTGACTAACAACTGTCGCCGCTACTAATTCATAGTTATTTCTAGGAAGTAATTTCAACTGATCACGCAAGTTTGTGTTCTCATTTTGCATATCATTAAGCATCGCATTTTTTGCCAGTAGTTCCTGATTCTCGTGAAACAGTTTTTCATTCTCATTTTTAAGCTGCCCGATTGATCCCAAAAAATCAGTGCTACTTTCTATACCAACAGACACGGAATAAAAAACCTTCTGGAAGGGCAAGAAAACAGCACCGACTATGTTGCGAAAAGGATTGAAAAAAACATAGGGATTTAAAAAAACAAGCAACAATAACAATATCGCAAGAAAAAAAACTTTAAACAATTTAGTTTTTGCCAATTGCTGCATAAATAAAAAGTAACTTCGTTATATTCTTTTTTTATTTAAAAGATTTTTCACGTTGATCTTCAACGAGCACATCCTTAAGACTTTCAAGATCTTCCAGCACAATTCCAACTCCCCTAACAACTGCCGTCAAAGGGTCTTCCATCATTCGAACTGGCATTTCTGTTTGATTAGCAACCAATTTATCAAGACCCCTAATCAACCCTCCTCCACCCGCAAGGATGATTCCTCTTTGCATAATGTCAGACAAAAG
>DNVR01000002.1 GCA_003507445.1 Candidatus Moraniibacteriota bacterium
GTGTGTGTTTTCATTTTTAGTCCGTTTTTATGCGGGCAAAAAACAAATTATTTATTAATTATTTATGTTCTAGCATGTTGGCTCATGCATATCACAATTATACACCATTATTAAAAGCTTTGCTAGTACTATTTGAAATATTGTCAATAGTAATGGGGTGCATATCCCCTCTTTCAAACTATTTAACTGCTGGCTGCGGAACATCTGTTTTTTTCAAAGCAACGCGCTTGAAACAAAAGTTTCCCTCGTCGTGCTTCCAGCTTTTCAAATATGGATCATTTTGTGATTGAACGTCATCCAAACTTGAACGCATAAAATCTGCACACAAAGAATATTCATCGACACTTTCAACCTTATACTCAACAGCTTTAACGTTTTGAATTTCTATTGAAAATTTTGTTGAGCCCAAATCCTCCAATTTTTGCGGCAATTTTCCAGTCTCGCTGAAATAGTTTTGAATGGAATTATCAACGGATTGCAAATCATTAACAACTTGCTGATCAATATTTTTCTGCCTAGAAACTGCTGGAGAATCAATAATGAAAAATCCGGAAATAAAAGTCACGATCACCACTGCAATTGCAACATAGGCTGAAATCTTATTTATTGGAGAAGAAATTTCTGTCCTGCGCATATCCCAGAAATAGTAACCGAAAATCCCTCCTGCGATCAGTAAAATTACAAAGACTTTCAGCAAGAAACTTGCAGCATAATCCCCGCTCAAAAAGTTCACAACAAGAGTGATGAGGTCTCCGATGATGGTTGCCGATGCAAAAAATAACACCAAATATGTGAGCCATTTTCTGACTTTTGATTCAAGCAATATTTTCTGCTGACTAATTCTTTTGGTAATAATCCGCGAAATCGCAAAGAAAATCGGTCCGGCGATTATAAGAGCTGCGATTCCAAATTTCACCATTCCCTGATTGAAAGCAGGAAACATCCTAGATTCAGCATCGGTAACAAATTTATCAATAAAACCAAACAAAATAGAACCCTCGCCAAAAGCCACAAAAGCCAAGGAAAAGAAAACTACGAGATACAAAAAGAAATCCTGCGCATTTCCCTGATTCTGCTCGCCAGAACCAATTTCTTGATTATTCATAAGTGTAAGAAAAATAATTAAAAAAATTATTAAAAACAGTATCATTAATACAACCATATTACAATATTACTACAAATTAACAAGGCTCAAGTCTACTCTTTTCTGATTTCAACCGAATAATTCGGAACATCTCCAATTCTCTCAGAAATTTCGTTTATATAGAATTTTTCCCTAGCTTGTTCAATAGTAAGATTAGTGTCCAATAATCCACGCTTTAACGCAAGCTCATCTGCTGAAGCAGTTAGCAATAATTCCCAAGAGAATATAGAAATTCGTCCAGGAGTAAGTTTATTTACATGACCAACAATGCTCGAGGTACAATTAGCAAACATAGTATTATACCAACGCGGATGATTAGATGTTAGATCATTCATCTTTTTAAGCATATCCACGAGTAGTAATCGGGCATTCTCTGCTTTCTCCAATTTTACCGGATAAACATACACTCTATCCTTTCGTATATTAGCTCGCATAAGAACAACATCTCTTTCATCTGCCGCCATATATACTAATGGGTAATAATGCAACATACCTTTCCATACACTATAAGTTTGTTCAACTGTCTTACGTGCTTCAATACTAATGGACAAAAAGTCTCCATTATTGAATTCGAAAGAAACAAAAGTGTGAGCTGCGGATTTATTTTCATTAAATGGCTCAGTTATATACCAGACTTTTTTTACCTGAGTAAGATCATAGGTTTTATCATAATAAGCTGGATGCATGTCAGCTTCAGTCGGATAATAACGAAAGTTTCTGACATTTCTGACAGTAACGAAATCTCCGTCAAATTGAGCGGAAGAAATTACCGCTAATTGCTCTTGCCAGTTACCATCTAAAGGTGGTTTATCCAAAAAATACCAACCAACAAAAACTACCCCGATTCCCAATATGAAGAATGAAAGTTTTTTAACAATGTTATTTTTTAAAAATTTCATAGTTAATATTTTTTTAATATATTTATATTTAAATTATAACATATTTTTATTGATTTATATAAAAACAAAAACAAGACTAAGCAGTCTTGTTTTTGAAATATGTATAAATACTAACAACAATGACACTTACACTCGGTTCTCCTCCTTTAGCCAACCGCGTGAGTGCACGCCATAGGAAAAGACGACGAGCGCAAAACCAATTATCATCAAAACAATGATTTTGTTTTGCATAGCCATAGTTGAAAGATCGTAAAGCAAAATCTTACCAACAGTAAGTGAAAGCAAAATTAAACCTAGCAATTTTTCAGCATGGTAACGTGTTCCATTTTTAATTCCAATAATCAACATATACAACGCAATTAACGTCCACCAGATGGTTGTAGCAATAGCACGCGGTCCTCCCTGTGACATTGAAACCCCAAAGTCATTCATAAGGGCATACGTAATATAATTGCCAGTCAATAAAAGTGTAGAATAGCCAAAGATTACCAATAAAAATGAAGGGCGTTTTTCTATTTGCTGGGATTGTAATTTGCGACTGATAAACAAGCCAACAAAAAGAATTATCGTAGCAAATATTCCCTTAACTAAAATCCAATCCGTTGGCAAATCAGTATGAGTTATTATAAATGTGTTAGTTGGTGCTGGATAAATACTGCCAACCAATGAAAGAAAGACACCAGCAAAGCCAATGGCAAACCACGCCATAATAAATCTTAGCAATGTTGACTCAGAATCATGCTTCTCCTTGTTTGTAAAAATGGATAAAACCAAAATCAACAACGGAACCAAATAGAACAACATAAAAGATAGATCGACATAGTCAATTAATTCTTTGAATATAAACACTGAAGCAAGTGCTGCTGCGAAAATTGAATACCTGTTTGCTCCCCATCTAATATCTGATCTTTCAGTAACTTTTGCAATCAAAAATGCACACATTGCTGGAACCAACGCTATTACGGCATACAATGTTTGATAATTAATTTCTTTTTCATAAATATGCACCAGAGACAAGGCTGCACCAATTGATGAAAGAAAAATATACCCAAAGAAGCGCTCATTCTTGTCGGGTTTTAATGTGAAAATTATACCAAAGATTAGACTAGAATAGGCAATCGCAATGCTTGAATATATATCAAGCTGCGGAATAAAGGCAAAGAAAGCTTGAATCGCAGCCAAAAATCCAGCAGCATATAAAGCGGTGTGTTGAAAACGAGTTTTCTCATCATTGAGAGCATGCCAACCAAGGAAACATACTACTGCTAAAAGCGCAAACAACACCCCTCGAAAAATATCGGTTAGCAAAGTTAATCTACCAATGCTAAAAATAAACCAGAACATTGGAGCCAAATATCCAAGCGCCAAATAACCATCATCACTTTCTTCGAATTTTTTAGCTGAGAGCAGGATACTCCAAATTGAAAACACTACTAAAACAAAAAATAGTATAGCAGAAAAAATTTCTCCCGTTAAAAAGTTGCTAGCCACTATCTTACTAATACCATCCGAATAGGATAAATGATAGAGCGTTGAAGTTCCAATAAAAAGACCAGCAATATTCAGAGGGATAATATTGCGCACAGATATTTCTCTGCCCAACAGATAAACAGCAACATTAATTGCCAAGAAATACATTAGATATGCATTAAAAGAAATATTTTGAACCCAAACACCATTTTGCCCAATCACAAAAGGAGTAATGTAAGCACCGATCATCCCAAGGATTAAAATTGCCTTCGATCTCCTTATTAATGAGAAATATGAAACGGCAAGGGTAAAAATAAAAGCAGTAACAAGCGTGGCAATCTCAGGAATAGCGGCCGTTGCCAAATCAGTTGTTCGCGAACCATAAATAAGTGTACTGTAAAGCAATAAAATACCTGAGCCAATTCCTAAGTCGGCAAAATAACGCCACTTTTCGGAAAAAGAATAAGATCCGCCAATAAGAACAAGACTAAGAAAGAATCCCAAGCCAAGACGAAGCACCATATCCAAATGAACCCAAACACTAGTATAAAGCAAATATGCAACACCAATAGTCAAAAAAAGAACACCGACTATAGGAATAAATTTTTCAATAATCTTATCCATCGTGATTCCAGATTTCTCCACCTCAAGTTTGTTATCATCGAAAAATTCAATTTGCGGCTCTGGAGTTGGCGGAGGAGTAAAATTATTTGATTGATTAAACTCATTCATAGAATTTATATTTTTATTTAATTATAGTATATCTATTATAACACATATTTTTCACAATTATTCGGCAAATTTAAATGTGGCAAGTATTTTTTCAAATGTCTGGACTTCCTTTTCTGAATCACCGCAGGTTTTCATACGAAAGCCAACGTCAATATATTTTTTTGGATTATATAAATAAACATCTTTTGAAAAACAAGAGCCACTTCCAGATGTCCAGCGCATTGTTGTCACTGGCGCATCGTGACCATTGTAAAAACCAGAGCTCAGCTCAGTTTTAAAATCATCACTTGGCCATTTGCTTATTGAATAACGCAAATATTCATTTTTTTTCGATTTCCACTGCTCAAAGGTTGGATTTTTGGGAGGCACTACCGTGTAATTATTCATTTCGCTGTTTGAAATCTCAATGCCAGTCTTTAACATATTGACACCACTCGTTTTTTCATAAATTGAACTTTTTGAAGATATCTTAAATGATTTATTTTCAAACTGTTCTTTATAGTCAGCTGGGTAATAAATTTCAAAATTCTTGTCGGTATATTTTTTCCAACCATCTGGAATTGAAATTTCTACTTTTTTATCATTGATATCGTTCCAGGTGTCAGCCCGAACAGCTTCCAGATCCTTATTTGGCAAAACTTCAGCCTTGCTTAATAAATCCTCAATATCATAAACTTGCCACCAATACTCTTTGTCTTTCATAACATACATTCCAATTTTTTTACCATCCGGACTAAAATACAGATCTTGCCACACGGCACCATTAATATTCACTTTTTTACCATCTAAAATTAATTGCTTTATTCCACTTCTTGCAAAATTATCACCTCTTTCTCCTGCTGTATAAAAAATATGTTCTCCATCTGGAGTAAACTGCAACTTATCCGAAATCAGTCCGAATTCCGGTTGAGTCTTGCCATCATAAATAACAAAACATCTATGTTCAATATTTGTAATAGTATTTGCAAGATAATCATCACTCTTTAAACTTTCATCTGTTGTGACATCAGCATTGCAGACAACATAGCCAACCTTTCCATTTACAGGATTTACTGTTAGTTGATACGGTTCAATTCTTGAGGCACCACCGCTCATCTTTCCGCTAAATTTATGCTGCTCAATTCCATTGATAACAACAAAATTCGTTTCAACCGTTTCAATTCCTTTCCCTGAAAGTTCCTGAGCTACATATGCATAAGTATTATTTCCTCCCCAAACTACGGGCCTGACTTCATCATATTGTTTTTCTTCTTTTTCATTTACCACAGCCATCCATTTAGTAATCCTCACATCCTGCGTTTTTCCAGTATTAACAACATATGCCAATTCTTTCCCATCAAGGCTGAATGATGGAAAACTAGCCTCATAGTAAGCTTTACGAAAAACTTTCGATTCTTCTCCAAACACTTTTACATATTGATTTCCTGGCGCTCCAGTTCCAGTTGGCGGACAAGCAATTTTATCTCCAGTTGGGCTTATAACTGCCCAAGTCATATTGCAATAAATATTGCGAGCAATCTCTTTATCATCTGAATATAAACCAGCATCTTCTTTTGAATAGATTAACCCGTATGAGACATGGTTACCAACCTCAGAAAATCCTACCAAATTAATTCCTTGGGCATTTTCAAAAATTCTTTCTTCGCCATTTACAACAAGTACTGGCTTTTTATCTTTCAAGCCTATTATCGCCAGCCTTGTCTTATCTTTAGACATTTTAGCAGTATCCGAGGTTAAATATTTGATCTGATCAAATTCAGCCTTTTTTTGTCCATCAACATACCAAACAGTTTTACCATCTTGTATTCCTATAATATTTAAGAGATTTGTTTCTGTTCCGAAATGAAGATTGAATATTTCTTTAAAGACAGAACTTTCCCATTTTTTTTGACCATCATCAAGCGATTCAATAACAATTTTCGATCCATCAACACCAGCAGTTTCATATGCTAATTCCTTAAAATTTGGCGAGACAGCAACATTTAAACCAAATTCTTTGGTTTGGCCATTACGCAAGCCAAGCAACATGACATTTTTACCATCTTTAATCACTGGAGCCAATATCCAATTGCCATACTGACTAAATGCGGGCAAAAAATTTTCCGACCATTTTTGCTCGTAACCATTCAAATCCAACAATTTCACATTTTTTGTGTTAAAACTTATATTTCCATTATCAATATAATCAGTGTTTATGTCGTTATTAACATTTTTACTATTTTTTGTTGTTATTGTATTATCGCTTTCTTGAAAATGAGGAAAATAATACAAAAATAGACCAATAAAAACTAATACAAAAACAAGAACGGCAACCACAACAATTTTTATATTTTTTATATTTTTTTCTTGAACCTGCAAAATAACAGATGAATTTTCTAATACTTTTTCATCATCAGATTCTTTTTTAATTAAATAATTTTCCATTCTCTTATTTTATCCATTTAGATATCAAAATTATATCATAATTTATTGATTTTGAAAATTTTTTGACAACAATCAAAACCATTGAAAAATATTTATTACATACAAACAGGACAACGAGAAATCTCGTTGTCCTGTTTTATTTTCAACATAACTGATATCAAACTAATTAAACCACTATTATATATTAGGGGGGGCTCAGCCAACCTATGTGGTATCTAACTTTGTTAATTAACCACAAAAAGCCTACTTATTTCTTTTTGCATAAGGATACCGCAATGGGGATCCAACTTTTTCTAAAAACTTATTTTGTTCATCAAAACATCGCTGCTGCTCTTTAGCACTATTATTTTCATAATTCTCCGTAAGATAATACGTTGGATCAGGATTATCACGACGATTTCTTCCCTCCTGGTAATGACATGTCTCATGAACTAAATACGAAGCCAACTCTTCATTACTGCTATCTGCCAGTGGCTTAAAACCCACACTCCATCCACTGTGAACACATGCAAAAACTCTTCCTATCGGAGAATTGGGACATAGTGCACCATTATCAACAACCTTCACATAATCACACATTTTTTTGTAATATTCGGGAGAATTTGATTTGATAAATTCAATTGCTTTTTTTACTTCTCGCTGCTTATATGTAAAACTTTGTTCAATAACGATATTGCAACCATTTTCAGGATCAACATAAACCAGTGGCGAAGAATACCAATAATATAATCCATAAGAAATTCCTATGAAAATTGTAAATTTTAAAAAACTTTTTATCATAAAAAAATACCAACGAATTGTTACATCTTTTACTATTAACCCTTATTATCTTACATTTAATATTATATCACAAATTATTGATTCAAAAAAACAGTTCTATGAACTGTTTTTTGAAATACTAATTTGCGATAATTTTTCCACCCTGTCCAATTTGATCCATTTTCACTGAAAGAAGTTTTGAAATTCCATCCTCGCCCATTGTCACGCCATACAAAAGTGAGGCTTGGCGCATAGTTTCGCGGTTGTGAGTGATGGCAATAAATTGCGTGGTTCCAGAAAGTTCTTGCAAGATTTTACTGAAACGTGCTGAGTTTGCTTCATCAAGCGCAGCTTCAACTTCATCAAGAATTGCAAATGGCGGTGGATTGTGAGCAATAATAGCAAACAGCAATGCCAAAGATGTTAGCGATCGCTCTCCACCTGAAAGCATAGAAAGATTTGCGATTTTCTTTCCGGGAGGACAAGCAAAAATTTCAACACCAACTTCATCTCTGTCATTATCTCCAGTTTCTTGATTTTCTTGATCAGCTTGCTCAGAATCATTTTCCTCTTCTAAAGCTTTCGACTTTCTACTTTTAACTTTTAACTTCGTGAGATGCGCATTTCCACCACCGAAAATGATACGGAAATATTTGGTAAATTCTTTGTTTATTTTTTCAAAAGCTTGTTCAAATTCAATTTTGATGCGCTGATCCATTTCTTTGATAATAGCCTCCAGCGAAATAAGTGCGTCGGCCAAATCTTTCAATTCTTGCGTCAGAAAATCAAAACGCGCCGTGGTTTCATTGTATTCGTCAACAATCATCGGATCAATGCCACCAATTTGTTCCATTTGCAATTTGAGTTTTGAAATTTCTCGTTCAAGTGTTTCCTTGTCGATTGCCTCACCATCAAACTTAAGAGCACTGACTTCACATTTAAGTTCATCCTTAATTTCATTGGTCAAATCCTCTTCGCGCACTTCCACACGAGCCAATTTTATCTTTGCATCATTAAACTGGTCTTTCAAAACATTCAATTGTTCCTGCGAGGAGCGAGACTCTCTTTCCAATTGGAAGAAACGTTCGCGCAATTGTCTTACCCTTTGTGTTTCATCTAAAATTTCTTTTTCAATTTTTTCAAATTGAGCTTTTAATTGAATTTCATTAGCCTTGAAACCTTTCTTTTTTTCTTCAAGCTCTTCAATTTTTTTGTTGATCTCTCCAACTTCTTTTGAATTGTCTTTCTTGATGGAAACTTCTCCTTTTCCCGATTCTTCATACAAATCAAAAAGTTGTTGCTGAATTGCACGCGCAGATTCCTTGATATCCTGCAAATCATCCATATTCTCAGCTTCTTCAACCCTAAGAATCAAACGCTCTTGCGCCATTCTAATGTTGGAAAGTTTTGCCTGAACATATTTCAAATCAACCGGAATGATCTCAATCACTTTTTGATTGGCCAATTTCTCCCTTTCAACCACAATGCGCCCCTCAGAAATGATAAGTTCGCGCTCAACATTATTAAGCTCGTGCCTAATTTGTGTTTTTTTCTTGTCCAATTCTTGCTCAGCTCCAGAATCCTGCGCTTTGCCAGACTCACGATTAAGCTCATCAGTCATTTTGTCCACCTCTCGCTGCATATTCATCATCGTTGCACCAAGAGCTTCTTTTTCGTTCGAAAATTGCTGACGCTCAGATTGAAATTGATGCCACAAAAATGAAAATAGTTTTGTTTGTTTTTCTTTCAACTCATCAGCCACCACTTTCCCTTGTTGCGCTTTCTCAGCTTGACGTTTGAGCATTCGGAGATGCGGTTCAATTTCACGAATAAGCCCGGCTGTTCTTTCCATATTCTCTCGCGTTGAATCAAGTTTTTTCAGTGCTCTGTCCTTTTTGATTTGATATTGCTTCACTCCAGCAGCATCTTCAAGCACGCTGCGACGATCAGTGGCAGAAGCATTTAAAAGTGAATCGGACATTCCTTGATTAATCACGCAATAACTCTCCTTGCCAACTCCAGCTTTAGCCAAAAGGTCGCTAACATCCAAAAGACGTGAGCGATTTCCATTGATCAAATATTCGGATTCTCCAGAGCGAAACAATTTTCGAGTGATGGTAACTTCTGTATATTCCAAAGGTATTCTTTTGTCAGCATTATCAAAATGCAGCGTTACTTGCGCGCTTGAAAGTCGGGCCTTTGTTCCACTTCCAGCAAAAATAATGTCCTCAGCTTTTTTTCCGCGCAAGGTTTTCATTGATTGCTCTCCCATCGCCCACTTGATTGCATCAGATGCATTTGATTTTCCAGATCCGTTTGGCCCAACAATCGCCGTGATTCCCTTGGCATCGCTTCCAACATTAAAATTCCCCGCTGGCAAAAATTCCAGCGTGGTCTTATTAGCAAACGATTTAAAACCCGATATTTCAACTTTCTTTAAGTACATGGAACACAAAACATGTAACATGTAACATGTAACAAAAATACAAAATCGACACAAATCGACTTTATATTATTATCCTATATGCTAAATACCACATTCTCTTGTAAATTTATTACTTTTATATCCTATCACATTTTTAAAAAAGAAAAAAGGCGTATGAATAATATCATAGCGCCTTTTATTTGGATTGGGATTTAAGAGAATTTTTTTGGTTTTTTGCTGAGAATAAATCGTCAGCTCCCAATTCTCAAAATCCCAATTGAATTTGGGGGCGAGAACGCAGATTTAGGCGGAGGGCAGAAATCCTAAAAATGCGTTCAAGCCCGAGGGTTGCGGAACTAGCTTGCATCTCACTAGCTCCTAGCACAGGAAAAACTTAGCCTGGATGCTCAACGCTATTTAAGTATAGCCCTACCTTAATCCTTGTCAAGCATAGAAAAAAGGGCTACGCGTGGCGTAACCCTTATGTTTTTTTGTTTGTTTTTTACTGTCCCGAGGGAAAGATTCTCCCTCGGGCACATTTTTTGCGGAGAGTCGTGACGCGAGCTATTCCCGAGCGAGGCGACGACGCCGAATTGGGTCGAGCAAGTCTTGATCATTGTGACCCAGGGGAGCGCTCCCGTGCGACTTCCACTTACTTCTTCTTGAGTCCGAGCACTTGTCGTCACCAAGTTTTCGGCTTTTTTTCGACACTGATTGCGTCAGGAGGGTCAATCATATAGCAGGACTGCCAGAGAACTATGTCTAGCACTGCATGATCAAGCGACGAACCCCTATATTGCAACCTATAAAATTTTACTTCGAGTAATTTCCTCATGTCGAGAAAGAAATTACCCTTACTTGCCGGGTGGATTCATGGGTACCTCTTTTTTATTGAATTTGCCATCCTTGATTTCGGTCCGATACGGATGGTGCCTCCAAAATATGGAGGGCTTACTCCAATCTCGACAGCCATTTTAGCCGCCGAGATGCCAGGCAGCTATTCGAGCTGGTGGCGATCCCGGGGAACGTTGCCGGCACTGGCGCCGATCAGGGGCATGGACGAAAAGGTAATATTCCCGGCAAAATTATGAGATATGTTTACTCTCAATGGTGTTACGGGCTGTCTTCGCTTCATATTCTCACCTCCAAGTTGGATTAGTCCTTCCGTAATTGGAAGGTACAAACAGAAAAGTATTTACATTGTCGTTTTCTCTAATGATTTCTTACAAAAATACCTTTCCCGTTTGTGCCTTCCAAAATTTTCTCTTTTCAAAAGAACTTTTTAACTTTTTATCGTTAAATACCAGTATAGCAAATAAAATCGATGTTGTCAAGGGTTTGTTATGCACAATGCAAAAAATGGCTTATTTCAGCCATTATTTGCATAAATTTTCGCAAAGAAAATTTCAAATTCCAAAGAAATCCCCTTTGTTTGAAAATTTAGTCATTGGAAATTGATTGGAAATTGGAAATTGGAATTTGGAAATTTAAAGTCAAAAAACCACACAAAAACCAACCATACCAAACTATTTCGTAATATAAGAAGCAAGTTCTACTAACCGGTTAGAGTATCCCCACTCATTGTCATACCAACCGACAATTTTGACTTGATTGCCCATCGACATTGTTAGTGGCAAATCCACGATTGAGGAATGTGGATTCATTTTATAATCCATCGAAACCAATTCTTTTCTGGTTGCATCAAGAATGTTTATCATACTGCCAAGAGCGGCTTTTTCAAAAGCAGCGTTAATCTCTTCCACAGTTTTTGGCTTTTCTACTGTGCAAATGAAATCAACAATTGAAACCACAGGCGTTGGCACGCGCAGCGCAATGCCATCAAGCTTCCCTTTCAAATGTGGAATCACTTTTCCTACTGTTTTGGCTGCTCCTGTGGTGGTTGGAATGATTGAAAGTGCGGCAGCTCTGGCGCGGCGCATATCACGATGAGGCAAATCCAAAAGATTTTGATCGTTGGTATATGAATGTGTGGTTGTCATAAACCCCTGCTCAACATTGCAAAGATCATCCAAAACCTTAATCATCGGCGCCAAACAGTTGGTGGTGCAAGAACCATTTGAAACAATCGCTTCGCCTTTATATTCTTTTTCATTGATTCCCAAAAGATACACCGGCACATCATCTTTTGGCGGCGCAGACAAAACAACTTTTTTTGCGCCAGCAGCAATATGCTTTCCAGCACCTTCTTGATCCAAAAATATTCCAGTGCAATCCAAAACAACATCGACTTCCATTTTTTTCCAAGGCAAGTTCAAAGGATCTTTTTCAGAAAAATATTTAATCGGCTTGCCATCAACAATAAGCTCACTGTTTTCCTTGTCCACAGAAACCTCTCGCCCATAAACACCATACGATGAATCATATTTCAAGAGATGGGCGCTTGTTTCAATGTCAGTCAAATCATTAATCGCCACAACTTCCATTCCCTTTTTTTCAAAAGCGATTTTAAGTGACGGTCTTCCAATTCTCCCAAAACCATTAATTGCAACTTTTATCATTTTAGTAGTTAGCATTTAGTATTTGGTATTTGGTATTTATACAAAATACTAGATACCACATACAAGATACTTAAAAAAAATTATTCGCCATCGACACTTACCAAGTGCCAATGATCGCCTTGAACCTTTTTAATATTAAATTTTGTTTTTTCCAGAATTGTCCCTTTGACAATATTTTTGATTCCAAATTTCAAGTTATCAACACTAATATCCTCCACGTGTTCATCGTGACCATCGTGCGCCAAGGCAATTTGTCCAATTTCAAGAGATACAGAATTAACTTGCGAAAGCTTTTCGCTTTTCACAATTTTCATCAAATCATCAACGATTTCTTTTGCCAACATAAAATCATGCATTATCCTAATGTTAATCCTAATTATATCCGAATTTTATCCGAATAAAAATTATGATTTTATTAATTTTTTAATATTTTATAAACTTGACTCACATTCGGATTTAATTCGAAATAATTCGGATCCCTATTCGCATCAGTGTACTGCGCAACTGATGCAGGGGTCGTAGGCACGAATAAAGGCGCGCATTTTTCTCTCCATCGCTTTTTCATCTTTTTCAATAATACCAGGAATAAAAGCTGCGATATCATCTTCCAAATGTGTCAAAAATTGCGCAGTCGGAGTGATGATGTTCACATTTTTAATATATCCTTTTGGATCAATGTCCACCCAATAATACAACGTTCCGCGTGGCGCTTCAACAGCTGCAGCAGCTGAGCCCTGGCGCACAACATAATCTTTTGTAATCGCATTGGCAAGATCCATATGCGTAAGCTCCTTGAGAAGTTTTACAGAATCTTCAACACAATGAACAACCTCCACCATTTGATACAAAACATTGTGAAATGGATTATAATCAGGCAAATTAAAATTGAGTGACTTTAAATATTTCTGAGCAGCAGAACTTAATTTTTCGTGATTATTATTAACTCTAGCAATTGCTCCAACCATATAACTTGTCTTGCCGTCGCGCTTAACGCGCTTGATAATTTCTTTTGGTCGTTGAAATTCGTGAAAATTATCTTCAAAATGTTGCACATCAACAAAAAGACCTTTGTTGGAAGTCACATCCCCATCATAAATTGCATATTCCCCTTTTGTTTTCAAGCAAACATATTCAGTAGGGCGAGAAAAATTTGGGGTTTTGATTGTTTGAAAAAATGCTGCCAATTCTAAAGCAATCGGAAGGGTTTCTTCGCCTTTTAAAATTAATTGCTTTAACTCTTCCAGAGTTGGAACTTTTTTAAAACCACCAACTTCATTAGTAAGAGGATGCACCACCCGTCCACCAATGACCTTGATAAGTTCCATTCCATATTCGCGAATCTTCACAGCCTTTTTTGTTTCTTCCGGATATTCTTTCACGAGTTGCAAATCGTTTTCAATATCCAAAAAGTCTGCCAATGACAAGAAAAACAAATGCAATGCGTGCGAATGAATAAACTGCGCGTGCTCCATCACCGCTCGCAACTTCTCAGTTTCTGAAGTAACCTCAATTTTCATCGCATTTTCAATGGCTTTAATTGATGTCAGATTGTGCACCACAGGACAGATGCCGCAAATTCGCTGAGCAATTACCGGCATATCTTTATAATGTCGTCCAATCAAAATTCCCTCAATCAAACGAATCCCTTCCTGTACTTCAAACTTGGCACTTTTAACATCGCCCTTAATAACACTTGCCATAAAGCCAGTATGCCCTTCAATTTTCGCAATATGATTTATTTTTATTTGCATATCTTTATTTGTTATTATTTTTTTCCCAATCTTCAATATCATCTTTTAACCCATAAATTTCCGTTGTATTTTCAAATTCCTCGTCGGTCATCATTTGCTTGAGGGCCATTTTCATTGCTTTGACATTTCCTGTAGGACGAAGACCTCGGCAACCTTGGCATCCCATTCTTGCCGTCGGACAAACTGCGTCGCAACCACCCAGAATCATCGGACCGAAACACGGTTTTTTGTCCAAGAGGAGACATCTGTTTCCTTTGGCGCGACATTCCGTGCAAACTGGGGAGTCCAGTATTGTTGGTAATTTTCCCCCTCCTTTCACATTAGCAAGAAGTATCGGAAAATATTTCAAAAATTCTTCGCCCGTAATCGGACAACCTGGAAAAGTGAAGTCTACTTTCACAAAATTATCAACCTCTTGAACTTCTTCGGTTTCGATACCTTGAATATATTTATACACGTGCTTAACAGTCTGTTTTCCTTCGTGATAATTTCTGATTTCCGGAATTCCACCCATTGCAGCACAATTTCCAATTACCACCAAAAGCTTTGATCGTTTTCGAAGCTCAAGCAAAGTTTTCTTGTTAGCCGCAGTCATTGGATTACCTTCCACAAACCCAATGTCGATAGACTCTCCAGCATCCTCTTCATCTTCCAACAAGCGAAAATCCACCATTTCTACCAAACTCATAGCCTCCAAAAACTTTTCTCCCAAATCCAAAAGCGCAAACTGACAACCTTCACAAGAAGTCAGCGAAACAATTGCAATTTTTGGCTTTTTTATTTCTTGAATAATTTCAGTTGTCATAACTTTTTCTTTCGTGTTTATGTTTATTTCTATTTTACATCAATAAAGTCATTATAGCACACTCTAGATGCAATTTCTATATTTTTAAAAAGGGATTAATGGTAAAAATAGGATTAAAATTCCTATTAAACTATTTTATATGTTTTTCTTTTTTACGACCTGACCATTTTCTAATTTTTCAAAACCATATTGTTCAAGCATTTTTTCTTCTGCATTATCAATATTTTTTTGCTCGTTGTTATGCAATCTGAATTTATCTTTTGTTGGCAAAGTTTTTTCCTGATCCATTTTGACCAATAAAGATTCCTGAATTCGATGAAGCATAAAGTTTAATTCCTTGCAGCGAAGCTTGAGTTTTACAATCGGTGGCAAAGCTTCATCCAGTGGATAAAATTTAAGTTTTTCAATATCAAAGGGAGGAAAGGGATTCAAAGGGTTCAAGGGGTTACCATTTTCTCCTCTTACACCCATCGTTTCCATTTCACCATTTTTTCCCTTTATACCTATTGTTCCGATTATACCATCCTCTCTAGTTATCCCCCTTTCACTACTTTCTCCCATTCCTCCTATTTCTCCACTTCCATCCACTTCTCCCATTATCCCCCTTATTCCCATTAAATCCCTATAAACCCCTCTCCAAATATCTCCACAATCCTCTTCCAACTCAGCAATTGCACCAATACAAAATCCCAAAAAATCATAGTATTCCTTGGTTGTGTTTCTTCTCCAGCCTTCCACGATATTTTGCTTTCCGCTTCTCGCAGATCTGTCCATTTGATCCGCCAAATCATAAAGCGTTTTTGTTTTTGGAAAAAGATGCGTAAGCTCATTGCATTTAAGCTGCAATTCTTCTGCTTTTTGATATGCTAACAATTTCTTAAATCCATATGGATCTTTATATGGCTTGAGCATAAAATTGAAGATTTAAAAAGGGGGATCAAGGGGATTCAAAAGGGCTTAAAGGGTTATATTTTTGCATTTTGTATTCTGCATTCTGCATTCTGCATTTTGTATTCTATATTTTATATTCTGTATTTTGTATTCTGTATTTTGTATTCTATATTATATCATTCTGTATTTTACTTTTTACCCTCCCCTTTTTCTACCCATTAAACCCATTATACCCTTTTTTACACAATAATGATACACTTATTATATGCAAAAATTCAAAATAATCAGCAAAAATAAACGTGTTATTCTGGCTCTCGGTGGCGAATCTGCGGGAAATTTTTCGGTATTTAAAGATGGTGTAATTTATTTTTCCAAGGATTTTGGAGATCTACTAAATGAACAAAATTTTTCTAAATTCAAAGATGACATTTTGAATTTTTTAAAAGAAAACGAGATAAGACCTGATCTAATCTTGAGCGATCTTCATCCATTATTTCACACAACATTATTTGCACAAAAATTAGCCAAGAAATATAAGGCAAAATATATTCCAGTTCAGCATCACTTAGCACATATTTTCTCAGCTATTGGCGACCAAATCCTAACAACTAAAACCTACAACCTAAAACCTGCTATTGGCATTGCCTGCGATGGCACTGGTTTTGGTTTTGATGAAAAAATCTGGGGAGGAGAGATATTTGAGTTGAAAGTTAAAAGTAAAAAGTTGAAAGTTGAAAGAATTGGACATTTGGAGAATCAGGTTTTGATTGGTGGAGAAATGGCAATCAAAGAGCCAGCGCGATTGATTATTAGCATAATCAATAAATTTCCAATTTCCCTGCCCGAAATGCTTCGCATATCGAAGCAGGCGGGCAATTTCCAATTTCCAATAAAATCTCAATTTTCAAACATTCAGAATAAAAAAGATTTAACCTATAACCTAATTAAAAAGCACTATTCTAAAAATGAATTTGAGTTGCTCCGCAATCAGTTTGATCAAAATTTCAACTGCCTAGAAACTTCCAGCACGGCACGAGTTTTAGATGCAGTTTCTGTGTTGCTAAATTTTTCCAAAAACGAAAGGCTTAGTAAACATGGTCCAATTGATCTTCTTGAAAAAAATTCAACAAAACCTTACGCATTAAAACCCATCATAGAATTTAATGAAAATGAAAATATTTGGATTTTGAAAACAACTCCACTTTTTGAATATTTAATAAAGAATTTACACAAAGATAAATCCCGATTAGCTACCACTGCGCAAAAATATATTGCAGATGGACTTTTAGAAATAACGAAAAACCTACAACCTACAACCTACAACCTACAACCTGTTTTTTTTGCCGGTGGCATGGCAAATAATAAAATTATTTCTTCGACTTTAGAATCAAACGGGGTTTATACAAACAAAAAAATCCCGTGCGGCGACGCAGGACTTTCTTTCGGACAAATTTTCTTTTTTCTTTTAGCAAATCCTCGGAACTAGCTTTCCTCTTGGCATTTCAATTGGTCGCAGAGACCCAAGAACTGTTTTCAAAAAGACGCCCCTGCCCTTTTCTACTTTGCCGATTATTTTAGCTTCAAGATTAAATTTTCTGAGAATTTGCAAAACTTTTTTGGCATCTTTTTCCGATACCGCTGCAATAAATCTACCTTCGGAGGCAAACGATAAAACGTCAATTCCCAAGAGCCCTGCAATTGCCAAAGTTTCTTTTTTGTATGGAAGCAATTCTTCTTTGAGCACAATCTTTACTTTTGATTTTTCAGCAATTTCTATAATATTAGCAGCCAATCCCCCACGAGTCGGATCCTTGGCTGAATGAACAAATTTTGCAATTAATTGCATCTCTTTGTTAAGTGTTTTTGAATCACTGATTATTTTTGTTTTATAATTAAACCGCGAACTTAAAAGCGCCACGGTGTGTTCGCCAAGATCACCAGAAGTAATAATAACGTCTCCGATTTCTGCTCCGGAATTTGAAATGATTTTTTTTGCAAGACCCACTCCTGCAGTTGTTATTTCAATCTTGTCTATTTTTCCTTTTGGGAGAACTTTTGTATCCCCCGTCACAATCGGAACACCAGCTTCGCGAGAAGCTTTTTGAATTGATTGGCTTATTTTCAAAAGATCTTTTACAGAGAAACCTTCTTCAATAACCATACTAAGTGACAATCCTTGTGGTATAGCACCCATCATCGCCAAATCATTGATCGTACCACATACTGAAATTTTTCCAATATCGCCTCCAGGGAAAAATATTGGGTCAACAATATAGGCATCGGTCGTAAAAACCAAATATTGATTACCAACCTTAAGCGTCGCACCATCATCCATTTGATTTTTCCATTTTCCTTTATCACTAATAATATTCCGGATAGCAGAAATAAGCTCTGACGATTTTTGTCCGCCACCACCATGATCAAGTTCGATTGTTTCCAGTTTCTCCTTTTTCATAAAAAATAATTGGGTTTAATTATACCTATATTCCGTGTTGCATCCACCCTCATCAGAAACCATACAAGGACCATATGGTTTTTCTGGTGTACATATTTTTCCAAACATTGGACACTGTTCAGGCATTATAAGGCCTCGAATAACTTCTCCACAACGACAACCTGTGGGCTTTTTCGATTTTGAATAATCAACTTTTGATAAAATATCTTTATATTTTATTTTTGCATTCAGTTTTGGATTTTTTACTTCCAGTCCAGAATTTGGGATAATACCAAATCCTCGCCAATTGCCATCGCCAATTTCAAAAGTATCTGCAATCATTTTGAGCGCAACTGGATTTCCTTTTTGTTTTACCAATCTTACATATTCATTTTCAACTTCTCTTCTGCCATCCCTGATCTGGCAAATAAGCATATATATTCCAACCAACACATCTTGCGTTTCAAATCCAGTTATAACCTGGGCAACATTCATATGCTCATATGGTTTGATTCCAACTATCGCAGAAACATGTCCTGGGCTTAAAAAACCATCTATCTTTATTTCTCCCATAGAAAGGAGTGCATCCATCGCTGGCAAAAAAAGTTTATGTGTTGAATATACAGTCAGTCCTTTTTTCAAGGCCATTGCTGTCATAGGAGTTGTCGTATCAAACCCCAAACCAAAGAAAACTAGCTCTGGATAATCTTTTTTAAGAGCAAGCGCCTCCTCAACCGAATACACTGAAAAAACTTTTGCACCCTGAGCGCGAACTTGCTCCAAACTGCCAAAAAATCCCGGCACCCTAAGCATATCACCATAAGTTGCAATTGGAATTCCAGCTTTTGCCAAATGAATTACCGCATCAATATCTTCCTGGGCTGTCACGCAAACAGGACACCCTGGGCCGGTAAGCAATCGCACATTTTTTGGCATCAATTTTCTAATCCCACTACGACTAACTGTTTGCGTGTGAGTTCCGCAAACCTCCATAATTACAATGTCACGACCAATTTCATTTGCAACATTATGAATTTTTTTTATCAAATCCTCAGATAATTTTATTTCCTTTTTCATATTCTTTTAAGACTTCCCAAGCATCCTGCTTTGTTAATTGCTGAACTGCAAATCCCGCATGAACAATGACATATTCTCCTTTTTTTATATCAGGAACTAACCCTATGTTTATATCTTTCTGAACACCATCAAAATCAGCAGTAGCCTGCTGACCATTAATTGAAATAATTTTTCCCGGAAAAGCCAAGCACATTAAATTTTTCCATCACTGCCGAAATATTTTATTTTTTCCTTAACTGTATTTTTGACAGCTTCACGGGCACCACCCATAAGCTTTCGGAGATCAAATGAGAGTTGACCTTGTTCGTGCAATGATTTAGTTAAACTATTTACAAATGAAATACGCGTTGCAGTGTCAACATTAAAACAGCAAATGCCACGAGCTATAACCTCCTTTACTCTACCATTTTCCCAATCAGAAGCTCCATGCAAAACAAGTGGCACATTTACTCTTTTGTGAATCATCTCCAGTCTATCATAATCAGGCTCCTTACGTTCTTTGAAAAATCCATGCGCGTTTCCAATTGCAACTGCCAATGCATCTATTCCAGTGTTTTTCACAAATTCTTCCGCTTCTCCTGGGTCTGTCATATATTGATCCCAGTCTATTTCTCCCATATCAGTTTCTCCGATATATGGAACACTGCCCAATTCTCCTTGCACCGCCACGCCTTTTTCATGACACAATTCCACCACTTTCTTGGTCATAGCTGAGTTGTCTGCAAAATTTTTGCGAGATCCATCATACATCACCGATGGAAAACCAATCTCAACGCAATGCTCAATAATTTCCTGACTTTTACCATGATCCAAGTGAAGACCAACTGGAATTTCAGGTGCATAAAATTCAGCAATATTTTTAATCAAATTCACAATAGCTCGCCCTCCGGCATATTCCATCGTCTTTTCTGTTACCTGAATAATAACAGGGCTTCTAAGCTCTTGCGCCGCATCAATAATAGCGCGAGTTGTTTCCAAATTTGTAGTATTAAAAGCCCCAACAGCATAGCCGCCTTCCTTAGCCTTAAGCAAAATTTCCTTTACTGATGTTATCATTAGTCATTTAACATATAGCATATAGCATGTAACAAACAGTGACATTAACAATGTGTGTTTGAATTTTTGTTATATGTTGTATGTTTTATGTTATATGTTTTGATTTATTATTTCTGCGATTTTAATGAGTTCCATTGGTATCAAACTTTCTCTTCCAACCAACACGCCATCCATTCCCGGATCAATGCAAAGTTGTTTTGTTGTTGCGGCTTTCACACTGCCACCGTATAAAATTTTTATTTTTTCAGCTACAGCTTGGCCAAAAGTATCAGCGAATATTTTTTTAATCAAAATTCTAACTTCCATAATTTCATCACTAGTTGGAACAATATCGCTGCCAACAGCCCACACGGGCTCATATGCAATCACTACTGATGCAATTCTTGAAACTGGAACATCCGCAAGACCTTCATGAATTTGGCTGATTATGATATCAGTAGTTTTTCCTGTTTGACGATCCTGGAGTGTTTCTCCTACGCAACAAATCGGAGTAAGATTTGCATTTAATGTGCTGTTTATTTTTGCCTTAACAATTTCATTTGTTTCATTGAAATTCTTTCTTCGTTCGCTGTGTCCAACAATCACATACTCAACGCCAATATTTTTTACCATTGGCGCAGAAATTTCACCAGTAAAAGAGCCACGATCTTCCCAAAAAATGTTTTGCGCTCCAACTGAAAAATTATTTTTTTCAATTTTCCCAGCAAAAGATTCAAGATGAATTGCTGGCGGACAAAGAACAATTTCGCAGTCAGTCAGATTTTTTCCTTGTATTTCTTTTTTAAAAGATTCCAAATATCGGTCGCGTTCAGCAACAGTCAACAAATTCATCTTAAGGTTTCCAACAATCAATTTACCCATAAATTTTTCATATTTTAAATTTAGAAATATAGCGTTATTCCCAACACAATCCCACCTGCCACCATTGTTCCAACAAGCAGAAGCGGGAGAGATTTTTTCAGTTTAATGTCAAAAACAAAAGCAGCAAGCGCCCCAGTCATCCCACCTAAAAGCGGAATTGGAGTTGCAGCCAAAATAAAAATTGCCCACGCTCCATATTTTTCCATTTTTCCATTGGCCCGCTTTCGAGTATGCTCAAAAAGCCACTGAAAAAACTTTTCAAAAAACGGAATATATTTTGACAACAACTTTGCAATTGGATCAAGCAAAAGCACAATAACAACCATCACAAAATATGTCCCTGCCACTGAATAAAACCAAGCAGCCCAAGGACTCAATCCATATACTTTAACAGCCAATGGAATCGAAGCCCGAAGCTCTGTCACTGGTATAAAGGCAATCAAGAATGTTGCAAGCTCACGTGGAAAATCAGAAAATAATTCTATAATCAAATCATGCATAATACAATAAAATCCTAAAAATTATCTTGTGATATAAATTAAGTTTTTTAAATTCCTAATTATTAATTTCTAATTTCTAATTAATTTCCAAGCCCAAATGTTTAAAATTGGACATTTTATGAATTAGGATTTTATTAGAAATTAGGAATTAGATATTGGTTATTAATTTTTAAGAAAGCAACTGCTTTCTTAAAAATTCTGCTGCTACTTCTGGCTGAAGTGTTGAAATTTCAATGCCAGTGTCTAGTTCAAATCCAGCCCATGTTGCAGTGTGAGGCAAAATTTCAATGTGCCAATGAAAATGAGGATAATCCTTACCATCGCAAGGCGCACTATGAATATAAAAATTATAAGGAGGATCATTGAGTGCTTTATATATCGCACCAAGAGCTTTTCCGAAAACTTCCGCCAACTTTACTTTCTGCTCATCCGTGATTCTTTCAAAATATGGAGAATGTTTTTTTGGCATCACATGAACCTCAAATGCTGCTCTTGAAGCAAACGGACAAAACGCAATAAACTCCTCATTTTCAAAAACAACGCGCTTTCCTTCTTCGCTTTCATATTCAGCCATTGTGCAAAAAACACATTCTTTGTTGCTTTTATAATATTTTTCAGCTCCATCCAATTCAAGTTTAACATATGGAGCAACAACTGGAACAGCCATCAATTGTGAATGTGGATGTGAAATTGAGGCCCCTGATTCTTTCCCATGATTATGAAAAACTGCAACATAATTCACATTTTTTTTGCTCATATGTTCAAGATATCGATCTTGATAAGCATCAAAAACCTCAGCGATTTCCATTGTATCCATCATTGCCAATTGACGATAATGATCACGCGTCACCACAATTTCATGAAATCCAACTCCAGGCATTGCAAAATATGGCCCTTCTGAAACAGTATGCGACAATTCTCCTTGAGAAAAAGCTGGATATTTGTTTGGAAAAACACGCAGAGTCCAATCGCCATCAGCTTTGTGATAAATCAAAACATCTTTTTCTTGACCGCTAGCCACAGGATCTTCAAAAAGACACTGATCAATTCCCTTGTCATCTTTGTTTCTCTCGAAATTTGCAAAATCATCCGGACGCTTTGCGCGCCCCGTTGCAATTACAACCCAATCTCCCGAAACAATATCCTGTCTCAACTCCGAAGCTGAAACTTCTTTTGCTTTCTTTTTGGGTTCTTTTTCTTTTGAATTGTTAATGGAAATGTTCACTTTTTCTTGCCCCGTTAAATTGTTTACCCGGTTGAATTTGTTTATTTTCAACAGGGCGAAAGTACTATTTAACTGGGGTTATTTTTTATTTGTATTTTCTATTTTGTATATTGTCTATTGTTTTTCAATATTGTATTTTCCTGTGATCAATCGCCATTTTGTTTTGAAAAGATCCATCAAAACTTGAATAAATCCATTTGGTCCAGTCAGACTAACTGTTGATCCTTCTTCATTAAGCCATCGTACTGGCATTTGTTTAATCTTAAATCCAAGTTCTTTTGCTAAGATAATCAATTCAAAATCAAAACCAAAACGATCAACAACCATTCTTTTGGCAACTTCGTGAGCAGCTTTTCCTGTTAAAATTTTGAAACCACATTGAGTATCCGGAAAACTCCAAAGCCCCAACACTATTCTAATGAGCCAGTTTCCGCCCTCGCCCATAAATTCACGATATTTTGGCTGATGAATTTGAACAAATGATCCCTCAATTTTCCTGGATCCAACAATTAGATCGAAGCCGGATTCCAATTCTGGCAAAAACTTTTCCACATGAGTGATTGAAGTTGAACCATCAGCATCCAAAAATACAACATATTTTCCTTTTGCTTCAAGAAGTCCCTGACGAACAACATAACCCTTACCATGATTGACTTCGTTGTTTATAACGCGAAGATTTTTTATTTCTTTTGCATAATTCTGTGCAACTTCAGCGGTATTATCAGGTGAACCATCTATAACAATGATGACTTCGTATTCAAAATTCTTGTCTGACAAAAATTTTTCAATTTCCAACAAGTTAGCACCTATTCTTTCCTTTTCTTTGTAAGCCGGAATTACTACCGACAAATATGGCCGCTGATCCATTGTTTTAATATTATTAATTATGTATTTACTAATTAACTCAATTATATCATATGATTCAATTTATATCTAGCCATGATTGAAGTATTATCCTTGCTGCTTCCTGATCATCAGTTTTGGCAATATCTTTTCCACCGCGCATTTTGATGTTTTGATGTGCCATCTTGGTTGTGAACATTTCTTCTTGAAACATAACCTGGATTTTGAATTCCTTTTCAATCATCTTGGCAAAATCCACTTTTTCTTGCTCGCTTTGCTTGTCATTGGTGTGCAAAGTCATTCCAAGCACAATGGTTTTTATGTTTTCTTTTTCAATAATATCTTTGAGTCTTTGCAAAAACTCACCATCATTCTTGATTGTGTCATATGCAAAAGCCATTTTCGTTTCACTATCAGCAATTGCCAATCCAATTTTAGCTCTGCCAAAATCTACCCCCAAAACGTACCCCAGCACCATTGCCTTTTCCCTCTCCGAGTTCTTATCGCTATTCACTGAACTCGAAGATTTTGAATGGTGCGGGACAGGGCTTACTTCAGCCATATCTGACTGGTCTATTGACTTATTCATAAATATATGCTATTATTATACATCGGTATGATTTAATTGTACCACATTCCAAGTTGTTTAAAAAAAGGAGAACGCCGTGAAAAATATCATCACTCTAGTGCTTTGCCTAATCTCTTTAGTTTCAGTTTCAGGATGCAGTAAAGTTAATGAAAATACGGTGCCAAGTCACATACAGTTATCAGTGTTTAACAATGTGCCTGGTCAATGTGAAGAATTATTAACAAATCTTGGAAAGATACCCGTTTACAAAATGGGTCATATTTACAAGTACAAAGCTGTATTTGAGGACATATCGTTTTCTCCCGCAGCACATCTTTCTTTTCACAAAGAAGATGTTGCCATGGCAGTAGATATGGGAGATCATACAATTCAAGTGGTAATATTAACCGACAATCTCCCAACAATCAAATACCTCCATGCCGGTCGTCACTAACCCCCCCCAGAACCCCACCTCCAATCATCGGAGGCGGGGTTTTTTATTTCAAAAAACCCACAGTATGTCATTCTGAACTTGTTTCAGAATCTACTTTCCTTATTTCAGATTGTTTACATTAATCGAGATCCTGAAATATTACCATATTTTCTGCACTCGCTCGGAAATAAAAATTCATTTTTATTTCGCTCACTCTGTTTGAAAATAAATTCAGGATGACACCACGATTAAGCTGTTAAAACCTCAACCCCATTTTTTGTAATCAAGATCGTATTTTCATAGTGGGCGGAAAGTTTTCGGTCGGCTGTGAGATATGCCCAGCCATCGGGGCTCATAACAGTAAGATGAGTTCCGACATTAACCATTGGCTCCAGCGCCAAAGTCATCCCCTGCTCCAATACCAAATCCCTGAAACCTTTTTCGAAATAATTTGGAACTTGTGGATCTTCGTGAAGGTTTTTTCCAATACCGTGACCAACCAAATTCTTCACTACTGAAAAACCAGCGTCCTCAGCAATCTTTTGCGCAGTTTTGCAATATTCGCTAAGCATTGATCCGGCTTTCAAATTTTTTATACCTTTCCAAAAAGCTTTTTCAGTAATTTCCATTAATTTCTGAGCTTCTGCGCTGATTTCCCCGACAGCAAAGGTGCGTGCCATATCAGAATAAAAACCTTCTATTTCAATACCAATATCAATTTTAAAAATGTCGCCATTTTTCAAGATCTTGTCTTCACTGGGAATGCCGTGCACGATTTCATCATTAACCGAAGCACAAATTGTGGCAGGAAAAGGATTGCTGCCTCCGCCATATCCCTTAAAAGCTGGGGTTCCACCAGCATTTAAAACAAGCTCCTCGGCGAGCTTGTCAATTTCCATCGTGCTTATGCCTGGTCTCACTTGAGAGCCAATTTCTCGCATAATTTCAGCCAACATTTTGCCAGCGCGACGCATAATCACTATTTCTGATTCAGTTTTAATATGAATACTCATAATAATTTTAATGACTAAAGACTAAAGCCTAATTCAAATATAAATTCTAAAGTATAAATTAAATTCTAACCAACTTAGACTTTTTTAGCTTAGATTTGATTTAGTATTTAGACTTTAAACTTTAGACTTTTTCAAACCCCATTATAATTTCAGAAAACACTTCTTCTACACCCTGGTTTCCATCCACTTCAATAAGCATTCCTTTTTCTCTGTATTTTTCAATAACTGGAACTGTGACTTCATAAAAAGTTTTTAGTCTTTTGGCCACGCCATCGGGAGTGTCATCTGCTCGTTGCATCACAGGCCCACCACAAGTAGGACAAGGATCTTCATTGCCGGAAATATGCTTACCTAAAACAAAATGCCTGTAGCAAACCGTGCAAGCATAACGTTTTGTGATGCGAGCAACAGATTCATCATATGGAAGAGTAATATAAATCGCCTTATCAATCGATCTATTAAGTCCTTGCAGCATTTTCTCAACAAGTTCAATTTGCCCTATTGTTCGCGGCGCACTGTCCAATATGATGCCCTTTTGGGAAGAAACTTTTTCTAAACTATTTTTAATAACATCCACCGTAATTTCATCGGGAATCATTTCCTTGAGGTCATTGAGCTGTTTGATTTTTTTTCCCAACTCTGAATTTTCTCTACCGATTTCTCGAAAAATCTGTCCTGTTTCAATATGCGCAAGATTATATTTTTCAGCCAAAAGATCTGCCTGAGTTCCCTTTCCACTGCCCTGAGGACCAAAGATAATTAAATTCATTAAATTAAAAAATGTTATTTTTTAAAATTTTCAATTCACAATTCACAATTTTCATTTAATTTTCAATAAACACAATTTTCAATAAGCCACCATTGAGTCATTTATTTTTTAGGATTTTATTGGAAATTGAGATTTGGAAATTGGAAATTACCGCGAAGCGGGCTAGAATCCTTCGTAATCTCTCATCACGAGTTGACCTTCGATTTGCTTGATTGTCTCAATCACAACTGAAACAACAATAAGAATGCTTGTGCCACCAATTTGAATAGCTTGAATATTGGTTAATCCCTGAACTATAAACGGAAGCACAGCAATGATTCCTAAAAATATTGACCCTGTAAGAGTAATACGATTCATAATCTTATAAAGAAAATCTGCAGTTGTTGCTCCTGGTCTAATCCCTGGAATATACCCTCCTTGTTTTTGCAAATTTTCGGCAATCTTAACCGGATCAAAAACCACAGCAGTATAAAAATATGTAAACATCACAATCAAAATAAAATACATACTACTATAAAAAACTTGATTTTGGAAAAGAGTGTTCACAAAAGTTGCGGCATTGGCAATTATCGGACTGCTAGCCTTCATTAGAAACGTTGCAATCATTCCAGGGAAAAGCATAATCGACATCGCAAAAATGATTGGGATCACGCCAGCTTGGTTAACCCTAAGTGGCAAATGCGAAGATGAGCCGCCATAAGTCTTGTCGCCTCTAACTCTCTTTGCATATGAAACTGGAATATTTCTTTGACCCTCTGTTACCATCACAACTCCACTGATAGTAATAAGTGTTACTGCTAAAAGCCCAATATAAATAAACACTTGAGTGGAATCAAATGTCAAAAATAATTTTGACATACTTGAAGGCAAACCACTGACAATTCCAGCAAAGATAATCAAAGAAACTCCATTTCCAATTCCTTTTTCCGTAATAAGCTCTCCCAGCCACATCAAGAAAACTGTTCCCGCAGTTGCAATAACAACGATAACAAAAATTTCAAAAGTTGAAGTAACTGAAAGCACTCCTTGAGAACGAAGAAGCGTTACCATAGAAAAAGTCTGAATTACCGCCAAAGGAACAGTGAGCCACCGCGTCCACATATTAAATTTCTGACGACCAGCCTCGCCCTCTTCTTTGTATAATTGTTCTACTCGTGGCACAATCATCGTCAAGAGCTGCATAATAATTGATGCAGTGATATATGGCCCAACACCAAGCATTACGATTGAAATGTTTGTCAAACCTCCTCCAGAAAAAACATTCAACATCCCCAGAAATTGATTGCCTTCAAAAAGTCTTCGAAGCTGTTCAATATTCACACCCGGAAGAGGAATGTTGGCAGCTATGCGGAAAACAATAAGAATCCCCAATATAAAGAGGATCTTATTGCGAAGCTCGGTTATTTTAAATATTTGTGTTATTTTTTCAAACATTTTTTTAGGTTTTAGGTTCTAGGTTCTAGATTAAAACTTTTTGGATTTTAGGTTCTGTAATTTTTGCATTTTTCTGAAACCTAACACCTGAAACCTAGCACCTATTCCAGGATTTTTCCGCCTGCTTTGATTATAGCATCTTTAGCAGTTCCTGAGCAAAGAAGTTCTGCTGAAATAGTAAGTTTTTTAGTAACAGTTCCAGTAGCTAAGATTTTCACACCATTTTTCGCATCAGCTTTATCAATAAGTTTAGTTTTGAGCAATGTTTCAACAGAAACAACATCTCCGTCTTTGTAAAATTTCTCCAAAGCTTCTAATTTTACAACTGTTTTTTTGGAAGCAAGAGATTTGAATCCGCGAACTTTTTTCAAGCGTTCAACAAGTGAAGATCGTCCACCTTCAAACAATGGATCAATAGATGCTCCAGAGCGAGCTTTCTGACCCTTGTTTCCTTTTCCAGAATAAGTTCCGCGTTTTCCTCCGCGACCAACGGTTTTTTTATCCTTTCGTTTTTTTACTGTAAGTTGATGAATTTGCATATTATTTTACTGCTTTAATTTCCTTAGCTTCTTTAACTTCAACATCTTTAGTCATTTTAATGCGTGGAGCCTTGAGAGCTTTCAAAGCTTCGATTGTTGCTCGCGCAACATTAAGCTTATTTGCTGTTCCCAAAGATTTTGAAACGATATCACGAATACCAGCCAAATCAACCACTGCTCGCACAGCACCTCCAGCAATAACACCTCGTCCTTCTGAAGCTGGCTTAAGCAAAACCTTTGCGCTTCCCAATTTCATTCTAATGTCATGAGGAATAGTATTGTCAGACAAGTTGACTGTAATCATACATTTCTTTGCATCATTGTAAGCCTTAGTGATGGCATCAGAAACATCTGATCCCTTGGACACACCAACACCAACTCTTCCTTTGCGATCACCGATCACCAAAGTTGCACGAAAACGAAATCTTCGTCCTCCTTTTACTACACGAGTAACACGAGCTAAATCCAAAAGTTTTTGCTCAAATTCTGGTTTCTCTCTGCGTGTATTTTTTTTGCCTGGTCTCTTATTCATAGGATAATATAGTATTTATAATTCAAAACATTAAAACTGCAATCCGCCTTCTCTAGCACCATCAGCTAAAGATTTAACTTTTCCATGATATTGATATCCTGCTCTATCAAATGTTACTGATTCAATTTTAAGTGCAACGCATTTCTTGGCAATAAGTTTTCCAACTTCTTTTGCACCCTCAATTGTATTGGCTGCCTTTTTTATTTCTGCAAGATTTGCGCTTGCGAGAGTTTTTCCAACAGTATCGTCAATAACCTGAACATAAATGCCCTTCAGGCTTTTGAACACGGCTAACCTCGGCCTGCTTGCAGATCCTGAGATCTTTGCGCGAACTCTACGTTTTCTTTGTAATCGGCCGCTATTGCTACTTAATTTGTTCATACTTATCATGAATCATGGAGCATGGAGCATGGAGCATTTCACTGCTGCCGTACTCTACACTTTATGTTCTATGTTTTATGCTATATGTTATATGTGACTTATTTTGATGATTTTTTACCTTCTTTTCTTCGCACATGTTCTCCAACATATTTAAACCCTTTTCCTTTGTACGGTTCAACTGGCTTAAGTGCTCTAATATTAGCAGAAAATTGTCCAACCTTATGTTTGTCAATTCCTGATACTGTCATAACATTTCCTTCAATCACGACATCCAAATCTGCGGGAACTTCAACAACCACAGGATGTGAAAATCCGAGCGCAAGAGTAATGGTCTTCCCTGCAATCGCCATACGAAAACCAACTCCATTAAGTTCAAGTTGCTTCTTGAATCCAGTCACCACTCCTTCGATCATATTTTCAATCACACGAGCTGTTGTGCCCCAAAGAGCAGGAACGTTTTTACCCTTAGCTTCTTTTTCAACTGTAAATTCTTTTTCTCCAAATTTAATCGAAACATCAAAATGATGCTCAAAGGTTAGCGTACCTTTTGGTCCCACAACAGTAACCAGATTTTTATCCGTTGTAATTGTTACACCTTCTGGGATAGCTACAGGTTTTTTTCCAATTCTACTCATATCAAATTCTAAATCATGTAGCATGTAACATGTAACAAATTCGTCAGGATGACTTTTTGCATTTATGTTATATGCTGTATGTTATATGCTATATGTTATTACCAAACTTCACAAATTACTTCACCACCAAGACCAAGTTTTTTTGCCTTATCGCCTGTCATCATTCCTTGTGATGTTGATATCACTGAAATTCCATATCCGTTTTTAACACGCTTTATATCAGTCTTTTTCACATAAATTCTTTGACCTTGACGACTTACGCGCTTGATTTCAGAAATTGCAGGATTCTTTTCAGTATTTGAAACAACTTCATATCGAAGAACAATTCTAAGAACTGGAAATGTTTCTCCCATTTCTTTTTTCACAGATTCGATGAAATTTCTTTGCTCTAAAATTTTAGCGATAGACAGTTTCAATTTCGAAAAAGGCACCAACACTTCTTTGTGTTTAACCATTTGTGCATTTCGAATTCTTGTAAGCATGTCTGCTATTGGATCTAACATATTCTAATTCTTTATCCTAATTATAATTATACTAATTCAAATTTACCAACTACTCTTTGTTACTCCCGGTAACTCACCTTTACTCGCTAATTCTCGGAAGCAGATTCTGCAGATATCGTATGCACGAAGATAGCCATGCTTACGACCACATCGCCAACAACGGCGCACAATTCTGGTTGAAAACTTTGGTTTCTTCTCTGCTCGAGCTTCTGTAGATGTTTTTGCCATAAAATTCTTGTATCAATTACTTATTCGCTTTTTAGTGGAAATCCTAATAATTTAAATAATTCTAATCCTTCTGCTTGTGTGTGTGCGTTTGTTGAAACTGTGATCTGCATTCCGAACGTATGCTTTACTTTTTCTGGAGAAATTTCAGGAAAAATCATATGTTCCTTAAGTCCAATATTCAGATTACCTCCCGTATCAACAGCTTTTCTATTTAACCCTTGAAAATCTCTGGTTCGTGGAAGTGTTGCTGCTACAATCCTATCAATAAACTGCCACATCCTAGCTCCACGCAAAGTAACTTTGACACCAATCTCCATCCCCTCTCTAATTTTAAATCCAGAAATAGCTTTCTTCGCTTTTGTCTTTACAGGTTTTTGACCAGTAATTGCAGTAAGCGCAGTTACAATTTCTTCGATTTTGTCATTTTCCTTAACAATCTTTCCAATTCCAACATTAACAACAACCTTCTGAATTCGAGGTACAGCCATAACACTTTTATAGCTAAACTTCTTCTTCATCTCAGCTACAGCTATTTTGGTATATTTATCTTTTGCTGGAGTTATATTCATACAATTCACTTAAAACGAATAAATTAAGGGCTATTTACTATATTAAAACATTTTCTCAAAATTCAAATTATATTTCTTTTCCGCATTTCTTGCATACCCGAACTTTCTTTCCATTAGTTGTTTGATATGAAACTCGAGTTGCCTTTCCGCATCCTGGGCAAATAATCATTGCATTGGAAGCATCAAACGGGGCTGCGATTTCAACACGTTGTCCTCGCTGTCCTTCTCGACGAGACTTTTGATGTTTCGTCACAATATTCAATTTTTCAACCACAATTTTTCCCTCGCTTGGCACAGTACGAACAACCTTTCCTTGCTTTCCCTTATCTTTGCCAGCTATTTTTTTTACGAGGTCTCCTTTTTTAATTCTCATATATNNGCATTTTCATCAAATCGAATATATGAACCATCTTTTCTGCGAATAGCTTTCTTCGTTCTAACAACCACAGCGCGAATCTTATCACCTTTTTTTACCAATCCTCGCGGTTCTGAAGATTTTACAGAGCAAACAATAATATCACCAACAGAAGCATAGCGTCTTCTGGTTCCACCAAGAACCTTAAAACACTCAATGATTTTTGCTCCTGAGTTATCAGCTGCCTTTAATTTTGTTTCTGCTTGAATCATATATTTACTACTATACTAAATGTTATGCTATTACTGTGTGGCTCTTATCTTTACTGATTGGTCGACACTGAATAAATTCAACCTTTTCGCCTTTCTTAAATTTATTCTCAGCGTCGTGAACCTTATATTTCACTGTTGATTTATATTTCTTATGATACTTGGGATGAGTTTTCAATGACTGAACAGCAACAACAATTGTTTTGTCCATTTTATCACTAACAACAACTCCCTTTTTCTTTGCTAAATTTTTTGTAACATTTGTCATAATAGTCACTTCGCTAAATTTTAAATTTGAAATTTGAAATTATTGTAATTACTTTTGCTCAGCTCTTTCTTTTAGGATAGTCAGTGTGCGAGCAATATCAGTTTTTAATGCTCGATATTGTCGATGATTCTTAAGCTGCCGAGCAGCAATATCAAACCTAAGCTTAACAGCTTGAGTTCTTTTTTCAGCGAGCATCTTTTTCAGTTGCTCAATATTCATATCTCTAATTTCCTGAATTTTCATATATGATTTCTTATTTTTCTTTAACTACAAACTTTGTCTTAACATTAAGTTTATGAGAGGCTAGTCGCATTGCTTCTTTGGCAATTGCTTCTGTTATACCATCCATTTCAAATAAAACTCTTCCCTGCTTAGTTTTTGCTACGAAATGATCAACACTTCCTTTTCCTTTACCCATAGGTGTTTCATCACCTTTCTTTGTCATCGGTTTGTCTGGAAAAATTCTAATCCAAATCTTACCTCCTCGCTTGACATATCTTGTCATCGCACGACGAGCAGCTTCGATTTGACGTGCAGAAATCAATCCAGAAGTCATAGCTTTAAGTCCAAAGCTACCAAAACTAACAGTGTTACCAGTTTGGGCAACTCCGCGGATTTCTCCACCTCGATGAATCTTTCTGTGTTTAACTTTTTTCGGCATCAACATATGCGTATCTTTTAATCAAAATGTAAAATTTTTCTTGGTTACTCCTTATCAAATACTTCTCCCTTATAAAGCCAAGTCTTAACTCCAATTGCTCCATAAGTTGTAAATGCAGTAGCTTTTGAGAAATCAATGTCAGCACGAAGCGTGTGAAGTGGAACTGTTCCACGTGACAACCATTCTCTTCGTGACATTTCTGCTCCGCCCAATCGTCCAGAAACTTCAATTTTCACTCCTTTAATGTTCTTGTTCTTTTCAACTTGATCCAGCATTGATTTTAGAATTCTTCTAAAAGGCACACGTTTTTCAAGTTGTTCTGCAACATTTTGAGCAACCAATGAGGCATTCTCCTCAAACTGTCTAACTTCTTGCGCTTCAATTCGTAGATCAATCTTCTTTCCTGCAAAAAATTTAGTTTTAATTGCTGCACTCATATCGCCAATCCCTGTTCCACCTCTTCCAATCAATACTCCAGGACGAGATGTTTTTATGATCAATTTCAGTGTGTTAGCACTTCTTTCAATTTCAACATCAGCGATAGCAGCAGATTTCCATTTTTTCATCACAAACTCACGAACCTGAACATCCTCTTTGAGTTTTTTGGTATAATCTTTACCAGCAAACCACCTTGATTTCCAAGTTGTTGTGATTCCTAGGCGCAGCCCTGTTGGATTGACTTTATGTCCCATAATTTTATCTCTAATTAACTGTATTTTTTATCATTTATTATCTCTAAAATTCAATGTTTCGATTTATGCTCCAGATTTTCTTTGAAAAACTTTTTTCAAAAATCCACTATCTTGTCCTTTCTTTATTGTCTCTTTGCTAGGAGTAACTTTTTTAGCAACAGTTTTTTCCTGAACAACTTCCTCACCAGCTTCTTCTTTTTCCATTTCCGCTACAGCCTCTTTCATCGCTTTAGTCCTGGCAGCCTCATTTTCAGCTTTCTGTTTGTCCAATTGAGCTTTCGTTTTCTTGTTTTTTCCCTCAACTCTTTCTTCCAATTCCAATTTAATATGAGAAGTTCTTTTCAAAAGCAATGTTGCTCGTCCTTGAGCTCGCGGAAGCCATCTTTTAAGTTTAGCCCCTTCTCCCACAAGAATACTGCTAACAAACATATTATCCTTGTCCAAACCAAAATTATTTTCAGCATTTGACAAAGCACTGTTTAATAGTTTTTCCAAAGGTTCACTTGTCTTTTTTACAAGATGGTGAAGTTGAACAAGCGCTGCGCTTGCATTCATACCGACAATGCTGTTTGTTACCAAACGAACTTTTCGCGGAGATGTTCTTAAATTGTTGAGTGATGCTATTACTTTCATAATAATATATATGTCTCTAATTTACACTAATTTCTAATTATATCCTTCCAATTTATTTCTTTTTTGCTGGAGCATCATTCTTAGCGGCCTTTACAGCATCTTGTTGTTTCTGTTTAGCTGCTTGTTCCATTTCTTTCTGCATCTTACCTCCATGACGAGTGAATTTACGAGTTGGAGAAAATTCTCCAAGTCTGTGTCCAACCATTTCTTCGGTAACATATACTGCAGTGTGTTCTCGTCCATTGTGAACTCCAAATGTAAATCCAATCATTTCAGGTGCAATTGTGCAAGCTCGAGACCAAGTTTTAATTGTTCCTTCGCCAGCTTTTGCATTCAAAACCTTTTTCATTACTCGTGGATCAACGTATGGTCCTTTCTTTAAACTTCTTGACATATTTTTCTTTAATTAGTTCATTAGTCGCCGCTTGAGGCGACCATTTTAACTATTTTAACTATTTCTTAATCCTTCGTTTTACAATAAATTTATCACTATATCTATTCTTCTTTCTTGTTTTCTTTCCAAGTGCAGGTTTTCCCCAAGGAGTTTTAGGATATTTAAGTCCAATTCCTTGTTTACCTTCTCCTCCTCCGTGTGGATGATCAACAGGATTCATTGCTGATCCTCGAACTTCCGGTCGCTTTCCTTTCCATCTGTTTCTTCCAGCCTTTCCAAGTGTTTCAGAACTATGTTCAAAATTACTTACTCTTCCAATGGTTGCATAGCATTCTTTGCTTACAATTCTGATTTCTCCAGATGACATCTTAAGTTGTGCCATTTTTTCATCAATAGCCATCAAAATCGCACCAGATCCAGCGCTGCGAGTAATTTGTCCACCTTTTCCAGCAATCAATTCAATGTTTGAAATAGCTGTTCCTGATGGAATATTTTTCAAAACTGTACGATTTCCTTTTTTAATTGGAGCGTCCACGCCAGACATAATTTCCATTCCAGCTTTCATTCCTTCTGTAGCTAAGATATATTTTTTGTCTCCATCAATATATGAGATAAGAGCAATCAGCGCGCTTCTATTAGGATCTTTTTCAATTGCAACAACTCGTCCAAGCACACCAAATTTCTGTTGCTTGAAATCTACCAAACGATATCGTCTTTTGTGTCCACCTCCTTGATGACGGGTTGAGATCTTTCCGTGAGATCTTCCAGCTTTCTGAGTCATCGGTGCAAGCAAAGATTTCTCAGGTTTTTTGTCAGTCAAATTATCAGGTTTAACAATAGACATATTTCGTCTACCAGCTGTATTTTTTTTGTATACTTTAATTGCCATATCTTTCTTAACTCATGGAACATGGAGCATGGAACATGCATTCTTGCTCTATGTTTTATGTTATGTGTTCTATGTTATTATGCTCCTTGAAATAATTCAATCTTATCTCCCTGTTTCAATGTTACTGTTGCTTTTTTGAATCCTGCCTTTGTTCCCATATGACGACCATATGCTTTCTTTTTAGACTTGATATTCACAACACTAACTTTTTCAACTTTCACACTATACATTCCTTCTATAGCCAATTTCACTTGTTTTTTTGTTGCGCTGTGGATAACCTTGAAAGTATATTTATTATCAGCCATTGCTTTGTGAGTCTTTTCAGTAATCCAAGGTTCAGTAAGAACACGATATGCAATATCCGAATTTTTTGCAGCAACAATCACTTCTTTTTTGTCAGCAGCCTTTTTAACTGTTTTCTTAACAGTCGGCTTTGAAGCTGTTGCTAATTCTTTTTTTTCTTCTATTACTGCCATATATCCTAATTTTTATCCAAATTATATCCTAATTTTTATCCGAATTCTTTTTAATAAAAACTTACTTTGCAAACTTTTCTTCCAAAAATGCAATTGAGGCTTTGCTCAAAAGCAAAAACTTGTTGTTTAGCAAATCCATTACATTCAAATCTTTCGTTTCAATATTTGAAATATTCTTAAGGTTTCTACTGATAACTGAAGTTTTCTTTTCCTCTTCAGAGAAAGAAACCAAAACTTTTCCAGTCAACTTAAGATTTTTCAAAATTTGATCAAACTCTTTTGTCTTTGCTTTTGCAACTGTCAATGAATCAATCGCAATCAAGGTTCCGCTGCGAAGTTTTTCACTGATCGCAATAACCACCGCTTTTTGCTTCATTTTCTTATTTAAATCTCTCTTGAAATTTCTTTCATTAGTTGGACCAAAAGCAACACCTCCACCTTTCATCACAGGATTTCTCTTTTGCCCTTGTCTAGCTGAGCCAGTTCCTTTTTGTTTAAAAGGTTTCTTGCCAGATCCAGCAACTTCACTTTTATCCTTGGTGTGTGCAATTGGATTTCGCTGATTTCCAGCAATAACCATAAAAACCTGATGTAATAATTCATCATTTGCTTTTGCACCAAAAACAGCATCTTTGACTTCCAGATCTTCTATTTTTTTTCCTTCTTGATTGTGAATAGCAATTGTAGCCATATTATCGTAAATCATGGAACATGGAGCATGGAACACGCATTCGTGATTTTTGCTCTATGTTTTATGTTATGTGTTCTATGTTATTTATGCTCTTACTTCAACGATTCTTCCAACAACTCCCGGCACTGCACCTAAAACTCCCATAATGCTTCTTTCAGTGTCAATATATACAATTTTAATTCCCTTTGTTGTTGATCTTTTTCCACCCATTCGTCCAGCCATCCTCTTTCCCTTGATAACGTGTTGTGGTTGCTGAGCACCAATTGATCCAGGAGCTCTGTTGTCATGCTTATGACCATGAGTTGCAGGAGAACCAGCGAAACCATGTCGTTTTACAACTCCTTGGAATCCTTTTCCTTTTGCAATACCGCTGATCTGAACCTCATCTCCAATTGCGAAAGTTTCAACTGTAATTTGGTCACCAACAGCAACTTTTGCATCTTCATCCAAACGAAATTCTTTTCTATGAGTAACATTCTTAGTTTTAGCAAGTTCCAATTGAACTGCAGAGTAACCATTTTTTTCTTGTGTTCGAATCACTGAAACAGTGTTTACTGGACATTCAATCAATGTGACATTTAAAGCACCCTGCTTACTGTCATACAGTGTGGTCATTCCTAATTTTTTCCCTAAAATATATTTTATATACATATTGTTCTTTATAATGCGTTTCTTGATAAAAAAAATCTGGCTCATCAGCCAGCACAACTCAAGATTTCTCTTGTATTGGCTAGTTGAGTATCCCGATTTATCAGGACTTTAACTAGTATTTCTTCTGTTTTTCTAACTTATCTATATTAAATCACTTTCTAAAATAATGCAAGCCCTCAACTTATCCGTGAAAATTCGTCTGCAATTCGTAAAATTCGTGTTTTTACATCTTTATCTCAACATCAACTCCGGCTGGCAAGTCAAGACTTGTTAGATTTTCAATCGTTTTTGGAGTTGGATCCCAGATATCAATCAAGCGTTTATGGATTCGCATTTCGTATTGGTCTCGAGCATCCTTATACACAAATGTTGACTTATTCACAGTAACTTTATGAATTTCTGTAGGAAGTGGTACAGGACCAGTGAAACGAGAGCCAGAGCGCTCAACTGTTTCTGCAATTTTACGAGCAGATTGATCAATAACCTTACTATCGTAAGCCTTGATCTTGATTCTGATTCTTGTAGCTTGTTCGTTTTCTGTTTTTTTCGCAGCCATCTGATTCTTTTGTGATAAACAATTTAAATTACAATTCTAACTATTTGTTCCGAGAAACACTAGCAGACACAAGTTTATTTGTGTCTGCGAAGTTTATCTGAGCTATTATCGAGCGGAGCGAGTGAAATGAAAATTAATTTTCATTTCCGAGCGAGCGCTGATAACAAGGTTCGCAGAACCTTATTTTATGATTTTTGTTGCAACTCCAGCACCAACAGTCTTTCCACCTTCGCGAATTGCGAATCTCATTCCTTCTGCCATAGCTACAGGAGCGATCAATTTGATAACCAAGTTGATTGTATCTCCAGGCATAACCATTTCAGTTCCTTCTGGAAGCACAACTTCTCCAGTCACATCAGTTGTTCGGATGTAGAACTGTGGTTTGTATCCTTTGAAGAATGGAGTATGTCGTCCACCTTCTTCTTTTGTCAAAATGTAAATTTCACCTTCAAATTCAGTATGAGGAGTGATTGAACCAGTTTTAGCCAAAACTTGTCCACGTTCAACATCTTCTTTTTTGATTCCACGAATCAAAAGTCCAGCATTGTCTCCAGCTTGTCCCTTATCAAGTGATTTGTTGAACATTTCAATTCCCGTTACAACTGTTTTTGCAGTTGGACGAAGACCAACGATTTCAACTTCTTCATTGATGTTGATTGTTCCTGATTCGATTCTTCCAGTTACCACTGTTCCACGACCTTCAATTGAGAAGATATCTTCAATAGGCATAAGGAAAGGTTTTTCTGTTTCACGAACAGGTTCTGGGATTTGAGCATCCAATGCAGCCATAAGGTCATAGATTGGTTTCACAGCAGCATCATCAACACCAGCAGCAGCCAAAGCTTGAGTTGCTGATCCACGAATAACTGCAGCGTTATCGCCATCAAATTCATATTTTGAAAGAAGTTCACGAACTTCAGCTTCAACAAGTTCGATAAGTTCTTCATCATCAACCATATCAACCTTATTGATGAAAACAACGATTGCAGGCACACCAATTTGTTTTGCAAGCAAGATGTGTTCACGTGTTTGAGGCATAGGACCATCAGTAGCAGAAACAACCAAGATTGCTCCATCCATTTGAGCAGCACCCGTAATCATATTCTTGATGTAATCAGCATGTCCTGGGCAGTCTACGTGAGCGTAGTGACGAACATCTGTTTCATATTCACAATGTGAAGTAGCAATAGTAATTCCACGTTCTCTTTCTTCTGGAGCATTGTCAATTTCACCAACTCCTCTTTCCTTAGCCAATCCTTTCAATGTTTGACCATGAAGAATAGCCGCGGTCAAAGTTGTTTTGCCGTGGTCAACGTGTCCAATTGTTCCTACGTTTACATGTGGTTTTGTTCGTTCAAACTTTTCTACTGCCATAGTGTTTTTTTCGCTATTCCCCGCGAGCTATTTTTGCTCAAGAGCGCGATTGTTTAAAGATGATTTATTATTTAATATAACATGGATTTACCTCTAACTGCAAATCCAAAAAATTCCTTTTGCGGAAATTAGATACTTAATTACTTTACACGAATAGAAAATATCTGTCAAGGGGTTTGGACTCAACATACAATATACAACATACAACATACAACAAAATGCATATTTTTGGCTTAGATAAGGGTCTTTTTTATGTTATTCCATATTGATAGGACTAACAATATTGAAACTTTTTAATATACAAAAACAGCCTCTCGAGAAGCTGTTTTTGAAAAATGTTTTTTAAGTTTAGCGCGCCACGGAATGTTTTTCCAATTTGACGACGCGTTTTTCAAGTTTTTCAAATTGTTCCGCGTCAACCTTGCGCTTGAGTTCAAATTTAACTTCCACCATATCATCTTGCAGTCTGTCTATCTTGGTTTCAACCAACCCAAGCCTATCCTCAACACCATCCAATCTGATTTCAACCCTACCAAGTCGCTGATCCACACTTGTTAGAACACTTTTAATTTCATTCTGACCTTCCACAAGAGCGGAATGACCTTCTGCGAGAATTTGAACGGTAGTATCAATACGCTCCAAGATTGAACCAAATTCGCTTGCGGTATATGTTTTTTCCTCAATTGTTTTTGTCTGATTTTTCATGTTTGTATTTTATAACTATAAATTAGGTGCGTCAAACCTGCCCCGCCCGCCTAGACTCGATGTCTAGTCGAGGCTGGTGAAATTGTTGTAATCAACACTGTTTCACTGGGGTCAATTTAAATCATTTCAAATAAGTTCCTGCTTCTTGCAGGTTTGAGAGGAAATCTTGAATATGATCCTTGAAGATAATGGCTCTGCTTGTCACATTTTCGCCTTTTTGGTTTTTGTAGGAATCGGTAATTGTCAGATAATTGCTGCCGTTACTGGCTTTTTTCACATCAAAAAAGTAATTCTTGCTCCCGGCGCGCATCATTTTCGAAAACACGCTTTCTCTGATTTTGTTTTCTGCTTGGTTTTGGTTTTGAGTTTGGTTATACATAAGATTCATGTAACACAAAACATATAGCATAAAACATACTTTTCAATGCTCCATGACTATATATCGCATGATACGAGTTAAGTGATTTTATTTTATTCTTTTTATCCCATGTTACATGCTTCATGATACATGCTACATGATTCGAGCCTGGCCACTGCTCATAGTGATATCATAGCACTTACCTAATATCACTGCAAGTATCAATGGCTGTGGATAACTTAAGCTAGGTTTTAGGTTTTAGGCAATAATTACAAAAAACATTCTCTATTCCCTATTGAGAATGTGAGAATGTTTTTTTGAAGGTGGGTATTTAAATACTCATTTCCACATTTCTTTTTCCCGCAAAAAGAAACCTGGAGGAAAGAAAAGCTCGCACCGGATGAAGATACTGTGGCAAAAACTTCGCTCTTCACTAAAATTTCTAACCGCCTCCGTCATTTTTGAAAATGACTCCGCGAAGAAATTTCTTAACGCTCATCACTCGTTTTTTGCCTACGTACTTCATATGGTGCAGGAAAATGCGAAATACAAAAATACAACTTTTTTACTTTTTTTAATTAAGAAATATATCCTAGTCGTTGAAACAATTTTACGGATGGTGGGGTTAATTTTTTATTTTTAAGATCTTCAATACTCGTCCAATCATGAATAACCAAGTCATCATCAAGAGAAACTTCGATTTCACTAGATAACTTATCTGTGATTTCAACTTTATATACATAAAATTTCATCTTACACAAAACGACTTCTTGCAAGGGCTTCCAAAAAGTTTCATGCTCTCCGCCACCAAGATCATCAACAAGTTCAATTTTATATGGAGTAATGTCAATTCCAGTTTCTTCCTTAATCTCGCGAACAAGTGCCTGTTCATTTGTTTCGCCTTCGTCAACACCGCCACCTGGAATATGCCAACAATCCAAATAGACTCCGCCACCATTCGGATCTTTCATCCCTTGAAATATTTTTCCGTCCTTGGAAATTATTATAGCAGACACTATTTCACGGTTTATTGTTTTCATGTGTTACATTTTTAATAGGTAGATATTTGAGATATAATTACAACTTGTTCCTATATATACGAATCGCTTCCCTTATTGGGGGCGAGAGATTATCCAGAGCTAGCGCTTCATCGATTGTAAAATACTCCAAACGTTGACCTTCGAATAATTCCAAGTCTTCAAGTAACCCATCGGTTCGCGCCGAAAAGAAAGTAATCTTGCTTGTTACAATGCGTTCTCCATCCACATCTCTTATCACACTAGGCACAATCTCATATCCAAGCTCTTCAATATCTGAGATGATTATATTTGATTCCTCCTGTATTTCTCGCCTTAAGGCCTCCATCGGCTCTTCTCCTTTCTCAATCCCACCACCCAAAAGTCCGTACGTATTCGGATTAGGTATTATTGGCTTATTATCACGCAAGAAAAACAAATATTTGCCGAGTTTTTCGTTTTTTATAAAAACCTTTGCGCCATCCTTTATATCCATAATTAATATTTCATTATTTTAAATTATCAATCAGGTATTTTTTCAAACTCTCCAAATCCTTTTTCTCGGCATCATAGAAATATGTTTTGATGCCGACTGACTCGGCGCTGGCGACTGCTTCCGCGCCGTGTTCAAAATAGATGACATCTTCAGCCTTCAAAGCAAAATGCTCGAGCATCATTTCATAATATTTTGGATCAGTCTTTTCAGGATTATGTTTCAATGTAAACACTTCATATGGCGCGTCATTCAACTTAAACGTTTCCATTTGTTTATCACTTGCACCAGTGAGAATAATTTTCCTGTTTGGAAAGTCTTCAAGCATCTCATGCATTTCTTCAAATACATTTCCCTCCTTATCAATAAATCCGTTAATCGCGTCGACTAATATTGTTTTCATAAAGTAAGCTTTACTTAATCTCATTTAAAAAGAGCAACGAGAGTTGCTACAGCCATAATAGCCGTCCAAAATATCAACCACCACTGCAATCTACTCGAAGCTTTATTAAAATTGGATATATTCTTATTTAAATCATCCAAGTTTCCACCAACTCCATTAACACTTCCGATTATTCTATTAAGTTTGCCATCCATATCTCCAAGCACCATAGTCAATGCCACAAGAGCTTCGCCAATTCCTTTTCTTTTCATATTATCCGCACCAGAACCCGAATCCAAATCTGCCAGTGAATCACTTAGAATATCTTGATAAGTTTTCATATATTTAGTTTAATATTTATTATTTAATTATAGATTTTCTTCTAAATTTTTAATTGTTACATTCAACTTATTTATCAAATCAGTATATGTCCAGATCTCCAAAGAATTACTGAAATTACTTTTCAATGATCTAAAATGGGATTCCCATATAGGGTTGTTAGCTCTTTGTCCGATAAGAATAATACATTTAGAAACTTTTCCCGCCTTAATTCCAATTCTTTGCAGGTCATCATCACCATCATGCTTTGATTCTAATAGATTTTTATAATGTAAAATTTGTGGAATTGATCTAGAGATTTGAGAAGAAAGATGATATTCAGTTGATTTACCCCCATTACTATTATCAACTTCGGTAATCTTAAAGACATCATCACAAGGAGATTTTAGCTCAAATAAAACATACTCATTACTTAACTCATTTGTTCTAGTTAAAATATCAAATCTTTTTCTTGATAATTCACCCTCTCTTTTGTGATCAGTAAACTCTAAACCAAATATTAAACATCGTTGCTTTCTATGTTTTCCACTATCCTCATCAAGCCAATTTTGTATAAATTTTTCATTTTTATCTAAATTTTCTAACAAAAAATTTCTATAATCCCTCAATGTCTGCAACCTTGTTTGAAAATTAATCTCCTCAGCCTTGCCACTACTAATCTTGCCCAATAATTCAGCAACATCAATTTCCTCAGGACTATCAATTACAATTTTAATTTTTTCTATTTTCTGACCAGTAGCTTGAAATTGGGCATTTAAAAATTCTGTTAAATTTTTTACAGCCTGACCATTTCCAAGATTAATATTTATAGAATATGTCATGAAGTCAGCCAATATCTCATTTTTCATCTCATCAAAAATTGCCTTCCATGGCTCTGATACCTTTTTCCTTGTATATTTTTTTATTTTTAAATCAAAATGATGCAACGTGCCATCCTTATTTGGAATATGAAAAGCATAAGCCACAATTGTTGTAAAATTTGTCTTGTAAATTATTTGATCCGATGATGCAAAACCGCGAGCTTTTGCCTCAATTGAAACAGCCTTAATTTCCTCCTCTAATTTTTGATTAAATTCTTCAATTGTATTTTTTTGTGACATTTTCATATATTACATTCTATTTCAACTAACTAAATTTATTTCTTCCAATCCTTAATCTCCACTCCCCCATGGATTCTTTTGACCACAACTTTTTGTTTTGATTTCCAGCCGAGCTCGCGGAGCATTTCAATTGGCAAAGTTAGTCCGACTGATTGCTTGCCGATTTTGCACAATTTGCGAATGTTTTTGTCCTCTGATTTTCTGACTGACATATTATTTTGTATTAGAAGCTATTTCTTCTTTTCTAAACTTTTCAATTCCTTTCAAACCACTTAAGAAAAGAGCGCCAGAACCAAATAATCCCAAAAACACGAACGGGAGGATAAACATCCCAATAAGAGCATCCATTTCTTGAAAAGGATAGTAATTAATAATCAAATAGCAAACAAGTGCTATCAATAATACAGAAACAACAGTACCTATTAAAACGAAGGTTACAGAAACAACATAATGCGATTTAGTAGAATAATTATTATCATCTAGATCACTGTGTTTTTTAAGATAGTTCCCCAAAAGCCAACCCGCTAACAAACTACCAATTAACCCAACAAAAATAACCCACCCATTATTAGTATAAAAAGGAAAAGTAAGTACCCACATAAAACCAAATGATATTACTAAGAATGCCGTAAACATATATTTTTTTATTTTAATTAATTAAATATAAACGTACAATATTAGTCTACTCCTATCCGTATTAGTATTCAAGCATTAAAAAAGACCAGGAAATTTCCTGGCCATAAGGCGGCACTGTGTCAGTTTATTTATTGTACGCTCTGAGCAATCTTGTCATTGCCCTGTGTCCATCTGGATCATATTTGCGATGGATTGCAGCGAGACGCCCAACAACATCAACGCCTTTCAATGCCCTGCGCCTATCCGTCATAGCAGCCAACGCCCAGCTGAAACGAGTGGCTCTTGGTCTTTCAGGAACTTTTTCTTCCGTTGAAATCATACTAGAAAAATCATCAGATGATTCAACTACGGCTGGAATATTATCCGAAGAAATTCCAAATCCATTTTCCGTGTAACACATAAGCCACCTCCCCTTTTTGTTATATTGTGTATTCTTTATTAAGAAAACTTTGATCAACCATTTTTTGTCTGTCCTCTTCGATAAATCGCTGTTCTGCTTTAGCCAATCTATCATTAAGTCTCTTGACATCTTCTTCAGTTACAATTGTTTTTTCAGCAGCAGCAATCAGTTTTTCAATTGACATAGTCATAATGCCCCCTTATTTTTAAGATACCAATTTAAATACCTATTTATCCTAAGTGTACTCCCATATTTATTAGTATTCAAGCATTTGACTATTTTTCATGTTAGGAATATATTTCAGTCAAGTTCTTACCATATCATTTGAAAGGAGTTTGTATGATAAAGGAAATACTTTTTCTTTCAGTCTTTGCATTACTTATTCACTTAGGAGCCGGACACAGTGCGGCATACATTGCTAATGATTTTGCTAAAGGTGCAATCTTGCTTATCGGAGGTGTGAGCGCAATTTTTTTCTTCCAAATTGCAAGACAAATTTCCAAGGTTCCACCTCACATTTGGAATCAAAACCGCAAAGCAGCTATTCTTGCAAAAAAAGTAAACGGAATGAAGGAGCTCACTGAAAGTGAAAAGAATGCGCTTGATAATTTTATCAAGCAAAAAATATTAACTCCACTACCATACGTTCACAGAAACAAATGGTGCCTGCACGTTAAACTTTCAGACAATGCACTTAATGATGTTCTTTATCACTAACTACAATACAAAACAACCAGCCGACACACAACCGTGTCGGCTTTTTTATTATCAAAAAACAGCCCCTTGCGAGGCTGTTTTTGAAAAGTGTGTTTTAAATTTTCGGATTTCCCTACTACCTAATTCCTACTACCTAATTACTGTTAAGTTATTTTTTAGCAATAATCTCATCAGCCACATTCTTTGGAACTTCTGAATAATTTGAGAATTCCATTGAATATGATGCGCGACCTTGAGTCATTGAGCGCATTTGAGTTGCGTATCCAAACATATTTGCAAGAGGAACTTCAGCTTCAATTTCTTTCACGCGTGCGTTTCCTTCTCCGCGATCATTGATTTCTTTGATCATTCCACGACGTGAGTTGATGTCGCCAACAATGTCTCCCATAAATTGTTCTGGGCAAGTTACAACCACTTTCATTATCGGTTCAAGAATAACTGGGTTGGCACGTTTTACTGCTTCTTGCACTGCCATTGATCCAGCGATTTTGAAAGCTGCTTCATTGGAGTCAACTTCATGGAAAGATCCGTCATACAAAGTTACAACCACATCAACCATTGGATATCCAGCCAAAACTCCATTTTCCAAAGCTTCTTTTGCTCCAACAGAAATAGGTTTGATATATTCTTGTGGAATAACACCACCTTTAATTTCATCAAAAAATTCAAAGCCTTTGCCTTTTTCTTCTTGAGGACGAACTTTGAGCCAACAATGACCGTATTGTCCGCGACCTCCAGATTGTTTGACATATTTTCCTTCAGCTTGCGCCTCAGCTTTGATTGTTTCTCGATATGCAACTTGCGGCTGACCGATGTTTGCTTCAACTCCAAATTCTCGTTTCATTCGATCAACAATAATATCAAGATGAAGCTCGCCCATTCCAGAAATGATTGTTTGTCCTGATTCCTCATCAGTGCGAAGTCGAAGTGTTGGATCTTCGCCAGCAAGCTTACGAAGAGCAACTCCCATTTTTTCTTGATCAGCTTTTGTCTTCGGTTCAACTGCAATATCAATAACTGGTTCTGGGAAAACAATGTTTTCTAGTTGAATTGGATTTGCTTCATCGCAAAGTGTGTCTCCGGTTGTTGTATTTTTAAGTCCAACCAAAGCTCCGATTCCACCAGCGCGAATCTCATCAATTTCTTCACGATGATTTGCATGCATTTGAAGAATTCGTCCAATTCGTTCTCTTTCTCCATTGGTTGAATTGATCACATATGAACCAGCTTTAAGTGTTCCTGAGTATACGCGGAAGAAAGTCAATTGTCCCACAAACGGATCAGTTGCAACTTTGAAAGCCAAAGCGGAAAATGGTTCGTTGTCATCAGCATGACGTTCGATTTCCAATTCTGTTTTTGGATCAATTCCTTTGATAGAAGTGACGTCCAATGGAGATGGAAGATAATCAACCACAGCATCCAAAACTAATTGAACACCTTTATTGCGAAGTGCGGTTCCAGTGAAAACTGGAACAATCTTTGCATCAATAACTCCTTGACGAAGTGCAGACTTCAATTCATCAATAGAAATTTCTTCCCCATTCAAATATTTTTCAGTCAAAGCATCGTTGGTTTCGGAAATTTTCTCAATCATTTTCTCCCTCCAAGCTTGTGCCTTTTCCAAAAGCTCTGCAGGAATTTCGCCTTCAACCACAATTTCACCCATTGGACCATCGAAAGAATATGCCTTCATCTTAATCAAATCAACCACTCCAGAAAATTCGTTGCGTTCTCCGATTGGCATTTGAAGTGCAATTGCATTTGGAGTCAAACGATTCCAAATTGAATTGATCACATAATCAAAATCAGCTCCTTCTTTGTCAATTTTATTGATAAAACAAATTCGAGGAACTTTATATTTGTCAGCTTGACGCCAAACAGTTTCGGATTGTGGTTCAACACCTTCTTTTCCATCAAAAATTACCACAGCGCCATCAAGCACGCGGAGTGAGCGTTCAACTTCCACTGTGAAGTCCACGTGTCCTGGGGTGTCAATGATGTTGATTGGATGCCCTTTCCAAAAACATTTTGTTGCAGCAGAGGTGATTGTGATTCCTCGCTCTTGTTCTTGAGCCATCCAGTCCATTGTGGCTGATCCATCATGAACTTCACCGATCTTATGAGTGATTCCAGTATAAAACAAAATACGCTCAGTGGTTGTTGTTTTTCCACCGTCGATATGAGCAATAATACCAATATTTCTTAATTTTGCGATTTCACTTGTCTGGTCAGCCATACAAATTTATTACATTTAATTATTTTTTATTAAAAAATGAGGCCGGGTTACCAGCCTCGTTATTGCAATCCCATGATTGACTTTATTTGTCTGGTTGTTGAGAAAATTCTTGTTTCAATGGGCAATTTAGGCATTTACCTTCACACCCAACCCCATTCAAACATTCAACTTCTCCTGGTTGCCATTGTTCACACTTAGAAACATCTTCGTCTTTCATGATCATCACTCCTTTCGTGAAAAAACAATGATATTATGCAAAATGGGCAAATGCCTTGTTTGCCTCAGCCATTCGGTGAGTATCGTCACGCTTTTTCATTGCAGATCCAATTTTGTTTGATCCATCAATAAGTTCATCAGCAAGTTTTTCAGCCATTTTCTTCCCTTTCTTGGCGCGACATGCAGTAAGAATCCATCTGATTGCGAGTGTTTGACGACGTTCTCCAGAAACTTGAATCGGAACTTGATAGTTTGCGCCACCAATTCTTTTTGATTTAAGTTCAAGCAAAGGAGAAATGTTTTTAATTGCTTGTTCAAAAACATTAAGACCACCTTTTTTGGTTCGTTCATGAATCACATCAAAACAATCATAGATCACTCTTTCTGCAACACTTCTTTTTCCGTCTTGCATTACATTACCAATAAAGCGTCCCACCAAAATGTTTCCATATCGTGAGTCTGGTTTCCATTGTTTTACAAATGTTCGTTTTCTTCGTGCCATATATATTTAACTTATAACATCCGACTTACAACTGACAACTTCTGATAAAACACAGTGTTTCAAATCTAAGGTTGTTGGTTGATAGTTGATGGTTGATTGTTGTTAGTTATTACTCAGTTTTTGCCTTTGGACGTTTTGCACCATATTTTGAGCGAGAGCGATTTCGGCCTTCAACTCCTGCACTGTCCAAAACTCCACGAACGATGTGATATCGAACACCAGGAAGATCTTTCACGCGTCCTCCGCGAATCATAACGATTGAATGCTCTTGCAAGTTGTGCCCAACTCCTGGGATATATGCGGTGACTTCCATTCCGTTTGTAAGTCTGACTCTGGCAATCTTTCGAAGAGCAGAGTTAGGTTTCTTTGGAGTGGTTGTTGAAACCTTAATACAAACTCCTCGTTTGAAAGGGTTTACAGTCTTTTTAGGTTTGTTTTGCAGAGTATTAAAAGTCATCGTCATTGCTGGCGATTTTGTTTTCTTCACTGCTGATTTTCGGCTTTTTTTCACTAACTGATTTATTGTTGGCATAACGCTTCAAATTTATTTATCAATAATAAAACTTCCGCCAAAGGCGGATCAGCCCACTGGCTGAAAAAAATCAGATATCAATTTGAAATCCCAACCAGAACGAAGTGAGCTTCAAATGACATCTTTTTAAAACAAATTAGCCAAAAAAATGGCTAATTAACTAGCAAAACTATTCTACACAATATTTAAATTTATGTCAATGCTGCGATATCAAGGAGATGCTCAGCTCAACCTCACCCCAACCCTCTCCTTGTCTAAGGAGAGGGAGAAGTGTGGAAGAAAACTTTTTAGACGGCGAGTCCAAAGAACAGATTGAGCATTGTGTTTAAGAAAAAACCAAGTGGCGCGGAAAAGATAAAAATGAACAATAAAAGCAGCATAAAGCCATATTGCTCAAACATTATCATAATCTCAGTTCTGACTGGAAAAACCGCAAAGAGCAATTTCGATCCATCAAGTGGTGGAAAAGGAATCAGATTAAAGAAAGCTAAAATAACATTCCAGAAAATAACCAACATTGAAATTTCAAAGAAAATAGAGCCGACAGAACCAGATATCAAAGTTGAAACATCTGCCCAATTGTTAAAATTATGAATTATCTCAAGCTTAACTGAAGCTGGAATGGTAATCAAACGTGCAATAATTGCAAAAACAAAAGCAATTAAAATGTTTGATCCAGGTCCTCCGAGAGCAACCAAGGCTGGTCCCCATTTTTGACTTTTAAGATTATACGGGTTATACGGCACAGGTTTTGCCCAACCAAAAGCAAATCCTGTAGTCATTATCATTAACAATGGAACCACGATTGAGCCCCAAGGATCGATGTGTTTGATTGGGTTGAAATTAAGTCTGTCTGCATATTTTGCAGTGCTGTCTCCAAGCCAAAGAGCCACAAAGCCGTGAGCAACCTCGTGTATGATGATTGTATATATAAGAATAAGGATATAAAATCCTATTAGCACGATTGAATTTAAATCCACTTTTCATGTAACATATAGCATATAGCATGTAACAAACCAAGAAATATAAACTTCCTGTATCTGAAGCATTGTTATATATTATACGTTGTATGTTAGATAATTTACTCTTGCCAATTCATAACATCCATGATATATTAAAATCTGTAATAAATCAAATGGTTATGGCATACAATTTATAGTGTTTAGCAAGAGATTGTTATATGTTATATGTTATATNNATATGTTATATGTTATATGTTATCTAAATATGAGTAAGACATGCAGCGTGTGTGGCCGAGGAACAATTGCTGGAAATTCTCGAAGTCATTCAAATATCGCATCTAAAAGAAAATTCTCGATCAACATTCAGACTAAGAAAGTTGATGGTAAAAAAGCTAAGGTTTGTACCAAATGCATCAAAACTGAAAACAAAGAGGCTTAATTTTATACGTCTTTTCTATACAAAAAATTCCTCAACCATACGGTTGAGGAATTTTTATTTTGTTACGTATTTTGTTACGTAGCATGATACGTAACAAATTTTTATTATACCAAAACTAGACGACCGCATAGTTTTGGTATAAAGAGAATTTTACCATTATCAGGTAAATTATTTCTTTTCTGTGGAAGTTGTGGTGGTGGTTTCTTTTATAGTTTCTGCCTTCTTTTTCTTTTCAACCTTAAAAATTCTAGCTAAATACAAGGAAATAGCCACGACAGCGACTGTCATAATAGTGGCATATAGAAATTTAGCCTTAAGCCCATCCCCTGGTTCAGCAAAAAATCTCTCAATGAAAGATTTGATGGCGTCATTCCAAGCAAGACCCGCCACGAGTCCAAAACTGGTGATGATATATCCCAAAGTTTTTTCGCGAATTTCTCTTTCAAGTTCCGCACCCTTGTCCTTTATTGTGACTATTTTTTCAGTAATTTTTTTCATCATGGTTTAGTTTACGCGGATAATACGAACCTTCTTTCAAAAACCCCATGTCATTCCTGCGTAGGCAGGAATCCAGGATATTACCACGGAATTATACTATTACAAATCGTAACAATATAAAATATTCAGCACTAAATCCTGGATTCCGGGTCTTCGCCCGGAATGACAACTGAAACTAAAAAAGTCTGCTGGCGGGTTTTTCGAAAGTCATTTTGCGATAAACGGCGCGAGTAGTTTCGACGTCTCTTTTGCAATATTCCAAAATGTCATTCACTTTTCCATTTGCGAAAAACTGAGCGACTTGTGATCCATCAATTCCATCTTTTGGCGAAGGAATGTCAAGAGCTAGTGCCAGATATTCCAAACCAATACTCGAATTTGACCATTTTACCCACTCCTTCATCGTGTCATAAATTGGATAACCCCTATAGCGTGCAAAGTTTAATTCATAAGCAGGCTTCACTCCAAGCACAATTGAACGCTGATAAATGAAACGCAAATCAAAATCCATCACATTGTGTCCAATAAATTGCAGGTCATAATCCGGATATTGCATATTACGCGGAGCGCTGCTGAGCGCATCAACCAAGTGCCAAAATTGCTGCAATGTTTCCTTTTCGTTATTTTCGTTATAAAAATTTTGCGGCGCATCGTCGTCCACAGCATATCCAATGCAAAGAATTCGCCCAAACGCTCCGTCAAAATTTGTCTTGGCAATAAATTCATCAAATTTTTCCTGATCGAACTCGGGATTTTTTTTATCAAAAAGAAGTCGGAGTGTTTCCATTTTCGACTCTTCAGCTGGCAATGTTTCAATATCCAAAAATAGTTTTCGCATTTACCCTGTTAAATAAGATTTGAATTATTTCTAATAAAAATCCTACTTTTATATTATTTGATTAAAATTATAAAATCACCAGTTAAAAAAATCAAATCTTAATTTTGTACTCAAAATTATTTAACAGGGTGAATGTTTTTTCAATGATTACTTATATAGTATAGCACAAAAAAATGCCGCAAGGATAATCCCCCGCGGCATATAGCGAAATAATTTCAAAAAATTATTTCTGATTCTTTGCATACAAACAAAACAATTGTCGTCGATATCTTATTTCATTGTAAATAAAAAGTAACACATACGCAGCAAGAACAATTGCTATCACATACAACATATTGAATAGCACCGCCAAAATAATAACCATTATTATCTTAGACATACATCCCCCTTTTCTGTTTTTAGAGAACCTTAAGCTGTTTTACAATTCTTTCATATTCTGGGATTGTTTGGGCGACAAGATTCCAGAAGCGTTTGCCATGATTAAATTCTTTCAGATGGCAAAGTTCATGGACGATAATATAGTCAGCGTGACGTTGCGGTAAAAGCAGGATTTTATAATTGAAATTCAAATTACCTTTTGAAGAACATGAACCCCAGCGAGTTTTTTGATTGCGAATTGCAACCCCATTGTATTGAAAACCATAAAATTCAGCATATTTCTCAAGACGACTTTTTACCATCTCGCGAGCAGTTTCCTTTAATTTCAAATATTCCACTTGGTCGTGACGTGCAAAAAGACTGTTTCGTCCAATTTTTTTCATTGCCTTCATTTTCTCCAAAACCCACTCAGCATTTTTGCGAATAAAATCATCAGCACTAACAAACCCCATCCGCCATGGCAGGGTTACGGTGCAATTTCCATCACAAGAAATGGCTAATTTAAGCCTTTTTGCTTGCCTATGCTTTCTTACGGTATATTCAATTCTCTCATTTCTGAGAGTCATTTTTTTGGTAATGCCCATTTTGGTAATTGTTTGTTCATCATTAATATTTTCCTCTCTATCAAGCCAATCCTGAAGTGAAATCCCCTCTTCTGGGAACAAAAATGCTGTTTTTCGAGAAAACATTGACCCTATTAAATTCGACGAAGTCGTCGATGCGCAGCAATTTAACAGGGTTGACGAACAGACATTAAAATGTTTTAATATGTCTTTTTTCATTATTGCTTGATCAATATGTTATACCTCGCCGTAGCTTTGTTGTAAAGTGCAACCTTTTCGTTATATTTTTTTACGGTTTTCTTATAATTTTCCAAATAATTATTGTACTCACCTACCAATTCATTATATTTTTCAACATTTTGATCATTTTGAAGTTTTTCAAGCTCATTTCTCATATCTTCCAACTTTTTTTCTTGTTTTACAATTGTTTTTTTCTGAGCCTGAAGCTCCGGCAACATTGTTGCTATGGTTTTTTTAAGGCTATCAATTTCAGCAATGATTTTTTTTGTTTCGATTATGCCCAAATATTGTTTGCCCAATGTTTGTTGATAAATCGTCACCTGTGTTAATTGTTGCAACACTGCCTGCTGCGCTTGAGTGGAATCAAGAGCGGTCAATTCATCGACGCCAACAGCTTTATTGCTAACTGAATCAAATGAGGGAATAATTCCAATTTTATTTCCAACACTGGTTGTCTCGGCGTAACAATATCCACTGCCATATGTAGACAAATTTTCTGGACAAGCAATTCCGATCGCCATATGATTATCTTGCTCATAGGCAAAAATAGCCGCGCCATATCCCATCTCACGAAGAAGTGTCACAGCAAGCAAACTCTTGTCGGAACAAACGCCGGATTGCTGGAATAATGTTTCGTATGGATACAAAATTGTTTCAGAATTTGTTTGCGCCAAAATATTCTCAGCCTTGGCATCATCATAAACAATGGCTTGCACAAAAGCCAAGGTCAAATCAACGATTTGATCATCCGAAAGTTTGTGCTTGAGACCAAAATCCTGAAGTTTAGCAGCAAGACTGGCAATTGATTTATCATTTTCGTCTCGCGTCAAAAACATTCCGTAATATTCCTCTTGCCAATTTTGCTTGAGTTCGCCAGTATAAGAAAACATTTTTGGTGCTGTTTTGTAATATTCATAAACTGATTGATATAATGTTTCAGTCAACTTATATTTCACACCTTTATATTCCCAATTAAATTCGCGAGAAACAGGATTTTGCAATTCCGGAAAAGGATTTGTCTTTTCTCCTGTTCCCAACTGAGTTTTTGTTTCCGACACAAGTTCTTGCAAAGCAGGAATAATCTGAGATGGAGACTCCAAACCTTTCTTTTGATACACATATAAAAGCAGCCCCGCAATAACTGCGAGTTCTATCAATATTATTCCTATTTTTTTCAGCCAACTTGTCAGCATAGGCAGGTGTTAGGTTCTAGGTTTTAGGTTTTAGGTTTCAGAAATTAGCTATTTTATCCTAATTCGCTTACGCTCTAAAAAAATTTCAACTTGCACATTGTTAGTATAGCAAAAGCAAGGCAAAGAAAAAAGGACCCCGTTTTTTGTAAAAACGTGAGCCCTTTCGTGACCGCAATTCTTGATAAGAATTGCAATCAATTTTATGCTATTTTTCTTTTTTTTCACTTCCCTCTTTATTTTCTTCAATAAAGCGATTAGAATAAAGCAAACGCTGTATTCTTATCTCCATTGAAACATCAAGGCAGGAAGAAATCACAACCCGAGAATTTCCATCTTCATCATCATTTTTATAATGATCTCCTTTCATCATAATCGGACTCCTCCTTTCGTGATTATTTACAGTTGCACAATCCAAATGAAAACTCTCTTGGAAAGCTAGGGCTAAGGGCAAGAATCAAAGCTCGCTCAGACAACAATCCTTCATCACATGACCAGTCAATGTATCCAAGCATTCTGAGTTCCTGATTTATTTCAACTAATCGCTCCAGCATAACAGCCCCCTTTTCCTGATAGGTTAATTTGCGCCTTAATTTTTTCAGGCACGTCATTGCATGCCTCTTATAAATTATTACCTACCAAAACTTTTCTACTTCAAAAAGTTACATTACCAACAAACATGGACTACTATCAAAAGTAGGCTCCCTTTTGAGTTGAGCTGGCCAAATTCACAATCCCAATTTCGCTGGTTTCTGGGATATCCAAATTATCCTTTTCTTCGAACGTGCGTTTGCGCACATAGCCTGTCCCCTTACAGTCCTTGCATGCAATCGGATTAATACAGCCGCATTCCACCAATTCCTCTGAATTTCTCCGCATAATTCCTCCCCCGTTAAAAAAGTTGCACTGCAATAATCCCTATTGGCGTTTACCAATACTAAGCTTGCCATCTAAATAAACTTTACAGGTATACATTTCCAACGTAACGGCTTCTCTTTTCATGGCACGTTCCAAATTTTTCAAAGCGCCAGCTAGTTTTTTCTTGCTTTTTTCATGCTGAATATTTTCCCAAAAAGCTTTTGCATTAAATGAAACATTTCGTTTTGCCACCGCCAATGCCCCCCCTTTCTCAGTTGTTAAAAAACAAAAAAACCCACTTTCGCTGGGCCATTTTTACATAAATTCTACTACTTCTTTTTATGCAATATTACCCAACGAAAATTTGCCTCCGACTAGGAGAATGTTCAGGTCCAAGAGGACAATCGCAAATTTTGTTGAGAAATTATTCATATATCATCATTATAACCAGTCTTTATTCTTTGTCAACCCCGTTAGAAAAATACCAACACAAAAAACAACGAGAAAAACTGTTTTTATATTTCAAGCTTGTATATCACAAATAAACGTCTTTTGTATTTTTCTAACGGGGTCAATAGCAAAAAGCTGGCCATCAAAGGCCAGCTTTTTGAATTTTCCCTAATACCTAATACCTACTCAAGTATTCCGTCAAGGTTTACGTCATACAACATTGCTTCTGAAATTGAACGATATGCAATGATCTCACTTTCATCAAACCAAATTTTAATTTCTCTTTCTGCTTCTTCTGGCTTGTCAGAGCAATGGATCAAGTTTCGCACGGCGCGACCATCCATCCCTGCCAAGTCATATGAATCCAAGGTGAGGTCGCCACGAATTGTTCCAATGTCAGATGTTAATGGTTCTGTTCCTCCAACCAATTTCGTCACAATTCCAACAGCCGAATTACCTTCAATTACCATTGCTAAAACTGGACCAGAAGTCATAAATGTTACCAATTGACCAATAATGTCACGACCATATTCAATCGCCTCTTTTTCCACAGGAAGATTCATTTCCTCTCGTCCTTTCACGATTCTTTCCCCTTTTGATTGAAACCACGCTTCATCTTTATTATAATGTGTCCAACATTGCTCAGCCTTTGGCACCAACATTTTCATTGCAGTAAGCTTAAGACCAACTCTTTCAAAACGAGAAATAATCTCGCCCACCATAGAACGCTGAATTCCATCGGGTTTGATAATTACAAATGTTCTTTCTTTTTTTGGATGTTGCATATTACTTTGTCTTTTATAAATTAAAAAGCGATTTATTCGCCTCATTTATCCAGTTTAACAAAAAACTGGGATTAGGCAAGGGTTGCACGATACTTTGCGTTGTGTTATAAATTTTATAGTTACTTATATTATATATTTCCAAAGGAGACATGACATGGACATAACAAAATATCCAACATCATTGAATCTTTCCGACATGACAGCGTATGTTGATGGTTATAGTCATCTTTGGATAGACATGAATGATGCACTTGTCACGTTCGAGATCGACGAGAAATCACAAACCATCCCGTGGAAACAAAATGAGGATCGCCTCAAACACATGCTGCAAAAGGCCTCTCATGAAACAAACTTTCAACAATACACGCGAGTAATTTTGAACGGAAAAGTCGAGATTAGGGGTAATTCCGGTAGAATCCTTTTCATTTCGAGCCTTAGTTTTAAAGTCACAACAGCCGAGTTACTCACAGAAACCCCCGCAGAACAGCGTGACAGAAACACTGCAGAATTCTACAAAAATATATCGGAGCAAACTCCCGTGCCCGCGAAAGACGTGGCTAGCATCATCGAGGAAGTCCATCAAAAGACGCTTCGCCGCATGACTCACAAATATTAACACCAGCCGCCTGGCATTGTCAGGCGGTTTTAATTTGTCTTAATTTGACACTTATCATTCGAATTTTGGCATTCATAAACAATATCGCCGTATTCATCGGTTCTGAGAATGTTTGCTCGATGTTGTGTAAGTCTTTGCAAGACTTCAGGATTTGGATGGCCATAAGAATTATTTTTGCTGACAGAAATGATTGCATCGATTGGGGTCACTTTATCCAAAAATTCGTTACTGGTTGCATATTTTGACCCATGATGCGCGACTTTCAAAAAATCCACATCAATATCAATATTTTTTGCCAACAGCTCATTCTCCTGCTCACTTGTCAAATCCCCTGTGAACAAAAATTCATTTTCCCCTGTTGTTAATTTTACCAACACACTGTGACTGTTCGTATCTTTGTCATTAACATTAGCAACTGTTTCAAATGGATATAAAATTTCAGCCACAGCTCCATTGGAAAATTTGATGCTGACATTTTTCTTAGCTTCAATTTTTTCCACTTTATTCTTTTCAATTTCCTCTTCCAATTTTTTATAGGTCAGAGACTCACTTTGCATTTTTGTTTCCAAAATAGAATTGACATCATACGCGCTTATAACATCCACCAATCCTCCAATATGATCCTGGTCTGGATGCGAAACAATAATCGCTTCAATATTACGATCCCAAAATGAAATATACTTGCCCATTTTTTCTAAAAGCAACTTGCCATCTTTTCCACCATCAATCAAAAGTTGCTGAGAACCATTAGAAATCAAAATCGCATCTCCCTGCCCAACATTCAAAAAAAACACACTGAGCGGAGAATTTTTACTATGAAAAATAATTGCAATCAAAATAATTGCAATCGCAGCAAGCGATGCCAGCACTGTGTAAATTAATTTTCTATTATTTTTCATATAGCCCAATTTTGTCATTCCGGACTCGATCCGGAATCCAGGTTTAGCGCACCATTTTTCTATAACAATTATTTCAATTTAACAATCACGTCATAATATCCTGGATTCCTGCCTCCGCAGGAATGACAATATTTATTCTTCCATTTCTGTGCTTTCACGTTTTTTTAAAAAATATATCGCCACAATAAGAATACAATAATAAAGAAAAATCCACCACGGTGTAACTTTTTCTATTTCAACACTTGCCCAAGGAAACTGCGCCAAAATGTGAATTAATTTTATTTCATAATATAAAAGCAAAAATGCCAGCCAAGAAAAGACCAGTGAAAGTGGCGAAAAAATAAAACCGAAAAGACACACAAGGAAAACTAGCAGCATCGAGAGCGGAACGATTGGCAAAATAAAAACATTAGCCAAGAGTGAAATTGGCGACACAATATTGAAATTATATGCGATTATTGGAAGCACAAAAATCTGCGCACTGAGAGAAAGCAATATAATTTCAGAAATCCCAAAGGCTTTGTGTTTTTTAATAAAACTTTTTTCCCAAAAAGATGCGCTTGCAACAATTCCAAGAGTCGCCAAAAATGACAATTGAAAACCAACATCCCACCGGAGCAATAGTGGATTAATCGCGAGCATAATTGCACCCGCAAAAATAATCGCATTTTCGCAGTTTGCCAATCTTCCATTTTTCATCGCCCAAAGCAAAATTCCGCTCATCACTCCAGCGCGCACTGCTGAAGAAGGAAATCCCACCATAACAACAAACAAAAATATTCCAACAATTGCAAACCAAATTGCTTGTTTCCTCCATAGTCCCAAAAAAATTCCAAACATTATCAAATATTCCGCAATTATTGTCACATTATATCCAGAAACAGCAATGATATGTGTCATCCCAGTGCGAGAAAAATCATTTTGAATTTCTTTTGAAAGTCCGCTTCCGCCACCAAACAAAAGTCCACTGGCTAGTGCGCCGTAGGGCTGAGAAATTACTTTTGTTATTTTATTTTCAAATGTTGTTCGGGCTAAAATTATTTTAGAATAAAGCCAATTACCCTTGCCCTCAGCAATTTTTTCTATTTTTCCCTTGCATTGATACAGCACGCCTTCTTTTGCCATATACATCTTGTAATCAAAATTGACATCCAAATTTTCAATGAGTTTTAATGTGCAAGAAACATCCAAGAGATCACCATAAGAATATTCTGGATATTTTGGGGCTTGAATTAAAACCAAAAAATCTCCGCCGCACTCTCTGTTTGAAAATTCTGCAACAATATTCTGGCCAAAAGTTGAGGGAGCAACTTTTTCAATTATTGCAGTTGTTTGAAATGTTTTGCCTGAATAAATTAAGTTTTTTGTTTTTTCAATTTCCTTGTCCGTAAACCATCCACCCAAAACAAAAGCAAGCGCGAAAAAAGCGGCCGCGGCCGCAAATTTATTTTTGTAAAAAATAAACAACATTATCAAAGAAAAAAGTGCCAGCAGAAAAAAATAATATTGATTTATTTCAAAAAATGACCGCACAAAAACACCCACAATAAAATTCAAAAGCACAAACAAAAAGACGCGTGATCTGCTCATACGTCTATTATATCAAATTTATTAAATATATCCATCAACCAATATCAACCATTTTTATCTTGGCAGTTTTTCCGCCAACAATACTAATCATACTTTTGGAAACTTTGAAATGTTGAGACAACAATTTTATCAAAGCCTCATTGGCTTTGCCATCAACCGGTGGAGCTGTTATTTTTACTTTATATTCCCCTTCAGAAACTTTGACGACTTCATTTTTGGAAGATTTTGGAGAAACTTTTATATATATTCTCATTGCACTATGTCTCCATTATCAATACTGCTGACATTTCTTCTGGCAATATTTTGTTTAATGCGAATAAACATATTGACCAACATCAAGACGATTAAAAATATATTTGCATAAATAAATATATTTCGTATGATTTCATTTTTCATATCGGTACCCAGGAAATAAGCATGGATAATAACTCCGATGTATAAAATGATATTTAAAAAATGCACAGCTCGCCACACTTTAAATGGAATGTATTTGCGAGCATAAGACGTGACAACCAAAATTATCATCAAATAAAATCCAATGATTCCCATAGCTACCAAAATTGGTTCGTAAGTGGAAGCAAATGGCACCAAAATATCAACCAAATTGAATCCCATAAACTTGTCAAAAATCAAAACCGTGCCATGAACAAACACGAACAAAGTTGCTTGCAGTGCAATCCAACCATGAGCATTCAATGCATACAAAGGTGAAAAAACTTTTCGCAAAAATGGAATTCTTATTGTTAATGCTAAAAATATAGAAATATACAAAAGAGTAAAACCGACCAAACCACTAACACGAGAAATGTACCAAGCCCAAGGAGTTTCATTTTGAGATTGACTTATATCATCCTGAGTCACTGCTGGTTTGCCTGGGATTGAAACGACATCGAGTGGATCACTTTTCGCCAAGATTTCCGTGCCGTCATAATATCCGTCATTATCACTGTCTGGGTTTTTAGGATCAGTTTTGTATATTTGTTCTTCAGCCTGATCAGTGAGTCCATCCAAATCCAAATCAACTATTGGTTGTCCTTTATAATCAATTTGTTGTTTCCCTGTTTCAACTTGCTGAGCATTTGCATACCAAAAAGAAAGCAACCCGAAAAACACGATGGATAAGAATATCTTTCTCCCATCAAAAAAACTTGTCTTCTGCTGCGATGTTTTTTCAGTTTTTTTCATTTTTTCAATATTACAAATTATGCAAATATTTTTTAGCTTCGGGAGAAATCCAGGCGCTGCCGCGACAATCCAAAAAAACCGCTGCAAGATTGTTTTCTCTTGCGTATATTATACCACTCTTCTTCCCCATTAAAAACAAGCTTTTGGCCCACACATCAGCATCAGCAGTTAAGTCAGCAATAACAGAAACTGATTTTATATCAAACGAAAATTGATTTGCATTCTTTGGGTTGATAATATGATGCATCATTCTGCCGTCAATTTCCCACCTTCTTTTTCCTATACCAGACGTGGCAATCGCTTTATTTGAAAGTGCAAACATTATTTTTTCAGCAGAAATACCTTCAACATCAACTGTCCACAATTTTCCATCTTCATCATTTCCCCGCATAAAAATATCCCCGCCAGAATCAATCAGGAAATTTTCCCATCCGTTACTATCAAAAAAATTAACAACCTTATCAGTGACATAACCTTTAACAATTCCCGAAAAATCCATCTTTACCCCAAAAAAAACATTACCATCTTTTATTTTCAAATCTTCAGTTAACTTCTTGTTTAAAAGCAGTGCTTGGTCTTGTGTATTTTTTCCCAATTTACGTGTCCCATTTTCAAAATCATCAGCATAACCAATATCTTCAAGCACACCCAATATTCTTGGGTCAAACAATCCATCAGTTTTATTGTTATAATCCAAAGAAAGTGATGCGACTTCACACATATCATCAGAAGCAACATTCCATTTTCCAATGGCTAAATTCAATTTGAATAATTCACTTTCAGAAATGAAGCGACTGAATATATTTGTAAAATTAACATACATTTCTTTTGCTTGCGCAATGTTTTCAATAGCAATGTTTTTTTGCGCTTGACTAGGCACAACTATCTGGAAAACAACATCTGTTCCCAGCGCACGAAATTGTTCTCGAACAATACAAGGATATTTCATATCCGTTTTTTAATTTTCAAATGTGTCCACGATTCCGTTTAAATTATCGTCTTTTACAATATATATTTCTGCAATGTCCGGATGTTTGTCTTCATCATCAGGAATGCCGTCGCGATCACGATCTGAAAGTGAAATTGTTTGCAACTGATTTTCTGTAACTATTTTTGCAGGTTCCACAACAATCGTTTCTTGGACCGTTACGGTTTTTTCCGACGAAGAAGACTCATCTTCCTCATCTTCATCTTTATCCTCATCATCCTCGTCTTCGTCATATTCTTCTTCATCATCATCCGCACTTGCAAAATGAAAAACGCTTAAGCCTCCGCCAAAAATCAGAGAGAAAACCATAAACAAAATTGCAAATTTTTTCTTAAACATAGTTAGGATTTACGCGTTTTCTCAACAATTTCTTATTTGGCACGCTTTTGGATAAATACTCACTATCCAAAAGCTCAAAGAGTCGCTGTCGCCAACTATTGGCCAAAAAAGAAATGTTTCGAAATGCGTAACTATTACTTTTTATATATTTTAAAATATTTTAAACTTTATGATTTTTTCGTGGTTGTTTTTGAGGAAGTTGAGCTTGATGCTGGTTTTGTCACTGTTACTGTTTTTGTTACCGCTGGAATAGTTTTGGTTACCGACACGCCAACTTGTCTCTCGACTGTGCCCGGATTATTAGCAACACTATTAACTTTTGCGGCTTTATCCGTCAAAATACGCTGCTGAGCATCAAGAGCATAGTCAGTTGCTGATTTATAGTTTTGCAAGTCAGCTTCAGCAATCACACTTTTTGTTTCTTCAATGTTTTTTTGACGCATAAAAAGAACTGCCGAAAACACAAGCAGCCCATTCATAACAAAAAACATTACTTTACCGCCATGCTTTTTTAATTTTTCCAATAGCATTGTTTTAATTCTACAAATTACGAATTAATACGAATTTACGAATACTGCGCAACTCAAAATTACTACGCTTGAGATGTATGTTTTATTCATTATTTACAGTACAACAAGAAATAATGCTTCATCAAAGCGTTATTTTTTACTTTCAATTATTTTCGCGTATTCCACAAATATCAAAATTATTTTCAATACTTTTCTTTATTTTTTCCAAATCAAGCGTTTTTCCACTTGTTATTTTTTTCATATTCGGATTAATGGTTCGCATTTCGCGATATTCTTGCAAATAATAAGCTTTGGCACCTTTAATCCATTTGGCAATTTTTAAAAAATCATCTTCTTCATGAATACCTGGAACAACCGTGGTGCGAAATTCATATGGAACACCGCTTTGCATAATCATATTTACACTCATCTTTATTCTAATAATATCAGTGGTGATTCCTGTTGCAATGCTATATTTTTTGGGTGCATGTTTAATATCCATTGCGATAAAATCAACAAGTTTTTCTTTTATGATTCTTCTCAAAACATCGGGGCGTGTTCCATTGGAATCAAGTTTTACCTTATACCCCATTGCTTTAATTTTTTTGATAAATTCAATGATATCAGGTTGTATTGTTGGTTCGCCGCCAGTAATGCAAGCGCCCTCAAGTCTACCCCTACGTTTTTCCAAATGTTGAAAAAATTCTTCTTCCAAATTATTCAAAGCTGGAAATTGAGATCTAATTACCAATTCAGGATTATGACAAAAAGGACAACGAAAACTGCAACCAACAGTAAAAACTGTTGTCGCAATTGTTCCTGGAAAATCTATCAAAGTTAGTTTTTGAAATCCACCTAGTCTCATAATTTTTTGATTTTTTTCTATAAGTTCAGCCTTATTCTACTATGTATTTTTTTAAATAAATTCAACTGCTCAAATTTCCAAATCCCAATTTCCAATTTCCAATAAAATTCCAATGACCAAATTTTCAAACAAACAAACTTCCGTGTCATTCTGAACTTGTTTCAGAATCTATCTTCTTTGTCTCAGTTTATTTTCTGTAATCGAGATCCTGAAATAAATTCAGGATGACAACCATGTTGATGAAATTTGGGGCAATTGCAAACTGCGCGCAATTGCCCCATCATCATCTTCGCGAATCTTTAGCAAGAAGCGCAAGCTCCGTCAGTTACGACATATTCATTGCGATCTGCAAATTCTGCTTGCTTACCTTTGTTCCACTGCGTCACTGGACGAATGTATCCAACAACACGAGAATAAACTTCTGTTTGTTGAAAATTCTTGAGGACAGGATCTTTTTGATGACAAGCTTTGCATTTAGTGTAAACCTCGCTGCCAACTTTGTACGGCATATATTCCTCATTGTTTTCGATTGATTTGCCACAATCATGGCAAGTGTATTTTTCCATATAATTTCTTGCCCCGTTAAATTGCGGTAATCCGCACTATTTAACTGGGGTTTTTTATTTTAATTTTTAGACCCCAGTGAAATAGTTGCTTCGCAAATTTCACGGGGTAAATATTTAATCATTCCAATTAAGAACGTCTTCTTAATCAAAATGTTGTTTTTATGGCTTTTTTCCACATTTCTTTTTCCCGCAAAAAGAAACCTGGAGGAAAGAAAAGCTCGCACCGGATGAAGATACTGTGGCAAAAACTTCGCTTCTCACTAAAATTTACACTTCGCTCGTAGTCTGCTGACTCTCGCTACGTTTCAAAATTTTTTAACACTCATCACTCGTTTTTTGCCTACGTACTTCATATGGTGCAAAGGGAATGCGGGATGCGGAATGCAAAACATTCCCACGATGCTAATCATTATTTCTTCTTCCCCACTTTTTCAAGCTTCTTGGCAGGAACTGTTCCGCAATTTCCATTTGTATATTCTTTGCGATCACCAAATTCTGCTTGCTTGCCTTTGTTCCATTGTTCCACAGGACGGATATATCCTACTACGCGTGAATACACTTCTGTTTTCTGTTCAATCACGCATTTTGGACAAATAGGCTGTTCTCCTGGAATATATCCGTGCACAGGACAAATACTGAAAGTTGGCGTAAGCGTGAAATATGGAAGCGCATAATTTTCCGCAATTTTTCTTACCAAATTTTTTACCATTTCAATATCCCAAATGCGTTCTCCCAAGAAACCATGCAAAACTGTTCCACCAGTATATTTTGTTTGCAATTTTTCTTGTAAATCAAGAGCCTCGAACAAATCTTCGGTGAAATGCACTGGCAATTGTGATGAGTTTGTATAATATGGCTCAGCTCCATTTGTGCGAACAGCCAAATCATTTGCAAAAATAATGTCCGGATATTTTTCTCTGTCCTTGCGAGCCAAACGATATGAAGTTCCTTCTGCAGGGGTCGCTTCCAAATTATACATACTGCCAGTTTCTTCTTGGAATTTGAGCATTTTTTCTCTCATATGTGACAAGATTTCTTCTGCCAAAGCTTGTCCTTCTTTGGTGGTAATATCTTTACCAATCAAGTTAACCAAAGCTTCATTCAAACCAACCAAACCAATGGTTGAGAAATGATTTGACCAATAAGCTCCTTGGCGCATTTTGATCGCATCTAAATAAAATTTTGTGTATGGATATAATCCTTTTTCAGTTAAGCTTTCAACGAGTTTGCGTTTTGTTTCCAAACTTTCTTTTGCAATGTCCATCAAAGAGTCGAGTTGTTTGAAAAATTCTTTTTTATTCTTAGCAACATATCCAATTCTCGGCATATTGATTGTTACCACGCCAACACTTCCTGTGAGAGGATTTGCTCCGAACAATCCACCTCCACGTTTGCGCAATTCTCGATTATCAAGACGAAGTCGACAACACATTGAACGAGCATCGTCAGGATCCATATCTGAATTTACAAAGTTTGCAAAATATGGAATACCATATTTGGCTGTCATTTCCCAAACTGCATCGAAACGTTTGTCACTCCAATCAAAATTCTTAGAAATATTGTAAGTTGGAATTGGGAAAGTGAAGATTCTTCCACTTGCATCGCCTTCAGTCATAACTTCAGCAAAAGCACGATTGATGATGTTCATTTCTTCTTGAAATTCTCCATATGTTTCTTTTTGCGGCACACCTCCTGCAATCACAGCTTCTTTTGCAAGCGCAGTTGGAGCTGTCATATCCATTGTGATGTTAGAAAATGGAGTTTGAAATCCCACACGAGTCGAAACATTCATATTGAAAACGAAAGACTGAATTTCTTGTTTTACCTGTGCATAAGTCAATTTGTCATAGCGCACAAACGGAGCAAGCAAGGTGTCGAAATTTGAAAATGCTTGCGCTCCAGCAACTTCTCCTTGAAGAGTATAAATGAAATTAACCATTTGTCCCAAAATTGAACCGAGATGCTTTGCAGGTTTGCAAGCAACTTTCCCTGGAACACCAGTGAAACCTCTTCGAAGCAAATCTTGCAAATCCCAACCGCAACAATATGCTGCCACCAATTGCAAATCATGAATGTGAAAATCTCCGCTTTCATTAGCTTCGCGAATTTCTTTGGAATAAACACGATTCATCCAATATTTACTGCTAACAATTGAAGCGATGTAATTGTTAAGTCCTTGCAAGGAATATGCCATATTCGCATTTTCCTTCACTTGCCAATCAATTTCTTGAATATATTTATCCACCAAACTTACCGCTTCATCCAATGAGTGTTCTGTTTCGCGAATTTTCCTGTGTTGTTCGCGATACAAAATATACGCCTTGGCAGTTTCATCAAAATCCAAAATCATCAGCACGCGCTCAACCAAATCTTGCAATTGTTCAATGGCTGGAATTTCTCCTTTTTTAAAATTTTTATTAAGCAGCTGCACAACCTTGTCTGCGACTCTTTTTGCATCAGATTTGTTTCCCTCACCTGTCACTGAAAATGCCCTCTCAACCGCAATTGCGATTTTCTTTTGATCAAACGGCACAACTCTTCCTGAACGTTTTACAATTTTTTTAACAAGATTTTTCGGCTTAACTTTCTTTGCAACTTTTTGCGGCACTATCTTTTTTACTGCCACAACCTTTTTCCCCTTAACTTTCTTTTTTTGATTTTTCATATTGTTTTCTCCCCCGAGAATTATGTAAATAATTTTTAATTTTTAATTTTTGTAATTTTTAAATAATTTTATAATTCTTAATGTTTAAAAAAATTAAAAATTAAGATTTATTTATAAAATTTAAAAATTTTAAAAATTCGCTAGATTGTTTCCATCTTCTCCATTTCCTTGCGAAAACTGTCTGCATTTTTGAACCCCTTGTACACACTTGCAAATCGCAAATATGCAACATCGTCTAGTTCTTTAAGTTTTTCAAGAATCATTCGACCAATCTCCTTGCTTGATATTTCATTTGACTCGCGAGCTTGAATTTCATATTCAATGTCGCCAATCGCTTTTCCTATTTTTTCTTCACTCACTGGTCTTTTTTCCAAAGCCTTGTGCAAACCAATTTCTATTTTCCTTCTGTCATATTCCTGCTTGCTGCCATCTCGTTTGGTAACAGTAAGCCTCATAATTTCCATTTCTTCATATGTGCTGAATCGTGCTTGGCATTTTTCACATTCTCTGCGTCTGCGAATTGCCTTTGAATCATTAGTGTCGCGAGAATCGACAACCTTCGTGTCGCCATTCCCGCAAAATGGACAAATCATAAGTTTAGCTTTTTAGGCATTAGCTGCTTAGCTTTTTAGAAAAATGCAACTACCCTAAAGTTTAATTATTTTTGTTTTATTTTATTTTATCTACCCCAGTGAAATCCTGCTACTGCAGGTGTTTTGCTAAGGCAAAACAATTTCACGGGGTAAACTTGACAAGAAATATTTTTCACTCTTTTGAAACTTGACTATTTTGTATTTTTATGAACTTATACACTATATGTTGTGTATCGTTAGTCCATTATACCACAAGTCAAATATCCAGCAAGCCTCCCTATTTGAGCCATTTTTGGAAGTTATGCACAGATAAAAAAACAGTTTCCAGGAAGAACTGCTTTTTTAATAAGACGACAGGAGTTATTTCATTATAAAGCCAACTGCCTCATTATTGTATTCAGTTTAAGTTCTAATCCGAGTTGCAATTTGCATTTAAAAATAAAAAGGCAGGCTCAATGTTATCAGAGCCTGCCAATTAAATATTATACAAAAAAACTAAATGAACTCAGCGCAAAGGACAAAGTCCATACGCTCGAGATCCGCAATTGCGTGCGGAGTTACGTTCTCGCCAACGACATACAAAATTTTCTCGCCATGACTTCCTTCTTCCGTGGTCAAGCGCACAGAGCTTCCGAAAATATCTCGTGCAATTTCTTCCATAGATTCTTCGAGGTCATTATGCACAATTCTTACGGTTGACATGATTCCACCTCCATCGGATTTTGTGAGTTTTGTGCGACTTCACTTTTTAGAGGAAAGTTGCACTACCCTCTTTTATGATAGAAATCACTTCATCAGTGACTCCAACCTGTTGATCCCCTGTGTACAAATTTTTTATGGTAAATTTGCCCTCGGCAAATTCATTTTCCCCCGCAATAACTGCAAACATAAACTTTTTGCGGTTTGCATATTTCATCTGCGCTTTTAAGGGAAGCTCCTCGAGAAAAACTTCAGTATTAATTCCCTCACTGCGAAGCCTTGTTGCGAACTTCAGATAATCGGCCAAGCGTGAATGATCCATTGTTGTGACGAGCACTGGTGCAACGGTTGAAGGCCCAGGTTGAAGAATTTTTGCTTCCACAAGACGTGAAAGCAAACGAGTTACACCAATAGAAATTCCCACACCAGGAAGCTTCTTGTCGATGAAGTGACTGGCAAGATTATCATATCTTCCACCAGAACAAATACTTCCTATACCAGGATAATCCTTCAGTATTGTTTCATAAATGGTTCCCGTATAGTAATCAAGACCGCGTGCAATTCTGAGATCGATTGCGAGGTATTGATCGGGAACACCGAGAGATTTCACTGCATTGAAAACAGAAGTTAATTCTTCAACACCCTGACAAAAAAGGTCATTCAACTTCATCGTCTCAAGCTTTGCGAGAATTTCACTATTCCCGTAATCATGAGCGATAAGATCGATAAGATCGTGAATCTTCTCATGAGGAACGGAGGTCGTCTCTTTGATTTCATCCAGCACACGTTTGGTGCCGATTTTTTCAAGCTTGTCGACGATACGCATTACCTGCGCACTTTCCCCGTCAGCAATTCCGAAGTATTGAAACAGACCCTGCAGAATTTTGCGATTATTGATGCGAATCACAAAACGCCCTATCCGCATCTCTTTGAAGATGTGATAGATAATGCTCGGAATTTCCGCATCAGTCAAAAGACTGAGTTTTCCATCTCCGATAACATCGATATCACACTGGTAGAATTCACGGAACCTTCCCGATTGTGGTCTTTCTCCTCTCCACACTTTCTGAATCTGATAACGACGGAAAGGAAATACAAGCTCATTATAATGCTGAGCAACATAACGTGCCAACGGCACAGTGAGGTCGAAGTGCAGTGCCATTTCAGTCACTGAATCTTCACCTTCTTCGGCTGCAAGACGACTCAGAGAATAAATTTCTTTCTCATTACCACCTTTTGAAGTAAGAGTTTCGCTACGTTCCACTGCTGGAGTTTCAATCGGAACAAACCCGAAACGTTCGTAGTTTGTTCTTATGATTTCCAAAATTCGGTTTTCCAGAATTTTTACTTCTGGTAACCATTCAGGAAATCCGCTAATTGCCGTGGGCTTAACTGTTTTCATAATTTTTCTCCCCTTTTGTTATTTACACGTTGATAAAATCGTCGAGATTAAGCTGTTCACAGAGAATATCTACCGCCTCGATACCACTCGTTATTTTTCTGAATGGCATACAGAGAGATTTTACTTCTGCCTTACCCCATACAAATGGGAGTCCATCCGCAACGCCTCCAGTGCCAGCTATCGGAACGATATATTTTACTGGCTCGCCATTCTTGATTATTGCTTCATTCATTTTGAGGATATGAGCACACTCTATAAGCGTCCCAGCTCCTCCTCCATAAACAATAACACCATCAAGAAGGCTTGTAAATATTGGGCTTTCATCGCCCCACCTGCTCTCGCCCACCAAGGGTTCAATGCAAAGAGCGATATCCAAAATATCTTCAGGAAGAACATGTTTTTTTCCCGCGAGAGGAAAAACCCCGATGGTTTTCATGCCATATTCTTTAGCTTTCAATGTTGCAGTGTTTGGAACACCCCAACTCGTGCCACCGGTCAAAATGGCAATTTGATAATTACGCAGTTTCTTGACGGCATCGCCAATGATACGCTCTTCAAGATTTCTTGCAAATGCCTTGTACTGAAGCTGAACTGGATCATCTTTTGGCATGCCCGATATTTCAGCATCAGATCCGCCTGAAAATGCGATTATCTTGTGAAGTCCATTTTGCTTCATGAATTCACGAACAACCTTCGAATAATCTTTTTCTCCACGCACTGTTGTCAACATGTCTCCCCCCTTTCATTGTTTGTTGTGATACACACAGTTAACTTTTCCACGGCCTCAAATAAGTTTTTAAAGAACCTCCTTTCTTTTTGAATTTACACACATTGATACCTCTTTAGATATCGTAGCAGTCTAAGTAATTTTCTGATTTTTGTCAACAGCTGGATCTCGAATTTGAAAATGAAAAAAGGCACTAAATTTTCAGTGCCTTAATATAATATTTTCATTTTTTCAATACAATCATTTCTAAAATATAAGTCCTTCCAAGGAACGTGCAACTATTATGTTTCCATTTGAGTCCTTGAAATCATAAATTGGCACATAGCCCCTACTCTTATACCAATCAAGCACGAAAGATGCTGTTTTGCGTGACAGCAATGTAATACCGACTTTCATATCAGATTCAATGAAATTTCCAAGCCTTCTTGAGAAAAGTGCTGTGGCAATACCCATTTTTCGGTATGCTTCTAGCACGCCTATTCGATCTTGGAAAGCCACTGTTTCAAAGTCGCCAAACTTCCGCTTTATGAAACGAGTAAGTCCAGGAGCATCCAAGCGATCTTCGAGATTATCGAGATTTTCCATAAAACCCCAGCAATATCCAATCACTTGACCATCCTTGCAAGCCAGCCAACATGTTGCACCAGTCATTGGATTAATTTTATCAAAAATATAAGTGACAAAACTATCCACTGACCACACATCAACAACTGGGATACCACAATGCATAAACCCAATAGATTCAAGAAAGGGTTCTTTTTTTCTACTCCATGACTCATTACACACCCGACACGTTTTCCATTTATCCGCAATTTCGGGGCGAATAATTTCTTCGTGACAATGAGCAAAGTTACGAACGAGCACCTTGTCACCTCTTGGATTAAACCAACGATAACTAATTCCACCATCACTCATAATCGTGTCCTCCTTGCTTTTTATTCAACGAAACCGCGAGACACAACCCAAATATGGATGAATCTCAGATGTTAAGTTCTGTTCTTATAATGTTAAAGCTTTCCTTAATTGGAAGCGTCCTTGAAACTTCACGAAGCTCCAAAACAAGCTTACCATTGCGAACCCTTAATCGCATCCACCACCAGACAGACCTAAGAAACATGTCCAAGTTAAGATTTTCACACTGAGAAAATTCGACTTGCGGATCTGCAATTTTTAGTTCGCCATCAATAACATTCATAACAATTCTGTAAGATGCGATCTTATTGCAATATTCCGCAAAACTTGTAGGTGGAGGACCATATCTTCCATCTTGATATTGCGCTTTTGATCCTCTAAGATAATTCTGCCAGATCCTTTTGTTTGCTTCTGCTGGCCAAGCATAATCACAGTATAAAGGTAGGAGTCTTGAAATAAAATCCATCCCTTCGTCTATAGAAACGAGGTCTATATTGAAGTGAATACAAGCAATATGCCCGAGACCAAATAACACATTACCATCAAGATCAAGCCAGATCTCATCACGCTTATCTGGGATAATGAGCGTATTGGACTCATCCTTATCCCAGGACATATTTGACACATAAGCTCCAAATTTCTGGGCAGCGCTGTTTATTTCTGCGAGAAGTAATTCATTTTTTGAATAAATTTCATCATCGCAAACATGAAAAACGGGAGTAACAAGTTCAAAATTATTCCATCCAAGCTCGTAAAAAAGTTCAAAACCACCCTTTTCAATTTTCACTACTTTACCATTTTTCGTTTCACGCATCTCCCAGCCAAAATCACAAATCAGACAGGAAAATATCCCCTGAGATGTTTGGAATGAAATTGGCTGATCACTTCTTTTGTAAATGAGCAAAGATTCGGTTTCGATTCCCATTTTTCTTTCGTCAAATGGAGTCGTTTTTGCATTTTCGAAATATCCACTAATCCTTTTCATGAGCTTTCTCCTTTTTCTTTCCTGCCGAGCAGGAGTTTTTATCTTCATCAATATAATGATGGATACGCATACGATGCAAAAACAAAATGATACTAAGAGAATTGACCAGCAAGCACATTCATGCTAGTATTCCTTAGACTTTACATAATAACAATTTAAGCAAATAATGTCAATAACATCTTAAAAATCAGGATCTGTCCAATATGTGTAGAATTTTATTAATTTCTGGATCGCCAAGTCGTGATGAAAAAAAAATAATTCTTTCCGCTTTTCATTTTCAAGCAAAGATAGGAATGATACCGAAAGGAGATCTGCCAGGACACAAGGATGGCTGGGGTTTTTGTGCATACAAAAATAAACGTATAGTTTTGTGTGAAAAAAATTATACAGATGCCACTACTGATCAAAATTTTCAAAAAACAACCCAAAAGATTGCAGACAATGATCTTGATATAATAATAGGTCATCTACGCAAATCAGCAGTTGGCAAAGTCAGTTTTAATAATACTCATCCTTTTATTTTTCTTGATAATTCATTTTGCCACAATGGCATATTAAATAATAGCCAAAAATTACCGATAAAAATTCTCAATGAACAAATAACAGGAGAGACTGACAGCGAACATTTGTTTTTTTATTTATTGGAAAATATTAAGCCAGAGGATGATTTTACTGAAAAATTTAAGTTATTACTAGAAGAAATCAGAAAAACATATGATTACACTGCTTTAAATTGTCTTTTTTCAAATGGAACCCAAACTATTGCATTAAGAGATGTTAATTTAGCCAATAAAGAAGTTATTGATTTAAATTTGCTAGAATATTATACTCTCTACACTGGAACCAGTAATGATGGAAGATTTACATTGGTTGCTTCTGAAAAAATAGAGCTGCCTAATATTAAATGGAGATTAATGCAAAATCGTGAATTTCTGATATTCAATTAACACTTTTTTATATTAAAAAACAACGAAAAAAACACCCTCGTGAAAAATTGTTTGCTTGCGTTTAAAAAAAGCGCCCCTCATCAATTTGACGAGGGGCGGTTATAGTGCAGGGCGGGAGAAATAAAATATTACATCATTTCATCATCTCACCGTAATGGTTTTGGTGTAGGATTGAATGAATCCATCCTTCCATCTTCTTTCTTCAAGCTCGACGGTGGTCATCGTTGTGCCACCGACTTTTGTGCCAGACGCAGCTTTGATGATTTTACCGTTCCAATTGGAGAAATCGTTGTTGATAACAACTTCTCCATTCGCATCTGAGAGGACGCTTTGGAGTAATGGCTGCGGGAATGGTTGGATGTAATAATTCGCCGCGCCATTTTTACTGTTTGGATCAACAGTGTTGGTCAGCGTTCCGAAAACACTTACCGGTGCGCCAGTGATTGGGTTGCCGAGTGAGTCGACAACTTTTACCTTAATCATTTTTGGCAGATTATTGACAACCTGCCACATATCAACTTGATGATTGGCATTATTGGTTGCCCACCAAGCATTAAGAGGTGAAAATATTGTTCCAGTACCATCACTGAACACGGTCATTGGTTCTTTGGGATATAATACATTCAAGTCATAATCTGCTAAGATTGGAGCAATGCCGGTTCTGTCTCGAAAAACAATACCGTACCACTCACGTGAGCCACCCGCAAGGGTATGCATAAACTCTTCACAGGTGCTCTTTATAACATTATCAAAATATGTAGGACTTATTTTTTCTATTTCACTTCTACCAAGCAACACAGTCTTTTCATCCTCCGCCTTATAAATAGTATAGTACATCTTACCATTTATAACACGGGTTGTAGTAAAGGTATAGGAGTATTGTGAAGTGATATACGCCGGAATTTCACTCCTATCTTTATATATGAAGTAAACAAGCGTTGTCCCGCCATATTTTGGACTCCCCGGAAAATTATTGTCGTAATAATTCGACTGGTCTGTCTGAATTGCATCAAATTGAGCATTGGTATAACTTTTTACCTGCCCAACTTGATACCTTTTTGCGGTATTCTTAGCAAAAACTGCGCTTACTTCTGAGATTGCAGCTCCTGCGTTTTTGACCACATCCGGGTGCTCGTCATAAAAAGCTTTGTTGACAAGCACGGGAATAACTTCCGGATTAAGCGCCGGAAATGGCTCCAGCTTCAAGATTGTTGTTGGTGGCGCAGAAACATTAATCGTAGCCTCGAACTTCGCGCTTGATCCTGCCGCATTTGTTGCGACAAGACTCGGAGTGTATGACCCAGCAGCGTATGTATGCGTTGGATTTTGCTCCGTGCTTGTTGCCCCGTCTCCAAAGATCCACGACCAGGAAACTGGGTTGTTCGTACTTGCATCAGTAAAAGCTACAGTTAGCCCGTTTACATTCATCGTAAACGATGCCACTGGTTTGCTTACTAATGGAGTTGTGGGAGCAGAAGAACTGCCACCACCTCCGCCACAGGCTGCAAAGAACAGCAAGCAAATCATCAACAACCCTACTTTCAGCCAATCAGACATTTCTTTTCTCATCTCTCTCTCCTTTTCTGTCGTAAATAGAAGTGGTTGGTGATTTTGCCCTTTTTCTAAATCCTATTTATATATGTAAAGTAACTTCAAAGCCTTAAGGTAGACTTCAACATATGATTGCACAGAAAATACTTTTTGTCAACCCCAAAAAATACAGCCGAACAGGCTGTATTTTTGTGTATTTCTGCTATATGTTTTATGTTATATGTTTACCCTGTTAAATTGTGGTACTCCACAGTATTTAACTGGGGCTATATGACTATGGTGTAACCTCCATCCAAGGAATTTGATTACCACCTGTGGTTGTTGACGTTGTTGGAAGCGCTGCAGAGC
>DNVR01000014.1 GCA_003507445.1 Candidatus Moraniibacteriota bacterium
CCTCCAAGATACTGCTATCTTGTGAAAACCGCCATATGTATGTGGACATTACCGGATTCCATTGACTTATCCTGAAAAATATAATATCCTATTAAGTCGAAAGACAACTGTTCTTTAAAAGCTCGACAGCGGAATGCGGAGCTTATCAACCATAGAGGAGGCAGAAAATGAGAACCCATCCGAATCAGGTACATGGAATTCTAAAACGTTCACCTGCTGTAAAAATTGCCCTGGAGCAAGATTTTGATTTTTCACAGAGCAAAGATTCAGATGCGAAAATCGATATCAAAGTAAAGGGAATCGATCGCAAGCTTCTTGATGACAAAGCGGTCGATGGCAACAACGTGAGAGGAATTCTCGCACTTGCAGCAAACTCCCAGCCAGAGCATTTTGGAATAAAATGCATTATTTATTTGCTGGGTAACAAAAACAAGGAGATTCTTTCCAAGCATAATTACAGCGAGGAAAAATTTGCCTTGGCAGATGTAACCACATGGGACTGCAAAACCAAGGATGGCGGAATGCCTATCTCTGGAATTTTGTCAGTTATCCAGCATGGTCGCAACGACTGTAAGAAAAGTTTAACAGCAGTACTGCACATGAATTTCAACAAGGAATTTAAAGTTGAACATGTACCTAGCTATAAAGAGGTATTGTGCGAAGCTGGTGATGATGAGAAGGAGCACTATTTTCTCGGCCATTCTAGGAGAGATCCTGAAAATGTTTGGCAAAGAATCTATCGCAACCTAGACGATCGACGCGCAATTTCAGCTAGGCAGTAGTAATCGACAAAAGTGATGGAATGTCACTTGCTGTAAGCCCTTGAGAATTATTCAAGGGTCAACCCGAAACCTATCGTAGCGGAATGCTTCGAGATCACGTCAATCTTCATCTGTCAGCGGAATGCGGGATATAACCCGAACCATGACAGGAGCAGAAAATGAATCTCGAAATCAACAATAAATTGGCAATGATAGTTGGCGATGGCAATGTGGATCTGCGCAATTTGGCACTCAGATATTCCAAGGGATGCTGGTTGGATGGTTGGAAAGTTGGCAAAATGGCCAATCTCGAAGATCCAAACAATCCATTCCTCGGTTCACCTGAAATGCTTCTTGCCAAAGGCATTCTTAGATTGGAAGATGTTGATGGGAATATGATTTCCATCACGCCAATGACAAGAATTCGCTTCCGCCAACTAAGCGACAATGCTCTCAAACAGCTTGGAATTTTCAAGCTCAAAGAGACTGCCAATCCTGGTGCTGATGTTATTCATCCAGAATATGTTGAGACATTCGATCAACTAGTCTCCAAAAGCGAACAATTTCTGATGAATAACTTCCTCGCCGCCTCTGCTGTTCTTGATGCAATAATCAGTTTCCTCATCAGTGAAAACACAACAACCACGGAGCTGATAAGGTTATTGGAGGATGCAATCAAAGATTCGAGTTCCAATAGTGCCAGAATAATTTCACTTTCATCGCGAGCATCCTGGATTGGCCGTGCCTGCATTGATGGATCATGGAAGAATTCAAAAGATTTTGTTTTCTTCTGTGAACTTGATGCAGATGTCGCTAAAATTGATGAATATGTAGCTATTCCAGTCATTCTTCAATTCATCCAGGATCTGAAAGCATGTAGTAACAACTAAATAAAGTTTAAAAAAAATAAAGAGACCCCACTGATACGTTCAGCGGGGTCTTTAAAATTTCATATTGTAAAAAACACTCTCGCGAAAAAGTGCTACACCCGCAGCAAGAAATAAAGCTCACTATTTAGATAAAATAATGTGGGCGCAGGGATTCCTCTTCCTCCGAACTTTCTCGCGAGTACGCAGAGAAAGTTCTCCCCCAGAGCCGGGGTTTTCAAAAACGCAAAATCGTTTGCCTTTTTGAAATACCCTTCGAATCCCGCGCAAATTTGCAATGTTACGCGTCGTTTGTTCGTCGACACTCACAAACTCCTTGTCCTCGGCAGCGCTGGATGTTCGTATTCCTCACATCCATCGACGCACGCTGCGTCTACATCCTGCTGAATGTCGCCTTGCTTAGCTTCTGCCGGTTCGAATCCCTGGCAATCCAAAATACAAAGAAAAACAGAATGACTCAAAAAGTCATCCTGTTTTTCTTTGTATGTCGGGGCGCAGGGATTCGAACCCTGTCTAAATGATCCCAAATCACTCGTGCTACCGTTGACACCACGCCCCGTCTAAATATTCAAACTAATCCCTAGTTTAAACGAATTTTGTTATTTAGTCAATTATTGTACTTATTGATCAATTTTTCGCTAAAAAACTAGTTTTCTTTGCATTTTGAGATTGTTTTCAAAAATACAATAGATGCAGCCAAAAATGCCACGTTGGCAATAAATCTGGAAGCATAAAAAACAATCTGGGCATACTCTTTAGAAAAAACACCCATAATCTTATCCATCTGCAAAAAAGAAGCCAGCAGCAAAACTATCGGAGAAATGATTAAAATCTTAAATGCCAAATCAATGCCCTTTTCAGTTCTAAGTATTATTTTTATCAAGACTCCCACCGTAACAAGCATCAGTGCTAAATTTATTAAAACCATCAGCAAATTTAAAGTCATATTTTCTTGCCCCGTTAAAGTTATTACAATTCAAACCATTTAACTAGGGTTAATTAAAATTTTAATATCCTTACTTTTTTTCAGTAATTTTAATAAGATAACGCATAGCAGATATAAAACAAACCAGCGACAACACGCGAGATGAGTGAAATATTATCAGATTAATATTATCCGAAATAATTCCACCAAAAAAATCATTCAAAGAGGCAAGATTAGATAAGACCAATATAACCGAAAATGCAGCCAAACATTTCGCAGCTTTATCCAAGCTTCTTTCAGTTCGCAAAACGAGCTTTGTCGTCATTATTAAACTAACAATCGCCAACAACAACCCCGCCAAATCTATATTTCCCAAGATAAGTGCCATAGTTTTTTCTTATATGAATTGCATAATTTTTATGCAGCAACCAATATAAGTATTAAATAAAAAAAATAATCTTATTTACTTTTAGTTAACCCATAAAGAGTATACCCGCCAAAAGCAAACAGCAACGTTGTGATGGTAAACATAATTTTACAAAAAGCAAAAGATACATCAGGCGCATAAAGCCCGAGATATGCATTTGTTTCTAGCAAGGTAGCAGTCAAAAATGTTATTGAAGCAGCCAAAAAAAATTTAGCTACAAGATCAAGTTTTTTTTCAGTTCGCAAAACTAATTTTGTTGATAATACAATCAAAAAGACACCAACAAACGCATTAACAACACCAGCTAATACCGCTATATTCATATTATAATAAATTTATTATTTAGTAAAATAACCGCGTCTTTTCAAAGTGTTTTCATCAACTGGTCTGTAAATCATATACCTTCTAAGTTCACTTATAACCAAAGAAACTAATATAATAAGCACAAATATTATAAAGATCACATTAAAAACCAACACTTGTCCAAACTTTTCCACGGTAACCACATTGGAACCTATAGTCATAAGAGTTTTTGAAGTAACACCAAATTTCAAAGATTGATAATATTTATCCTTGCCTATTTTGGCCATTATTTTCATAACATAATTTCCAGGGATAATATTTTCCTTTAACTTAATGTTTTTAAGAAAATACCCTCCGTCCTCCAAAAGAATTCTGTCTGAAAAAACACTGGATGGTTCTTTGCTTTTTTCATAATCACTATCCTCTCTGAAAATAACATATTCTACCTCAGCATCATTTCTGGTATTTTTCACTAAAGGCTTAAACAAAAGCTCTATTTTCATATCATCTCCAAAACTATATTCCCTCTTACTTGGAAAAGCAGCGCTGAAAACATATGTACTAAAAAGCGCATTGTTTTTAATTCTATCACCCAAATCATCACTTCCTCCTTTTTCACTATATTGAGAATCTCCCAAGGAAACAATATTGAACCTTTCATTTGCATTTGAAGTAACCGTAAAGAAATATTTTTGTGCCAGCACATCTCTTTTATTACTAAGCTCGTTAGGGGCTATGCTATAAGCCTCAATGCTGTGATCTCCTTCTTCCAATGGATTTCCAACATTAGTCCAGGTCCAATGTCCTTCATTGTCACTAAGTGTTGAAGAAAAAAATCGATCAGAATTAACATCCAAAAAAACTTCTGAATTGGGATAAAGAGACGTCCCGCTAAATGTTGTGACGGGTGCGATTTTAATTCTTTCCAGCTCTATTTCAGCATTTTTTTCCTTGTTGTCTACAAGAGGCGTTATCATTCTGAACTCAGAAGTGCTCAATTCTTTTATTTTTTTGTTTTCTTTTTCTATTGGAGAAGTTTTTTCAATTGGATCAAGTGGTTTTATTTTTTGATCGAATGTTACCGTTTCAAGGGCATTCGCAAAAGTGAAAGGTTTTCCCAAAAAAACATTAAACACCAAGACTTGAACAAGCAAAAAAATTAATCCTGCCAAAAACAGAAACAATTTCCTAGAAGTCTTTTTTTGTTTAATGAATTTTTTCATACAACTTCAGAAGTTACGCGTTTCGAAATGCGTAAGTCCATAATTCTAAACGATCGTTTTAATCTCTTCAATACCACTATCAGTTTTAACAAATTTTGTTTCCTGCGTACTTTGCCTGCTCACAGTAGCCGTTTTACTTTTTTCAACATATTTTAAAAGCATTGATTGCTGGGTCAAAACCTCTTTTTTCTCCTTATCAAAAAATTTTACCACATACAAACTGTCTTTTTCTGTAACATTGCTCCAAATACTATCAATTGCACCATCTTTTTCCAAATATACAAAGCGCACAGGCAAAATACTTTGCGACATTGTTGTGTTGGTGGCAGCTAACGTTTTTTCAGGTAAAATCAAAAACAAAGCCGCACCCACGACCAAAGAAAATAAACAGACCTGTAGAACATTTTTAATGCTCATACCACCCTTAATTTATCGCCTAACTTATAGATTCAAATCAATGATACACCCTTTTACTTTCCAAGTACAATAACCACAGCCGCACTTTTTTGTTCATCATTCGTGGCAACTTCCAGCTTGGCATCATCATATTTCTCACTCAAAGTCTTCATAATTTTTTCAGCAAACGGCATATATTCTTCTTTATAGTAAACAACAATCCCAATATGAGTATCGAGCTCAGCATTTTTAGCCTCAATTTCAGTCACACCACTTGTTTTTAGAAAATCACTCATTTTCCCTGCACTACCAGGAGCACCTCCTCCATTAAGAATAACGACATTTCCTGTTTCCTTTTTGACTTTAGCTGGAGCTGAGGTTGAAACTTCAGTTGGAACTGGTTTTTCAGTTTCCACAGGTTGAACTTCATTGACATCGCTGCCAAGAGAAGTGATCGACAACTGAGTATTAACCTCAGCAGCTTTATTTTTCTTGGCAAAGTTAATTCCTGCCACAATAATACCTGCAAGCAACAATATTATTACACCCCAAACCAAATACCTCATATTAAAAGGTTTCGCAGTAGATTCAACCAAAACAGCTTCAGGCACTATTTTTGCTGCTGATTTTGTTTTAGCAGGAACCTCCAGTTCTTTGACTATTTTTTTCTCATTGCTTTTAGCTTTTACCGCTTCCGCAGGAATTTCCTTGCCATTGACTGTTGGTGGCACAAGCACAACCATTCCCGCTTCAAGCAAAAATGGGGGTTTAATTTTGTTTGTACGAACTAAAATTTCCCAATCGATTTCATATTTTTTAGCCAACTTAGCAATCGTATCAGTCTTTTTAACATTATACTCAACCCAGCCAATAGCTCCATATTTTTTCTTTAGATATTTTTTGCGTCCCAAATATATTCCACCCAAAATCAAAACTCCAACCAATATCGCAATTAATTCTCGCCAAGGAAAAATCCAAACAGTAATTGGACTGGAATAAGTCGATTGTTCTTTGCCCTGATCATCAGTATATTTCAAACCCATTGCAAAAGTGTATTTCCCAAAACGAGGACTTTCCCAGGAATAATTAGAAACAAATGTGTCAGCCTTCAATACTTGAAAATTTCGATCAGTAATTTCCTGTGTGCGTTTGCCAAAAAAATTGTCTTTGATACTGATCACATTTTGAAAATCCACGCTAACATTGCCAGAATTTGTCACATCCCCTTGCACCAAAAAATCTTCGGGCTTGGGATTTTTCTCAAACCAGCGCATAAAATTAAGTTCTTTGTAATTCTTTACCAATTTGAAATCACTAAAAGTCAGTTTTTTAATAACCTGGCCTGGCACTGTTTCATAAATCCTGACTCCGACTCGCGTTGTTAATTTTACAGCTGATCCTTGTTGATCAGCGCCTGCATCATCCAACTGCGCTTTTTGAATCAAGATTCCGCCAGTATGCTCTCCCACATCAGCCTTGTCTGGAACAGAAAACACAAATGGAATTTTCTTATTCTCCTTAGCAGCAAGAGAAAGCGTAACCTCTTCGGTTCCTTGGCACCATTTTTGATGTGCATCAAAATCTTCGTCAGAGAGTTTGGTTTTTTTCATCGCTGTTTGCAAATCCTCCTTGGAAAGATTGCAAAAATCGATTATTTTACTTTCTTTTTCTTCAAAAACTTCTTGAAAAACAGCTGGCACACTTTCCGGATAAAACTTTACCCACGCTCCAACCTCTTCTTTTCCTTCAGTATATTGTTTGAGCGCGAATCCTCCACCTGAGCTTTTGGTGCCATCAGCTGCATACACCAAGACGCCAAGTTCATTTTCATACAAATTCATAACCTGCAAAGCATCTTCTTTTTTTTCTCCCGGAGCCAACTTATAAATAAACCAAGATGAGCTGTCAGCAACGTTAGGATCAGGATTGGCAGGCTTTCCGCCCAACATACCATATTCTATTGCACTGACTTTCGGTGCAAAAAATATCGCAAAAGCAAACAAAGAGACTGCCAGTAAACTTTTGATTGATTTTATTTTTGTAAACATTTTTTTATTTTAATAGTAAGTATAACTTTCTGAAATTATAACACAAAAAAGATTACGTAACAAAAAACATTCAACTTTAAATTGAATGCTTTTGTTTTCTTTTTCTAACTATTTTTTATGGGTCACACTCAATTTATGGTTTTAAAAAATATTTTTGATTTGATTACTTTTTTTCGCGGCCGTTGGCTGCGAAACAGCAGGCAAGAGCGATTGACCATAGTTTTTCGGTCAAGAGCGTGCCAAGAAAGGAAGTAGGCAAATCAAAAATAATTCAATGCCATAAATTGAGTGCGCTCCTTTTTATTCTATATTGCTGTCAAAGTCATATTGATTGTATAAGCTCCTGTTGCTTGCATACCAGGGATTGATTGTGAGATGTTAACGCCAGTTAAGTCCCAAACTCCCGGTTTTTGAGCACCAGCAGCAGCTGAAAGAATATCGATACTGTCCACTGTTCCTTCATTAAAAGCGCTAAACGCACCAAGAGAAACATTTGCACCGCTTGTCGTTCCGACTCCTGCAAGTGTTCCTGCCGATGGGTCTACTGATAATTGCCCACCAATTGAATCGCCGTCGCCACCATCAGCAGCTAAAGCAGTTGCATCGTTAAAATCATAGTTACTTGTTCCATTTGACCAAGAAGCTGTGGCTCCTGAGGTCGCTGCCAAATTCAATGACCAAGTTGCAACATTTCCACGAGGATTTGTCACTCTCATTTTCTCTGAAGCTGTTCCTAGGACTGCAGCTGAAGTTTGAGAAGTTGCGGCAAAGTTTTTTGAAGGAAAAGCCACATTAGGACTTGCAACTTCATTACCAGAGCCATCAACAATTTTAACATCCAATGCGCCTGTGATGCTTTGAGATAAATCGGTTGTTTCAGCAGCGCTTACCAAACCAGTACTAAAGAAGAATGAGAACACCAACATTGGCACAAGTGCAATAAGCGCAGCTAGTTGTGATTCCTCGTTAATATGAATTTCTTGTGTGATATCCATATTAAGAATTTTTTTTATTTTTTTCATATTTCTTGCCCCGTTAAATTGCGGTAATCCGCACTATTTAACCGGGGTATTTTTTTGTATAGCTTTTAATTAAACAACTGTAAGTACGAGTGTTAGAGCATATGAACCAGATGGTTGAGCTGCAGGAACCTTGTTCGTCAAATTAATTCCTGTAAGATCCCATCTGCAATATGTTGGTGCACCAGCAGCAGCTGTCATAAGCCCAATACTATTAGTAGTTCCTTCAACAAATGATGTTGAAGCTCCTTTACTAATATTTGAAGTCAAACATCCAGCAACACCAGCGATTGTTCCTACAGAAGGATCAATTGTCATTTGACCTCCTTTGGTGTCAGTATCAGCACCGTCAGTATATCCAGCTGTATCATTAAAGTCATAAGTATTACCACCAGATGTCCACACAGCAGTTGGAGCACTGGCTGCGATGCTTACTGACCAAGTCGCACCTGAGGTCGGATTATATGTTCGAATAACTTGCGACGTTGTTCCTAATACTCCAGCACCATCTTGAGTATCAAAAGAAAAAGACAAGTTACCAAATGAAACAGAAGGGCTAGCCACTGTTGTTCCACCAGCGTCAACAATGTCTACTGATTTTGTTCCATCATTAATGGCTTGATTGATGGTGGCTTGATTTGCAGCAAAAGCAATCCCACTGATTGCAAAAATAGAAATTGCCGCAGAAATTAATCCGATTTTTTTTAACATATTTTCTTGCCCCGTTAAATTGCAATTATTTGCATTATTTAACTGGGGTGTTTTTTCATCCTTTTATTAATGGATGTTTTTTAATTAATTTTTTATTTAAAATTGCTATTTAGGTTTTTGAGAAATAAAAAAAGCGAATCCTTACGTAAGAATTCACCCGATAAATCTTCTCAGATCTATATTTCTTATTTCTTTATAGTTCAATTATACGCCTAAAAATGTGTTTTGTCAATATTTCCACTGAAAGTTTTCATTAAATTGCAGTTACAACCAAGTTTAATGCATAGTTCCCTGATTTTTGAATTGCAGGAATATCCTGTGTCATCGTTATTCCTGTAAGGTCCCAATAGCATCCTGTTTGCGCGCTAGCACTGGCAGAAAGAATAGTTATAGAGTCTTGAGTTCCTTGAGAAAAATATGTTGCACCGCCTTTTGTTAATCCCGTTGTCACGCATCCACTTTGCGGCGTTATTGTTCCAGCACTGGCATTTATTTGCAATCTTCCTGTAACCGATGTTCCATTAAAATCATAGGTATTCCCCCCACTTGTCCAAAGCGCTGTATTTCCTGCTGCTGCAGCAATCGCTAATGTCCAAGTTGGACTTGCAGTTGTATTATTTATTCTTATTTTTTGAGAAGACACTCCGAATGTTCCTATTGATTGCTGCGAGACCCAATCAAATGTTTTTGAAGAAAATGAAACTGAAGGATTTAAAACGTTTGCTCCACCAGCATCAACAATATTAACAGTTAAAGAACCTGCCATGGTTGTATAAGTAAAAGAAGTCCCAACCACAGCAGCCATAACATTGCTTCCTGTCGAACCTAAATTTATAGCGTAAGAACCATTTGATATTATTTCATTAGCATCATTTTTATGAAAAAATAAAATCCACTGATATTCCCCAGTTGAGTTCCAATTATAAATCTTTGCTACAGTTGGATCTGTTGAAATATTTGCGGCTTTGTCTTGAGTCACACCGTTAATTGAATTTGCCCAAACATAAGAATCCCAGCTTCCTACTACTGTTGATCCAGAAACGGCCACATTTACACTTGGTGTTCCAGTTAAGCCATATGCTACTTGTTGCTCTGCCCAAAAAATTGCTGCACCAGAAAAACTTATCGATGATTTTGCATAGGAATATGTCAAAATTAATTGTGAAGCTCGTGATGTCATTGTTCCAACGAAAGTACTTGAAATCTGATTATCACCTTTTACCATTGAAGATAAATTAGCAACATCATCAGAAAGAATCCAAAAATTATTCGTCTCTTCTGTTGAAGCCGTATAAACAAATGATTTTGTCGGAATTGGAGTGGAGGATCCCAATTGAGCAGCAAGTTGATCTGTTCCGGAAGAAGCTGAATGTGCAGTTCCACGAAGATAAATGTTTTTAAAAATATGACTATCTTCTGGAATGTTAATTGTATTTGTCACATCCAATGAAACAGCAGATGCCTTGTTACCATCCGAGCCCAATAAAATTTCACGAGTATTCGTAAGTGAAGTTGAATTTGTATAATTAAATTTATAAGTAATAACCTGCTCAGCCGAAACAAGATTCATTTGATATCCTGCTGTAGTTGCAATTTTCAGTGTGTGACTCGCATTTAAAGTTATTGAATTTTTGGGATGTAATATATAAATTGCTTGCGAATCAGTGCCTCCTACATTATCCAAATAATAGTTGCTAGCAGCATCACTATCATAATTTATCGCAAAAGTACTATCAGTAGTGCTAGTCGCCGGAACTTGACCTCTAATTTCAGACCAAGCCGAAACAACCACCGGGGAATTCTCAGCTATTGCTAAATTCGGTGAAGTAAAAGTTGTTCCGGTTGCTCCAACTGCCACATTTCCAGCGCTTTGACCAATCATATATTTCACAGTATTAAGCTGAGTTGTTGCCTGATCATCATAATCATATGTTATAAACATCTTTGCACTTGCCATTTTTGTGGCAACGCCTGCGACCTTAGCACGAAAAGAAAAAGAATAAGACCCAGCTGCAACAAATCTACCAGCAACTGCAGAAGTAAAATTTGGCTTTATTCTTATGGAATAGTTTTCTCCCGATGACAAATATGAAGCTGAGGTAAATATTGATTCACTTTGTCCTGATGGAGTAAGTCCAATTGTCACAACCCCCGGTGCTGTAGTAGCAGCACTTTGAAAAGTAAAGTCGATCCAAGCTGATTTTATAAGATTTGCTGAAGTTATAGCATCAGGCAAATCAATTGTAACAGCAGTTGGAGACCAATATGTATTAGCCGCTACACCAGTTCCACTAGTTTGATTCTGCCCAATAAAAAATTCAACTGTTTTTGTTCTGGTAGCTGCTGAAGCTTCCCCGACAAAAAAAACAAACATGAAAAAAAAGATGGCTAAATTCACAACCACTTTAACTTTTTTTATATTTGATCTTCTTTTTATACTATTCATCTTATCTTTACTTATTATACAACAAAAAAATATATTTCGAAACAACAAAACCCACCTTGCGGTGGGTTTTGTTTCCATCTTTTGATATATTCAAAAAAAATATATTTCAATATGGTGGGATCTACTTAACAGCTTCTTTCAATGCTTTTCCAGCAGTGAATTTAGGAACTGTCATTGCAGGGATTTGGATTTTAGCTTTCGTTTGAGGATTGATTCCTTCACGAGCAGCTCGGTCGGAAGTTTTGAATGTTCCGAATCCAGTCAAAGTTACTTTGTTTCCTGTTCGGATTTCTTCAGTAATCTTTTCGATCAATGTTTCAATAACTGCTTCAATATCTTTTTTAGAAAGATCTGTTTTTGATGCAATTGCGTCAACGAGAGCGTCTTTGTTTACATTTGCCATAGTATTCACCATCCTTTCTATTTTAAGTTTTATCCTTACTCCAACCATTGTACTATTCTTCGCCCAAATAAAGCAAATCCAAGTTATACACAGCGTAAAGAAATTTTATTAAAAATTTCCACGCTGCACGGCACAAAATTATAAAGATGCTCAGAGAGCTAAAGAATAAATTTTTTAAAAAAATTTTATTCTTCAACGACCTCAAATTTATCTTGCGTATTCGACTGATCTTGTCTCTCGCAAAACGTTAACTTTGATTTCTCCAGGATATTTCAAGTCTGCTTCAATTTTATCAGCAATTTCTCGCGCCAATTTTAATGCGCCCAAGTCATCAATTTCTTCTGGTTTAACAAACACGCGAATTTCTCGCCCAGCTTGAATTGCATATGTTTTTTCAACTCCAGGAAAAGAATTTGCAGTTGTTTCCAATTCTTCAAGTCTTTTAAGATATTTTTCTAAGGTGTCTTTACGTGCTCCGGGACGACTAGCTGAAATTGCATCAGCAGCAGCAATAATGAAAGATTCGGGAGTTTCAAATGGATAATCCTCGTGATGAGATTTCATTGCATCAATAATTTCTTTTTGCATCGAGAATTTTTCCATAATCTTCATTCCGATTTCAACGTGCGTTCCTTGAATTTCATGATCAACGGCTTTTCCAATGTCATGCAAAAGTCCAGCTTTTTTGGCAACCACAACATCAGCGCCAAGCTCTGCAGCAAGCGCACCTGAAAGATGTGCCACTTCAAGGGAATGAAGCAAAACATTTTGTCCAAAACTTGTTCGATATCGAAGTCTACCCAAAAGATAAATTAATTTCGGATCAAGTCCGGCAATTCCCAGGTCATACACGGCAGCTTCTCCTGCTTCCTTGATTTTGTTGTCGATTTCTTTTTTGGCAAATTCCACAGCTTCTTCAATTCTGGTTGGGTGAATACGTCCATCGCCAATAAGCTTTTCAACGGTGATACGAGCAATTTCACGGCGCACTGGATCAAAGCCAGAAATGACAATTGCTTCTGGTGTGTCATCAACAATAATTTCAACTCCCGTAAGTTTTTCCAAAGCTTTAATGTTTCGTCCTTCGCGACCAATAATTCTCCCTTTAACCTCATCGGATGGAATTGAAACGGTTGTTGTCACAACTTCAGCAGCGTGAGAACCAGCGTATTTTTGAATAACGCTTGTCATTATATTTTTGGCTCGTTTTTCTATTTCTTCTACGCCTTGTCTTTCAATTTTAGCCATTCTCTCAGCCAATGCTTCGCGACTCTCCTCTTCTGTGAGTTGCAAAAGGATTGCCTTGGCTTGTTCTTTGGAAAGTCCTGCTATTTTTTCCAGTCTTTCCAATTCTCTTGAACGTGCATCTTCAACTTCAAGCCTTATCTTCTTTATTTCTTCAGCTTTTTGTTCAAGAATTTTGCGATTGTTCTCAATTTCTTCTGTTTTTTGATCAATAGCAATTTCACGCTTTTCGATTCGCTGCTCACTGCGAAGTATTTGATCTTCTCGCTCTTTTTCCTTTTTCTTTGCTTCCTCAAGAATTTCAACTGCTTTGTTTTTGGCATCCAAAACAAGCTCCTGAGTTTTTTTCTCGGCTTCTTCAGTCATTTTTTCAATTTTTCCCTCTGCTGTGTCAAGACGCTTGCGCGCTATTGACTGTCTTGTAAGATATCCTGCTCCCCCTCCAATGAGAAGACTCAGAACAATAATTAGTGATGTCATACATTTTCAAACGCTCCGACTGATCACTTTTCCACGCCAAAAGAAGGCTCCAAGGGCCTTATGACTGCATTTTTTTAGATATATTTGAAGTAAGAATAAACTTCATATTAATGCAAAATTTGTCTTAGCTTAGCCAATTCTGTGTGGATAATCAAGTCGAACCGATCCATTTTTAACTTTTTATCTGCATTACTATGATATAAGAATAAGGGTTTTTTGTCAAAGCAAACGAAAAATGTTATCATGGAGCATAGAACATGGAACATGAAGCAGAAATGCAATGCAGCTTCATGATCCCAATGCTATATAATATAAAGTAATATTTGATTTAATTTCCAAAAAATATTTTGAGCCCATGTTACATGTTTTATGTTATATGCTCTATGAAAATTTATGTATAAACCAATTTTAGTCGTAGTGCTTGATGGTTGGGGCATTAGCAACAACAGCAAAGGCAACGTGCTCAAGGAAACGAGTTTGCCAACGATTGAGAAACTTGACCATTTTTATCCAATGACAACTTTGCAGGCCTCTGGAATTTCAGTAGGACTTTTTTGGGGGGAATCAGGAAACAGTGAAGTTGGACATATGGCAATGGGCGCAGGCAAAATCGTATATCAAAATCTGCCTCGCATCACACTTTCCATTCAGGATCACACTTTTTTTGAAAATGAAGCATTGTCAAAAACAATGGAAGCTGCAAAAGAAAAAGATTCTTCTCTCCATCTTATGGGGTTAATTGGGCAAGGAAGTGTCCATTCATATATGGAACATCTTTTTGCAATTTTGGAAATGGCGAAAAACAAAGGACTTACTAAGGTTTTTATTCACGGATTTACTGATGGTAGAGACTCACCTCAAACTTCAGGCACCAAAACTCTGCAAGATTTGCAAAATCATCTCAAATCAATCGGGATTGGAAAAATTGCATCTTTAAGCGGTCGCAACTGGGGAATGGATAGAAACAACAACTGGGACCGAGTCGAAAAAGCATATAGACTACTGACTGAAGGAAAAGGAATTGAAGCCCAAGACCCAATAAAAGCCCTGCAAGATTCTTATGCAAATGAAATTACAGATGAATACATTGAACCTGTAGTCATAACTGAAAATGGAAAACCGGTGGCAACAGTTCAAAATGGAGATAGCGTTGTTTTTTTCAATTTTCGTGAAGATAGAGCCAGAGAAATTACCAAAGCATTTGTTCTTCCTGATTTTGATGGATTCAAAAGAGACCTTTTAGACATAAACTTTACAACATTGGTAGAATATGAAAAGGATTTACCTGTCGGTATTGCTTTCCCGCCAACAACTCTTGAAGGTGGTCTTGGAGAAATTCTTAGCAAAAACAAACTTAAGCAACTTCGCATCGCAGAAACTGAAAAATACGCTCACGTTACCTATTTTTTTAACGGAGGCAAAGAAGAACCGTGGGCTGGCGAAGATCGAATGCTAATTCCCTCGCCCGCAGTTTCAAAATTCGATGAAGCTCCTGAAATGAGCGCGTCACTGATAACAGAAAAAATCCTTGAAGTTATTGAGGAGGAGAAATATGATTTTATTTTGGTTAATTATGCCAATGCTGATATGGTTGGACACACTGGAAACTCCGACGCGTGTGTTGTTGCAGTTCAAACAATCGATAAAAACCTATCCAAGCTCATACCGGCAGTATTAAAAAAGGGTGGTTGTCTTTTTATCACAGCGGATCATGGAAATGTCGAGGAGATTAAAAATTATCGTACCGGACAAACTGACACAGAGCACTCTTCCAACCCAGTGCCACTTTGGTTTATTACATCTGACAATCATCGCGAAAAAAAATCTGAAGAAATCGTCCGGCAACAAAGTGAGGTCGGTGGACTTCTTAGTGACATTGCCCCTACCGTTCTTGACCTTCTCGGCATCCAAAAACCCGAAGATATGAACGGGGAAAGCCTATTACCACTGTTAAAATAGCTTTTTAGCTTATCAGGCATTAGCTTTTTAGAAATAAAAAAACACCCAATGGGTGTTTTTTTATTCTGCATTTTTTCTAAGAAGCTGACAAGCTAAAGCCTAAAAAGCTGTTACTCTCCTATCACCTTGTCCACAATTCCATATTTTACTGCTTCGCTGGCTGACATAAAATAATCTCGGTCGGTGTCTTTTTCAACTTTTGTAATCTTTTGACCAGTATTTTTTGCCAAAATACCATTAAGCTTTTCTTTGGTTTTGAGAATATGTTGAGCATGAATATTAACGTCAGAGGCTTGACCACTGGCTCCTCCCATCACTTGATGAATCATAACTTCAGAATTAGGAAGCACGAATCGCTTACCTTTTTTTCCAGCGCTTAAAAGCAGTGCTGCCGCAGAAGCTGCCAAACCAACACAAATCGTTTGCACATCGCAGCGAATGTATTGCATTGTGTCATAAATTGCAAGGGCGCTGCTCACAGAGCCTCCAGGAGAGTTTATATAAATCTTAATATCTTCTTTTGGGTTTTGTTGCTCCAAAAAAAGCAATTGAGCAATGATAGCATTAGCCACACCATCATCGATAGCGGTTCCCAAAAAAATTATTCTATCCTTAAGCAAGCGAGAATAAATATCATATGCTCTCTCGCCATAATTTGTTTTTTCGATTACTGTTGGGATTAGATACTGATTTGTAATTTTATTAGACATAAAATTTTTACAATTTCAAATATCAAATTTCAAATATCAAACAAAATCCTAATTTCAAATGCTTAAATTTTTAAACATTAGAACATTTTTGAATTCATTTGAAATTTTTAATTTTTAATTTGAAATTATACTTTTAATATATTTTCACTAAAATATTCATTCGCCACCCTTTTTACTTAATATTCTCCAAATATTCAAGCACTCTCTCATTAACCATCGTTCCTTTCACATAGTTATACAACTTGCCCAAATCAATATTCTTTTCGGCATCTTGAATTTTCTTATATTGAGCAAGAGTTTTGTTCATTTCTGCTTCAACTTCCTCATTGGCAACTTCAATTTCCCGCTCCTTGGCAACTTCTTCCAAAGCAAGAGCAGCTTTTATTCTTTTGATTGCTTGAGGTTCCCACTCTTTTTCAAGTTCATCAATAGTTTTTCCAATCTGTTTCAAATATTGCTCAAAAGTAATGTTCATTCCCTGTAGTTGCATTTCAAATTCGCCGATCATCTTGTGAAGTTCTTCGTAAATAAGAATATGAGGAATCTCAACAACGGTATTTTCAACCAACACGTCAATGATAGCTCCTCGTTTTTTTTCTTTTAATTCAATTTTCTTCTCTTCTTCCATTCCCTCAGTCACATTTTTTCGCATTTCAGCCAAATCCTTAAATTTTCCAAGAGATCTTGCAAACTCATCAGTAACTTCTGGTGATTTTCGCTCCTGCACAGTTTCAACTGTCACTGTGAATTGCGCTGGATTTCCAGCCAAACTTTTTTCATGATATTCTTTTGGAAAAGTCAGTTCAAATTCCTTAACTTCGCCCGCTTTCATTCCAACAACTTGCTCTTCAAATCCAGGAATAAAAACGCCGCGTCCCAAAATCATTGGGTGACTTTTGCTCGAACCGTTTTCAATTGGCACACCGTCTTTTTTAACCTCAAATGACAAGATAACATTGTCACCATCTTGCGCTTCTCTTTCTACTGTAATGTGTTGAACACGACTCTTGGCAATTTCAGCCAATTCTTTTTCAACATCCTCAGCCGTAACTTCAGCATTTTTCTTGGAATATTCTTTGTTAACTTTTTCAACGCCACTTTTCCATGGCTTCATCGAAACCTCAGGAATAACTGAAACGATAACTTTATATTCCAAATCATTTCCTTCAGCCAATTTCACAATTTCAGCTTTTGGTTTTCCAATTGCCTCAATCTTCTTCTCAACAACTACTTTTGGAAAAGTTGCCTGCACCGCTTTTTGTGCAGCAGCATCAAAAAGTGCCGCTGTTCCAACTTTCTTTTCAACCATATCGCGCGGAGCCTTTCCTGCGCGAAAACCTTGAATTTTTATTTCTTTTGAATAATCAGTAGCGGCCTGATCAATATATTTTTTCCATTCGTCCCAAGAAACTGTCACCGCAACCTCAATTTCAGACTCAGGCATTTTTTTGATTTCCGATGTGATCATTAGTCATGAAGCATGTAACATGTAGCATGTAGCAAAAATGCAAACGCGCATTCTGTTATATGTTATATGTTATATGTTGTATGTTATAGGTTATTTATTTACTCAGCTCTTCTGTTAACGGAACAACAATTTGTTTTTTTCGTGATACCACGCCAGGCAAAAACATAATTTCATCTTCAACCTTAGCTCCAAAAACTTTTTCAGCCAAAACTTTTTCAGTTTCAGAAATTATATACAACTGGCAATTGCCTTTAATGATATCCACAACCATAAAAAACATATGGTCGACTTTGTCTACATTTTTCTTTTCGATGAGGGCCTGCAAAATTTGCTCCTTTTTTACATTAACACTTTGAGGATTTGTGGTTTCCCATGTTCCAATCCCCACATTACTTTTTCCCATTTCAAAGGTTTTGTAATCCAAAGTGATAATATCTTGCAAGGAAATTCCTTCCAAACTTGATTTGGCATTAAACATTTCGCCGACAAATTCTTCTATGTTTAATTTTGCGATGTTGTTAAGTTTTTCTGCCAACTCCTTATCCTCCTGGGTTGTGGTTGGACTTGTAAAATTCAAAGTGTCCGACAAGATTCCAGCCAACAATAATTTTGCACAAGCTTCAGACATTTCAGCACTTCTCTCAAAAAACATTTTAGCAATCAATGACGATGTGCTTCCAATTGGTTCCATACGACAAAAAATAGGTTTTTCTGTCACAATAGAAAGCTTGTGATGATCAATGATATAATCAACATTCCCATAATTTAATCCCTCAAAAGTTTGTCCGGCCTCATTGTGATCAACCAACGCCACACTGTCTTCTTCATTGATAGCAACAATTTGCTCCGGAATTTCAACACCAACTTTTTCCAAAATAAATTTGGTTTCATTATTAAGCACACCTGCTCGGTAGGCTTTACTTTCTTTGCCAAGAACTTTAGTAAAAAATTCTTGTGCTGCGATTGCAGACACTATTGAATCAGTGTCTGGATTTTTATGACCAACTATGATTATTTTATCCATACAAAATAATTTTAAATTTCCAATTTTGAATTTTGAATGAATTTACAATGATTCAATTTCTTAATTTTGAAACATTATTTCATTCAGACTTGATTCGAAATTCGAAATTCAGACTTCAAAATTTTTAAAACCTTATTTCTTTTTTGCAGTCTTCTTTTCTTTCTTGACTGCAACTTTTTTAGCTTTAGTTTTTTCTTTCACTTCCTGAACTTCTGTGTTTTCTTCGGCAACAACTGGTGTTTCTTCAGATTCCTCAGTTTCTGCAATTTTTGCAGCAACACCAATAACATCTATTTTCCAGCCAGTTAATTTTGCAGCCAAACGAACATTTTGTCCTTGCTTACCAATAGCCAAAGACAATTGATCTTCTGGCACAGAAACTTTCGCTTCTTTCCTGTCTTCATTTAATGTCACTTTGACAACCTTGGCAGGACTGATCGCAGCTGCAATGAATTTTTCAGGTTTTTCATTCCATTCAATAATGTCAATTTTTTCTCCGCCCAATTCTTCAATCACAGCCTGCACGCGAGTACCCTTTTGTCCAACGCAAGAACCAATAGGATCAATTCCTTCCTCCTCTGAGAAAACAGCCAATTTGGTTCGTGAACCAGCTTCTCGAGCAATTGATTTGATTTCAACTGTGCCAGCAAAAATTTCAGGTACTTCCAATTCAAACAAACGACGCACCATATCAGGATGAGTTCGACTAAGAGTGATCCCCGGTCCTTTTGGATCAGATTCAACTTTGTAAAGATAAACTTTCACGCGTTGTCCCATTCTAAGCATTTCTCCTTGAACCTGCTCTTGTGGAAAAAGCACGCCCACTGATTTTCCAAGGTCAATATATGTATTTCGTCCTTCAATTCTTTGTACTGTTCCACTGACAACTTCGCCTTCTTTTCCTTTGTACTCTTGAAACATTGAATCGCGTTCGGCTTCACGGATACGCTGAATAATAACCTGTTTGGCAGTTTGAGCAGCCACGCGTCCATATTCAGTTTGCGGTTCAAGCTCAATTTCAATAATATCGCCTATTTTTGCATCTTTTTTGATTTTTTTAGCTTCATCCAAGAGCATATCTCTTTCAGGATTGTAACGAGGCAATTTTTCTTCTCCTTCAACCATTTGTTCGTCATCGCTGCCTTCATCTTCCTGTTCATCTCCCTCCACAAATTCGCGCAAAGTTTCATCAACAACATCCTTAATCAAAAAGAATTTTGTGTCTCCGCCAACCTCATTAAACTCAGCGCGGATTCTTTGTCCACGTTTTCCATAATCTTTTTTATAAGCAGCAGAAAGAGCAGCTTCAATCGTTTCAATGATTACGCTTTTTGCAATGCCTTTTTCTTCAGCAATTTGCAAGATTGCGCTTCCAAATTCTCCCAATCTTGTCCCTTGTTCTTGTGCTTCCTCTTGTACTTTACGTTTAGCCATAATTATTTAGCTTTTTAGGCTTTAGTCTCTTAGCTTCTTTAAAAAACTCGAAACTTAAAACCAAAAAACACCTTATTAAATTGTTACGCCGATCTAATTAAAGAAAAAAGTTCGCTTTCCAGCGAACCCATACCTCTCTCATATCTATACGTAGCTTATCAGAAAATGTTGCAAATGTCAACCCTTTGCAATAGTTCTAAGGACTAAATACTAAAGTCTAATTCAAGTCTAAATTTTAAATTATAAAGTTCAGACTTTTGACTTTAGATTTGATTTAGTACTTATGCTTTAGCTTTTAGACTTTTTTAAAAAAGGTAGCTTTGTCCACTCAGAGCCGCGGCAATTGCTTTAAAGATAATAAAGCCAGAAAGACCCACGATTATTCCAATGATAGCGTTTGTTGCATTCTTTTTCGCTGTTTCAGCCATACCCTCATCTCCTGCAGCCAAAAGATATTGAATTCCGCTGACAACGAAGGCAACCACAGCAAATGTAACAAAAAGTCCCATTAGCCATAAAAACAAGTTGGACAAGATGGTAGAAATAGGTGCGCTAGAAAGTCCTGTGGTTGTCGGAAAACAAACCCCTCCCATTTTTTCAAATCCCACCCCACAACTAGCAGCAGATCCAGCACTAACCCCTGGAACATTACCAAAACCAACATTTACGCCGTAACTTACACCGCCAATTGAATTCCCAGTCGAACCATAACTCTGACTTCCATAATTAGTGCCCGAAAGAGCATCCATTTCCGCAATTGCAGCTTGCGCATCTTCTGTGGCTATTTCATATGCTTTTTTTGCATCATCAAGCGCTTTTTGAGCAGCAATACAATCTGCCGATTGGGTCGCTCCAGATGAACAAGCTTGCTGCATTGCTATTGTTTTATCATTTACAATTTTAGTAGCAGCATTTTGGACTGAAGTCGCTGCAAGTGCCTTCGTCTGCGCCGCATTAGCAGCAGCTTTATCAGTAGCAGTTTGCGCAGATGTTTGTGCTGGAACGTCATTTCTACAACAATTATACCACCAACACGAAGGATCTGGATCGCATGTAGAAGTATTACTGTTACTATTATCAACTACCCCGTCATAACTAGCACTTGTTGAGTTATCGCCAACACCATAATCATCAAAATAGTACTGCTCTTCTATATCAGTATTGCAAGTATTATTATACCAATATCCCCCGCTATCTCCACAACATGTTGGATCAGTAAATGGATCACAACTTGAATATTTATCCACGCTATAACAATCATAAGAAGTATAACACTCTCCGTATAACCCATCATCAAAACTACCGTCTTCACTAGTAGCCATTGATTGGCAATCTGATGCGCAACTTGCCTTTGCCGTATTATCAACCCCCACAAAAAAAACACTCAGAAAAAGAAAAATGGCTGCGATTAGAAAAAGTTTTTTTGTTTTTGTCATATGTGAAAATAAATAGTAAACACTACAAATTCTAAAATCTAAAGACTAAGTACTAAATCAAGTCTAAAATAAACAAGGCTAAACTTTTTACTTTATACTTTAGATTTGAATTAGGCTTTAGACATTAGCCTTTAGCCTTCTTTAGAACGTTTTGCTTCCCCCACTCAAGAGTGCGCTCACGGCTTGCATAATAATAAATCCAGAAAGACCAACAATAATTCCAACGATAGACCACTTCATTCCTGCCTTGCCTTTATCAGCCATACCTTCTTCTCCTGCGGAAAGCAGATACCAAATTCCAGAAAGCACAAAACCAATCACGCCCATAATTGCAAAAATAGCTAGCAGCCAAAAAAGAAGATTGGAAAGAATTCCCAAGATACTCCCAGATGGAAGTCCGTATGGATTTGATGTTTGCCATCCACCGCTCATAGATCCATTCGAACCAATACCAACATTAATACCACCATTCGCCGTATTATAAGTAGCATTCCAATCTACCGCCGAAACCATCATCGGAGAAAAAGAAATTCCAACAATCGCTAACGTCAAAGAAAAAACAACTTGCTTAAAATACTTTTTCATATTTTCTTGCCCCGTTAAATTGTGGTACTCCACACTATTTAACTGGGGTTGATTTATTTTGAATATTTTTTAATAAATAAATTATAGCATATTTTTACAAAACAAACAAAAAACAACTCTTTCGAATTGTTTTTTGTTTACATATATATATTTGTAACGTTGTGCTAGAAGCTTTTTGATGAACCAGAAAGCATTCCTTGAACAGCCTTGATAATAACAACTCCCAAAAGAGCCACGATAACACCGACGATGGAATAAATCATAGCAGTTTTGCCTTTATCAATTTGACCTTCATCTCCCGCAGCTGTCAAATACAAAATACCTGCAATAACAAAACCAATAACACCGAGAATTCCAACCACAATCAAAAGCCAATTCATTCCACTAGTAAGAATGTTAATTAGACTTCCTGATGGAAGACCTGTTCCTGATGGAGTTTCAAATTGAGCACGAACAACCATTGGAACTGCAGTTGCGATTGCTGATGATGCGTATGCAATTTTTTTAAATATATTCATAATTACACCTCCCTGTCTAGTTTTTAATTTTTATTATCTTTCTATATTTCTACTTTCCAAATTTTTGTGTCATTCTGTCCGCCAGCTGGCGGATCAGAATCTATTTTCTTTATTTCACTCTTTCAATTTTGTATTTTTGTACTTTTTTGTAATTTCGTAGACCTATTGAAAAAATTGCCCGACAACCCACACTAGAATCATTCCTCCCAGCCCCAGCATTATTCCAACAATAGAATACATCAGTGATCTTTTTGCCATTTGCATTCTGTTTTTATCATCAATAGCAGTAAGATATATAATTCCTGAAATCACTAATGAAATTATAGCAATAATTTCGACAACTGACAACAAAAAATTCAAAACATTTATCCCGACACTCGAAATTGACGGCGCATCACTGATCACACCAGCGCGAGCTATTTCTATAATATGCATAAATTTCTAATTTTTTAGATCTACAATATTTTTTTGAATCTTTGGAGTTGCTTCATTGTTTGCCTCAGTCTTTTTACCGTATTCATAATCAGAAGGTGAAATATGGTATGGCGATTTTTTGATTTGTGAGGAAGGTTTTATTGAAAAATTATTTTGTTTAGGCAAAACAGTTTGTTGCTGCGATGGTTGCTGAACAAAATTTTGCACTGGCTGCTTTTCTTGTTCGGCTGGAAGTTTTTGCGGAGAAGAAAATTTAAAATTTCCAACAGACAAATTTGAATTAGCAGCATCTTGCTTGGCCTTTTTTTCTCGAATCATATTAAACAAATCTTCATCACTCATAGAATCACGATCCAGAATTTTGCCAGACTTCGGAGCCTCGACAGCATTAATTTGATCCATTTTCAACCCACTCTCAGCCCGTGCATTATCAGTATTTACAATGTGAAATTCTTCACTTCCAATCGGAGGTTTTGACTGCGGGATACTAAAGTAATTGTCTGGCTCAGAGGTTTTCTTCGACTCTCCCTTCTCCCTCTGGGAGAAGGTGCCCATGTAATCATGGGCGGATGAGGGCACATTGCCAATATTTTGCATTTTTTCTGTTGCTGGTTTTGCAAAAAAATCTTGCACTTTATTATTAAGTTGTTTATCCTGAATATTTTCATTTTTAGGTGTCGGTGCCAAGTCGCCAAAAACATCATGCGTATTTCTTTCCTGTTGAATTTTATTTTGTCTCAAATCAACATTAGGTCTAACCGCTCTTTGCGTTTGAGTCTGTCCAAAATTACGACTTCCATGCAGGCTAGAATTTAGATTTGTGGTAGGCATGATGCTCCTTGTTGAAGTTGTTGAAATTGGGTTAGCAGTTATTGAATTTTCCCCGCCCGATGACTGATGACTGATGACTGATGACTGCATTTCTGCATTTTCAAAAATAATAACTTGAGCATCCCCATCAATAGTCAGCAGTGTTTGCTCATCAAGCGATCTCAAAATAATTCCAAGTTTTTGCCTATCAGCAGAATTCAATCTTTTTCCATTTTCACTGTGAAACAAAAAGTTTCCACGATCCATTGGACTGTGTTTTCCCGCTCCCATCCCATCATGAAAATCAGTAATCCAATTCTTAATCGATGGTCTCACCGGCGTCGGAAAATATCTCAATTTTATCTGTTCACTCCCCACACTCTGTTCCCCAACTTTCGGATACTGCACCATTGCATCCGATAACGACAACTTGATTTCTTTTCTTTTTTCTTCTATTTTTTTAATATTTTTTTCTTTTTCTTCTTTAATCCATGGCTCCATATCTAATAATCGTCTTTCGGCTTTTTCTATTGAAATAATTGGTGGAACTTTACTTTTTTCCCACTGATCAAGAAGAAACTCTGCATCTTTAAAATAATCAATCAATTTAAAAAACGTATTTTTATTTATTTCATAGGATATTCCGCATGAAACAGCTACACTTACTCCTAAGCTCCTTGATATTTTTAATGGCAAATTATCCAATTTTGAATCTCCATAAAAAATATCACCAACAAAATCTGCAACTTCTGTTATTTTTTCAGTTGCAATATTATAAAGCAAACAAGCCATCTCAAGAGCAAGTCGTGGTTCATTTGATCTAAAAAAATCTCTAACGTTTTGTGGCAATTTTTCTATTGGGTCAAATTCTTCTTCCATATATATTCACTTATTAATTTCATTTATCCATCTATCTATGCTCCTCTCGCCCATCTCTTCATCTCTGGATCATTCTTGAGAATTTCTTTGATTGTTTCTATCTGAGGAACCTGTGCTTCCGGTGCTGCCAACACTATTTCTCTTATAAATCTTCTTTTCTCTGCTGAATCCAGACTTCCAATGCCTTCTTTTATATTTTTTAGTTTCATTCCACGCAAAATTTCATGTCCAAATTCATCCAGAGTATCCCATTTTAATCTTTTCATGGTATCTTTATTGAAATTATCAAATATTGCTGCACGCTGTGCTTGAGCACCAATTCCAGCTATGGATTCATGCAATGTTCCTTTTTGAGAAATGAACGCTAGTTGTAGTTTGCGATGCTTCTCATGCTCTGAATCATCACCAATGACGTCACTATATACTGGATTAGCAAGTGAGACAGAGATAGAAGCATCAATAGCATTCGCATGCTGTGTGCTCTTTTTTCTGTGATCATTCAATTCTTCAATACTCATATTGCCAGATGTAATGGCCAACTCCATATCTTCTTGACTTGCAAGCGAATGTATTTTTTGATCTTTGGCTTTGTACTTACTACTATCCATATAGGCTAATTTTCTGTCCTTTCTGATAGCTTCATCATCAATATGCGCAAAAGCAGCCGCTGTATCATATGATGCGATCTTACTTTGCAATTGATTAAATACTGGAGAAGCAAAGCCGTATCGTTCGCCAACCTCTCTTAAATCATCTTGACTTGCAAGATTATGTTCAGCCAATGCCTTTATCATTGCAGCACGCTTAAATTTATCCTTCTCACTATTTAATCCTGCTCTTAATTCACCTGGGCCCATTTGATCATAAGCATTCTTTTCTGTTGCCTCTTTAACGCGTTTAGAATTAACATCATTAACCGCATTTTTATCTCCAAGCATACCTCCAATTCGTGCTGCACGACCTTCCATTACATCTGTTCCAAATAATGGTCCTTTCTTTTTAAAATTGTCCCAACCTAATTTCATTCCACCCGTAACACCTGAAGCTTCACTTGCAAATTTTGCAGTCGCCCATGGTCTTGTTGCTAACCAGTTTCCGCCTTTCTTCACAGCGCCAACAACTTTATCAGCACCAGCTATTTTCATTGATTGTGCAACACCTATACCCATCCACAAGATAACCACGGGGATAAAATAAAATGCCATATTAGCAATCCAGGTTGTTTGATCATTCGAAGTATTTGCACTCGCATTAACCATCATAGATTTAATATTTTCTGTTTTCAATGTCTCTGCAATGCGAAGTGCAATTGCCATAATAAAAATCATTATGGGTGCAAAAAAAGAATAGGCAAAAAGTTTTTTCCACCATTCATCAGCAAAACTTGCAGTCGAAGGAAAAATATATCCAACAAATCCAATTGGCGAAAACATTACAAGCATCGTAAGTGCCATAAGTCTAACAACAAACAATGCAGCAATAATCATTAACGTCATTCCCATAATAAATATCGTAATAATCATGGCAATTTGATATGCTATTGGATTTGTAGAAAAGGCAGCGGGCGCTAATATAGCCTCAATACTTGATGATGATCCAAACATTGCAAAAATATTAGATCCCGTAACAGTGGTTGTCACAGTATTGGTAGAAGAAAACAAATTATTCACAAAATAATAAAAGGCAACATTAGAAATATCAATAAAAAATCTCGCTATTGGATAACTAAAATTAACAAGGAGCGCATTAATCAAAATGTTAAGCCAAACTTTTTTGAGATTCCATTTTTCAACTTGAAAAATTGTGCAGAATGCTGCGAACAAGAGAATGAGGATGAACGTCATGTTTAAAATATCTCGCACCATAATCCAAACATCCTTAACAGCTGGCTTATTTAGCAGTCCATTTTCTCCAGAAATATTAGCAGGTTCAATTGCCCAAGCAAAAAGAGTTGCTGCAATTGCAAATAGCCAACCAACAAGTGCCTGCACTTGTGTCAAGAAATACCTTATTGCTTCAGTAAACATACCACCAATAGCCTCTTTAATGGTTGGTGCTTTTCCAACTTCACTGTTTCCTGATTTACTTGAAATTGAACTTGGACTTCCATGATTGGGTTCTCCGTTTGTCCCAACAAGTGCTGCCTTTGCTGCTGATGTTTTTTGACATTGTTGTATACAAGCATTTAATGCGCAAAATCCAGTGACTTCTGTTCCATCAGGATTTGTCGCAAGAATAGTACCAGCAGGTATTGCAGCGCCAACCTTAGCACCAGCAGCATCATAACATTGACAAGCTGACTCTGGATCACCCTCGTATTGACCAGATATACAAACATTTGATGCCGCTTCAACATTATTTAAAAAAAATGTTGCAAAAATAAACAGCAAAAAGAAGACAACTAAAAGTGTCTTGCTACTTTTATTTTTGTTTTTTAAAATCCAACTCATTAGGATTTTTTGTGCTTATTATACAAGAATATTATATCACACTTTCATACATTTAAAAACAATAAAAAAAGCGCTAAGGACATAATAGTCTTTAGCGCTAATTCAAATAGATAACCTTTCTCACTGCCCATTATCTTGAGGCAAATTTTACAGTTTCTTTTTTGACAATTGCTTTTGCATCGCTTCTTTCATTAAAACGATACAAAAAATGAAACTGCACTCGAGTAACATACCTTTTTTTATAGGTGCCAGAATGATCATATGGGCGACTTTCAACCATAGTAACATCAGCGATAACCCATATCGGTTTGACCATTTCTCTGACACCATATTCGTCAACTCGTGCAATTGGTCTACCGATATCTACCTTGATAAGTTTTGTAAAATCAACATAACGATGAAACAATTCTGGTGTTTCGCTATAGGCAATTGCCACTTCGTTTGTTAAATAAACAACAAATTCACTACCGGGATTGTTATTTCCAGCGTTGGCATTATTGTTCGAAAAAAAACTTACCATCAGCAATAAAACAAGTATTATAAGCTTTTTCATGACATCCTCCCTTTTCCTTTTTGCGCTGTTAACGCGGTTATTGTTGAATTTCCCTGTATTTCCAATATATTCTCCCCAAAATACCACCAAAAATATCACTTTTTGGCTTATTTCAGGGTTAATTTGTTAACGAACAACTTCTTATTCCAACTGTCTATTATACTCTTAAAAACACTTTCTGTCAACCCCGTTAGAAATTTCGAATACTCTCTTCTTATTATAAACGACATTTTATATCTAAAGACAGCAAGCCATGGGAATATGACTTGTGAAATTTCTAAACGGGGTCAACCCCGCGCAGCATCCCACAAGCATTCTTGCAATTCTGCATTTTGCATCCCGCATTCCCTTTGCACC
>DNVR01000008.1 GCA_003507445.1 Candidatus Moraniibacteriota bacterium
AGATATTTTTACAAAAACCCTCTTCGGAGGGTTTTTGTTTTGCTATTTTTCTGATTGTGCTATGCTTTATTTATGGATTTAAAAGCTCTCGGTTGGGATTTGTATAAAAAATCTTTACCTGAAAACATCGATGAGGAAAATATTGCGCGCGTGGCTGTGGAAAACAGGGGCAGTTATTTGTTGTATGCTGAAAGTGGGGAATTGGAGGGAATTATCCAGGGAAAATTTATGCGTAGCGCTGAGTCGGAAGCTGATTATCCAAAAGTTGGCGATTGGGTTATAACTGAAAAATTGCGAGGCGAGGATAAGGCCGTTATTAAATCGATATTACCGAGAAAAACAAAGATAAGCAGGAAACGTGCAGGCGAAGATGTGGCTGAGCAAATCATTGCTGCCAATGTCGACATTGTTTTTATTGTGCAAGGATTGGATGGAGATTTCAATATCAGCAGGCTTGAACGGTATGTCGCGATGTCCAAAGAAGGAGGATGCGAGCCAGTTATTATTTTGAACAAAGCTGATTTGATTGCTGATGCGCAAGCCAAGCTCGAAGAAGTCTCGCAAAAAATTTCAGGCGTCAGGATATTTCCAGTTAGTGCACAAAATGGGCAAGGTGTTGAGGATGTGCGCAAGCTGATTCAAGAAGGTTCGAGTGTGGTTTTTGTGGGCTCTTCCGGCGTGGGAAAATCGACATTAGTAAATGCTTTGCTCGGAATGGAAGCACAAAAAACTCAAGAGGTGCGATTTGATGACAGTCGAGGGCGACACACCACGACGAAAAGAGAAATTTTGCTTTTGCCTTCGGGAGGAGTCTTGATTGATACTCCAGGGATGCGAGAATTGGGTCTCTGGGCTTCTCAAGAGGCTCTAGGTGAGACTTTCGATGACATTAAGATCTTTGCCCAGCATTGTAAATTCAATGATTGTGACCACACTCAGAGTGCAGGGTGCGCAGTCCTGAAGGCCCTCCAAGAGGGTAAAATTGACCATAAAAGGTATGATAACTTCATCAAGCTCTCAGGAAGCCTCGATCATTTTCAAGCCAAGAAAGAGAGAAAAGAGGCTTGGGCGCTAAAGAGAAAACAAATAAGCATCGCAAGAAAACAATATTCTGGAAAGAAATAAAAAACTGGAATTTGTGAAAAAATAGTTTAAGATATTTTATTGAGAGCATAAAAACCACTGATTTTTTTCAGTGGTTTTTATGATGTATTTTTACTTAAGAGTTTTGTCGAAGAATTCTAAGGTGCGTTGCATTACGAGTGATTGTTCGTTGATGAAAGTGTGTGGACCTTCTGGATATTCGTAATAAGTAATTTCTTTTCCTGCATTTTTTAAATCTTGAAAAAGTTGGCGCGACCACTGGACGGGAACATCTTCGTCTTTTGCTCCTTGATGAAGCATTACGGGCGATTTTATTTTGTCCAAATAATTAATGGCTGAAATACTTTTCCAGAACTGCGGATTTTCTTCAATGGTTCCGTATTGCGCATAAAATTCTTCAGCGATGCCAGAAAAATCTTCATCGGGAATTACCCATTTGTCAAAATTAACCTTGTAATCCGCATTAATAGGCGCCAAAAGAACATAGGCCTTGGCAATGTCGGGTTTGGTCACCATCACATTGAGCGTGATGCCGCCGCCCATTGAATGTCCAAGCATCCCAATGTTTTCTTTGTCGAAAAAAGTGAATTCGGATTTTTTTACTGCGCTAATGGCGTTTAAAATATCTTCAACATAGCCGCTGCGTGGACGCACATCATTCTCTGGGTCAAAATCAGAAAGGGCGTGATTGCGATAATCGCTATGCAAAACGACGTAACCATTTCTGGCAAAAAAATCCTGTTCACGTTTAAGTCCTTGACCGTTGGTGTAAAATTTTGGATCAATGAAACCGTGGTTCAAAAAAAGAACAGGAAATGGTCCCTTGCCAACAGGAACATTCAAAATTCCAGAAATCTTAAAATCCTCACTCTTATATGTGATTGAATAACGCGTGTAAAAATCATTCTTATTCAAAACTTTTACAAGTTGTAAATCAGAACCCTGAAATTCTTTTTCTGACATAACCGGGATGGAATCTTTCGTGAGAGCTGGCTTTTTAGGTTGCGCTTCTTGCTTTGGAATTTCGTTTTTAATTTCTATCGACGTTGTTTTTTCAGCATTTTTATTTTTAAAATAAAGTGTTGAAAAAATTGCCAAAGCCAAAAGTGCAATAATTGCTAGGATAAATAATATTTTTTTCATAATTATTGTTTGCTATATAGCTGCAATTATATTATACGCCTAAAAGTACTATTTCTTCATAGATACATTAAGATTCCCAGTATGCTTGTTTTTATGCTAGAATCTAAGTGTAATTTTAATTTGCTTGGTATAAATTTATGGATGACATTATAATTTTTGGTGCGAGGCGTTTGACAGCTGTGATGATTTTGATTGCGCTAGTATTTTTTTTGAGGCTTTCTCGTGAGAAGAAAAAAGAAATGTTGGTTTTTGCAATCATCACTTTGCCAGTAATTTATCTGATGGCAAAACTTGCTTCTCTTTTTTATTATAATCCCAGACCATTTGTAGTTGAAAATTTTGTTCCATTAATTGCGCACACTGATAATAATGGTTTTCCATCAGACCACACACTTCTTAGTGCAGCAGTGGCATCAATTGTATATTTTTTCAACAAAAAAGTTGGAGTCTTTCTTTTCATCTTAGCAGTACTGGTTGGAGCTTCTCGTGTTTTGGCTGGAGTTCATCACTTTGTTGATATTGCAGGCAGCATCATTATTGCATTTGTTGTTTCTTCTCTTATGTATAAATATGCTTTACCAGTCATATTAAGAAGTAAGAATGTTTAGGCATTAATGAAGTAAAATATCAAAATAGGCGTATAATGGAGGTATGATAAAAAATGATGAACAATTGGTGCGAGAATTTGTTGGTGGCAATGAAGATGCATTAGAAGAGCTTGTCGCAAAATATCTTAAGCCAATTTATAATTTTGTATATCAATTAACGCGCGACACTGGCGTTTCCGAGGACATCACACAAGATGTCTTTGTTAGGATGTGGAGAAGTATCAATTCTTTTGATGAAAATAAAAAATTTAGCACTTGGATTTTTGCAATTGCCAAAAATGCTTCCCTGGACTGGCTTAAAAAGAAAAAAGCCATCCCATTTGCTTTTTTTGAAAGACTGGATGGCAGCAACATGCTGGAATATGTTGAAGATGAATCTGTTGTTGATGCTGACGAAATTTTAATGTTAATTGATGCGCGCAAAGATATACAAGAACTTTTGGCATTGCTGCCACTCGGCGTGCAAACAATTTTGCTTCTTCACCACACGCAGGGTTTTTCCTTGATTGAGATTGCCCAGATTATGGGACAATCAACAAACACAACGAAAAGTCAATATCGTCGCGCCATTTTGCAACTTCGTGAGAAAGTGGTTGGCGAAAACAAAGACACTGCAATTGTTGCACCCAAAAATGCTTAAGCTTCGTAGTACAGATACGTACTATGAAAAAACCTAAGCACATTCTTAATAATATTATTGAAATTGAGCCGCCTAGTTATCTTCAGGCGGTTGTTTTGAGGCGCATTTCTGAAGCCAAGATTCAAGATGCTCGTCGTCAAAAAATATTATTTCGCTGCGGATTCATTTTTTCGGGTGCTTCAATAATCATTACCAACATTTTTTTCGGTAGCGACGTTTTGTTTTCTGAATTTTGGAATATTGCATCACTTGGGTTTTCTGACGCAGAAATTGTGCTTGCGAATTGGCAATCATTCGGACTTTCGCTTTTAGAAACATTCCCAGTAGTTGCAGTTTCCTTTATTTTTACATCGATTTTCTTTTTATTGATTCTTATGAAGAAATATTCAGAGCAAGAATTTGATATGCAAACATTTAATCAGCAAAGTATTTAAATAATATGGATGAATTAAAAAAAATAGTTGAGTCGGGACATTTTAAAATAATTTTTTATGCTGTTTCAGTGATTATGTTCGCTACTGTTATTTTTGCAGCAGGTATTGGTGTGGGCATGCACAAGGCGCGATATTCTTATCAATGGGGTGAAAATTATGAACGTAACTTTGCTGGAGGACCTGAGCGTAGAATGGGACCAGGTGGTCCTATGCCTATGGATGGACCAGGCGGGCCAGGTAATTTTTTCGAAAGAGATATGCGAAATGCTAATGGTTTGGCCGGGCAGATTGTTTCAGTTATGGACAATTTAATCATCATTAAAGACAGGCAAAACAAGGAGAATACTGTTTCCGTTAGCGATAAAACGATTATAAAAGTAGGTCGCGATGACATTAAAATTGGAGACTTGAAAATTGATGATCAGATTGTTGTACTAGGAAAACCAAACGAACAGGGAACAGTAGCTGCCAATCTTATTCGTGTTTTTGATAAAAATAATAAATAAAAAGTAAAATATGCATAATGAAATGTCCGCCAAAGGCGGATCCGCCTTTGGCGGAAAAAACTATTGGAAAAAACACAAAACATCTTTAGTCGTTGTCGCAGTACTCTTAATTGCTGGAAGTTATTATTGGTATGATAAATCCAATCAAAATACTGAAACCATTCGATACAAAACAGTAGCTGCTGAAAGGGGTGATCTTACGACCTCAGTTTCTGGCAGTGGCAATGTTGTTGTTGACCAGCTTGCTACAGTGGATCCAACAATCACGGGAACTGTTTCTAATCTTGCTGTAAAAATTGGAGACAATGTAAAAAAAGGGGATATGCTTTTTACTATTGTAAATAATGATCTTTCTGTGAGCAACGCCAAATCGACTGCGAGTTTGCAGCAGTCAAAAAACTCAATTGATTCGGCGGAGTTGCAAGTTAAGCAAGCAAAAGCTGACTATGATGCTGCAAAAGAAAATGATGAAAGCACCTCGGATCAGCGAAGGATATTAAAAGAAAAAATAACCATAGCTGAAAATGGAGTTGTTGCCGCTCGGAAAAGTTACAATGCAACACTGGCCGACTATAATAATCAATTGGCTAATGGTGCAAAGAGAAAAGTGACCGCACCTATTGATGGTACTGTTAGCGCTATTAATATAAAAAATGGAGATGATTTGAGTCGCCTTTCTTCTGCGGGAAGTGCTAGTAGTGCACCGATTGTTATTGGCGATATGAAAACATTGAAAGCTGAAGTGCAGGTTAACGAAGTTGATATTCCGAATGTTTCTGTCGGACAAAAAGTGACAATGACCTTTGGGGCAATCGAAGGGCTCACTGTTTCTGGAAAAGTTGAAAAAATGGATGCACTGGGAACAATCACTCAAGGAGTTGTTAATTACAATGTCACAATTGGATATGACAACATTGATTCTCGTATTAAATCAGGAATGAGCGTTTCCGCTAAAATCATAACCGATGTTAAGCAAAATGTGATTATCGTTCAAAACAGCGCACTTAAAGTTCGAGGGAATAAAACATATATCGAAGTTTTGACCAAGGGTTCGAAAACTCCCGAGCAGAGAAACATTGAAATTGGCAGTGCTAACAACACTGAAACTGAAATTGTAAGCGGAATTAACGCTGGAGACAATGTTGTTATTCAAACAATCGATCCAAACGCAAAAGCAAACACAACGACAAATAATTCTGGTGGAGTAAGATTGCCAGGGTTGGGTGGGGGAAGATAAATTCTTTAACTAACAACTAACAACACACAACAAGCAACAAAAATTCAAAAAAAGTTGTCAGTTGTAAGTTTATCTATGATTGAATGCAAAAATTTAAATAAAACTTATCAAAACGGAGATGTTCAAACTGTTGCATTAAAAGATGTTTCTTTTTACATTGAAAAGGGAGAATTTGTTGCGATTATCGGACCATCTGGTTCAGGCAAGTCAACATTAATGCATATTCTTGGAGCTCTGGATATTCCGACAAGCGGCAGTTATTTTTTGGATGGCAAGGAAGTTTCTGAATTGGAAGATGATGAGTTGTCAGAGCTTCGCAGAGAAAAAATCGGTTTTGTTTTTCAGGCCTTTAATCTTTTGCCAAGAACGACAGTTCTGCGTAATGTTATTTTGCCGCTGCTTTATTCTGATATATCTGATAATGAACGAGTGGAGAGAGCGAAAACTTGTCTCGCGTATGCCGGTATGGAAGAAAGTAAATTTTATAACCTTTCCAACCAGCTTTCAGGAGGGCAAATGCAGAGAGTGGCTATTGCTCGTTCGCTTATTAATAATCCAGCAATCATTTTGGCGGATGAGCCAACTGGAAATTTGGACACAAAAACCAGCCAAGTCGTGATGAAAGCATTTCAGGAACTGAATGAAAAAGGGCATACTATTATTTTAATTACGCACGAACAAGAAATCGCAGCTTTCGCGCAGCGTGTTATTTCTATTCGCGATGGAGTGATCGAAAGTGATATTAACAATATAAAAAAATGATAACATTAGACATATTAAAGGAAACATTTTGGTCGCTTTCGGCTAATAAGGTTCGCTCCGGCCTTACTATTTTGGGTATCGTGATTGGTATAGCCTCAGTGATTACAATGGTTTCAATTGGGCAAGGAGCGCAAAAAACAATTGAAAGCAGTATTCAAGCAATTGGTTCTAATCTTATTATAATAACCCCTGGGGCACAAAAAAGTGGTTCAGTTAGCAGTGGGCAAGGAAGTTCGCAAACACTGACCACTGACGATGCGAATATGATTGTTGCAGAAGTTCCGAATGTTAAAGGTGTTGCACCTGAAGTGTCGCGAAGATATCAGCTCAACGCCAAAGGTAATAATACTAATACTCAAGTTGTGGGAACTGTGCCAGATTATCTCAGTGTTAGAAATATAGAAATTGATTTAGGCACATTTATTACAAATCAACAAGTCAAAAGTTCAGCAAAAGTTGTGGTGCTTGGTCCAACTGTTAGAGATGATATTTTTGGTGTGGACGTCAATCCCGTTGGTCAGACCATTCGCATTAAAAACGTTGATTTTGAAATTATTGGAGTTGCTCTTGCCAAAGGAGGAACTGGCTTTTCTAATCCAGACAATTCAGCATATGTTCCACTGACAAGTGCGCAGCATTTTTTGTCGGGGGATACTTTCGTGACATCAATAAGTGTGGCAGCGAATGATCAAACTTCAATGACATCAGTGCAACAGCAGATTTCAGAGTTTCTTTTGCGTAGTCATAATATTACTGATCCAACGCAAGCCGACTTCACTTTAATGAATCAGACTGATATTATCGCAACGGCCTCGAGCATCACTGGAACATTCACAATGCTTTTATCTTCCATTGCCGGAATTTCTTTACTTGTAGGTGGAATTGGAATTATGAATATGATGCTTACTACTGTCACAGAAAGAACTCGTGAAATTGGCCTTCGAAAAGCGGTTGGTATCAGAAAGATTTATATTAATTTGCAATTTTTGGCAGAGGCTGTCGTGTTAACTTTTTTTGGAGGTTTTATTGGAGTTGTTTTGGGTTGGGGAGCTTCACTTTTGATTTCAAGATTTGTGCCTTCGCTCACAACATCCGTTTCAATTTCATCAGTAGCACTGGCATTTGGAGTTTCCACAGCAGTCGGAATAATTTTCGGTTTTTACCCTGCCCGTCGCGCCGCAAACCTAAGCCCGATGGAAGCATTGAGGTATGAGTAATAAATTTTAAAAATAAATTTGCATTAAAGATGCTTGTTTGTGGCGTTTTTTTGAGATTTTTTTTAAAAAGATGCGTATTACAAATACAGGAAATTAAATTTAAAAATAGAAGGGGGTGAAAGGTTTATGATGGGAAGATATGAAGATTGGGGCTATGGCCAAATGATGGGGTATGGTGGTTTTGGTTTTGGCTGGATTTTCACTTTAATATTTTGGGCACTGATTATCTGGGCAATTATTGCTTTTGTTAAGTATATAAGTGAAAAAAGCAATATCAAATCAAATTCAAATGATCAGGGCGATTCTGCAATGAAAATTCTTAAAGAGCGTTATGCAAAAGGCGAAATTAATAAAGAAGAATTTGAGCAAAAAAGAAAAGATATTGAGAATATGAAATAATGAGCTATACTGGTGCTATGACAAAGGAAAATCAATTTCAAAATGCGCCGTTGGCAGATCGGATGAGACCTCAAACATTGGAGGATTTTTTCGGGCAGCAAGAATTGGTGGGCGAGCAATCATTCTTGAAAAAAGCTATTGAGAATGATCAAGTTCCATCGATGATTTTGTGGGGTCCACCCGGCAGCGGCAAAACGACTTTGGCGGCAATTATTGCAAATGCGACCAATGCTGAATTTATCAAAATAAGCGCAGTAACAAGTGGAATCAAGGAACTGCGAAAAACAATTTCAGTTGCGCAGGAAAATCAGTGGCAAAAGAAAAAAACAATTTTATTTATTGATGAAATTCATCGCTGGAACAAGGCGCAACAAGATGCGCTGCTTCCGCATATCGAACAAGGATTAATGACAATGGTTGGAGCCACCACGGAAAATCCTAGCTTTGAAGTTAATTCTGCTCTCGTTTCGCGCACGCGAATTTTTGTTCTCAGCAAATTGGAAGTTCCAGATTTGGAAAAAATTATTCAAAAAGCACTTACTGACAAAGAAAAAGGATTAGGCGAGAAAGAAATCAAAATCACTCCTGAAATGATCAAAGAAATTGCGCTACTAGCTAATGGCGATGCCCGCATGGCATTAAACACGCTTGAAGCTGCAGCAAACCAGAGTAATAGTATTACTCGAGAATTATTACGCCAAATTATTCAAAAGTCTCATCTTTATTATGATAAAGGTGGCGAAGAACACTATAATATTATTTCAGCGCTGCATAAATCAATGCGCGGCGGAGATGCAGATGCAGCCGTGTATTGGTTGGCGCGAATGCTTGAAGGTGGAGAACAACCGACATATATTGCACGAAGGCTCCTTCGTTTTGCTTCTGAAGACATCGGCTTGGCTGACAATTTTGCGCTGGTGCTGGCCAATAATGTTTTTGACGCTTGTCATAAATTGGGTTATCCGGAATGCTCTGTGCATTTGTCACAGCTAGTTGTCTATATGGCCAAATCGCCAAAAAGTGTCAGCACATACTTTGCATATAATAAGGCTAAAAAAGATGTGGAAGAATATGGAAATCTGCCAGTACCGATGCACATTAGAAATGCTCCTACGAAGCTGATGGAAAAATTAGGATACGGCAAAGGTTACAAATACACACCAGTAGAAGATAGTTCTGATCAAGAATATCTGCCCGCCAAACTTAAAAATAAAAAATATATTTAATGCGTGTTTGTTTTTATATTTGACTTTTCTTGAAATTAGGCGTATAATGAATATATTGGAATAGATAGAGTAGAAACGGGTGAAAGCCCGTTTTTGCTTGTTTTTTCAATAAAATTAGCCTATATAAGCCATTATTGTAAATAGTCAGCTTATTTTAGGTAAAATATATGAATAAAAAAAATAAAACAAAACCCGTCGTTCACGAACGACAGGTAAAAAATAAAATAAAAAGCGCGAATAAGCCAAAGAAAAATAAGGCTGGGGTTTTGACGCTCGGAAATATTAATCCTGATCGTAGTCGGATTTTGATGCTTATTATTAGTATTATTTTTGTGACGACTGCAATGACAATGACTCAGGCAATTGAAAAAAATATTGAAAAAAATATTCAACAGCCTGTTAAGGTTAAAACAGCCACACCGCTTGATCTTGAAATCAAACAAATGGTGGCAGGATATCCTATTGAAAAAATGGTTCCATATATTTTGCAGCAAGATCCAAAAACAGCAGCTTTTCTTGTTGCGATTGCAAAAAAAGAAAGCGCTTGGGGAAAGCGTCATCCAGTTTTGGCGGGACAGGATTGTTATAATTATTGGGGATTTCGTTTAAAGGCTGAAAGAATGGGCTCTGGTGGACACACTTGTTTTGATTCTCCTGAGCAAGCAGTTTCCGTTATTGCACAGCGTATTGATGAATTGGTAGCGGAAGAAAAAGTTGATACGCCAAAAGAGATGGTTATTTGGAAATGTGGTTATGGTTGTCAGGATGCTACAAAAACAGTGGCTGAAAAAAAATGGATTAGCGATGTTGACCTATATTACAGCAAACTTGAAAGGTATTTATAAAAAAATTGGTAATTTAAATAGAGAAGCACCCCAGTGAAATATTGCTACGCAATTTCACGGGGTAAAAAACAAAAACAAAAACAAAATTTACCCTGTTAAATCCGCCAGTAGGCGGTGCGTAGCAATTTAACAGGGCAAAAAAATTGGTGTGCGCTTTCAATTAGCGACACCTTTTTTGTTTTTTTAAAATATGCTATGATGGAAAAACGTTGTAATAAGTTAAACAAAAAATTCACCCTGTTAAATAATTTTGAGTACAAAATTAAGATTTGAATGGAAATAAACAAAACAGGGTGATGAGTATATAAAAATTAATAAAAATAAGACTGAAACTTTAATGAGGTTCAAATCTTATTTAACAGGGTAAATGCAAAACATTCAAGAAGTTTTCAATCACATTCGTGAAATGAAAAAAGAACAAAAAGATTTGCGAGATATGTACAAAGATGCTTTGGTGCAAGCTGATGAATATGAGGAAATCGTGGAAGAGATCAAAGTTTTGCGAGAAAAAAAGCAAGCTATTGAAGCTCGCATTCAATTGCAGCTTGGTCGTGCATATGAAAAACTTGAAGATTTGAAACACGAAGTGGAAACTGAAAAAGAAATGATGAATGACATTGCACTTTCGACCTTAATGAAAGGGGAGACCGTGGTTGTGAAGGATGAATGGGACAATGAATATGAACCAGCTTGGAAAGTAGCTTTCAAAAAGGCTAATGGAGGAACAACAACAGGAGAATAAAAAATATTTGTTTTTGCACAGAAAAATAGAAAAGCTGGCTCATGTCAGCTTTTTTCTTTATATTTTGTACGTGCTTGTTGCTGGGGCAAAGACTTCACTCTTCGCTAAAATTTACACTTCGCTCCGCTACGTTTCAAAATTTCTTAACGCTCATCATTCGTCTTTTGCCTACGCACTGCGCAATGTACAAAATATAAAGAAAAAAGCTTGAAAGATTAAGGGAAGTAGACTATTCTTATGAAATATGAAAAAGAATTTTTGGGAAAAATTAGCAGCCAAGAAAAAACCGTTTTTCGTGTTGGCTCCAATGGCGGATGTTACTGACATTGCTGAGAGGCAGATGCTGGTTAAATATGGAAAGCCGGATGTTCTTTATACTGAATTTGTCAGTGCTGATGGACTTGCTAGCGAAAAGGGGCGAGAAGTTTTGATTAAGGATTTACGTTTTAATAAAAACGAACATCCAATTGTGGCACAGATTTTTGGAGCAAAACCTGAAAATATCAAAAAAGCCGCACAGCTTGTTAAAGAACTTGGTTTTGATGGGGTTGATATTAATATGGGATGTCCGGATAAGGCTGTGATTAAGCAAGGTGCAGGTAGCGCGCTGATGAAAAATCCAAAACTTGCTCGTGAGATTATTCGCGCAGCCAAAGAAGGTGCAGGCAATATTCCTGTGTCAGTGAAAACACGTATTGGTTTTTCAAAAAATGAAATTGAAACCTGGCTGCCGGAGCTTTTGGCAGAAAAACCTGCAGCAATTACCATTCACGGACGCACAAAAAAAGAAATGTCGGAGGTTTCTGCACATTGGGATGTGATTGCTCGCGCCAAGGAAATTGCTAATGGAAGTGGGGTCTTGATTATTGGTAATGGCGACGTTGAAAGTTTGGAAGATGGAAACAAAAAAGCCAAGCAGTCAGGCGTGGATGGTTTAATGGTTGGTCGTGGAATCTTTGGAAATCCTTGGTTTTTTAATAAAAAAATAAAAATCGAAGGTATTTCGCTTAAGGAAAGATTTGCAGTGATGATTGAGCATACTAAACTTTTTGAAAAAGACCTGTCGTTCCCGAACGACGGGTCAAAAAAAAGTATAAAAGGCTATCACGTGATGAAAAAGCATTTCAAAGCTTATGTTAGCGGCTTTGACGGCGCCAAAGAACTCCGCGCCAAGTTAATGGAAACAGAGAATAGTGGGGAAGTTGAGGAGATTATTAAAAAGTATTTTAAAAAAGTGGTATAATGAGTTTATAATTTCGAAGTCTGAATTTCGAATTTCGAATCAAGACTGAATGACATAATGTTTCAAGCATTAAAAATTGAATCATTGGAAATTCATTCAAAATTCAAAATTGGAAATTCAAAATTAAATTAATATTATGCGAATTATTCTACATTGGTTTTTGCGAGCGTTGGCGATTATGATTACGGCATATTTGTTGCCGGGGATTATACTCAAAAGTTTTTTTGTGGCCTTGGTGGTGGCAATTGTTTTGGGACTTTTCAACACCATTTTAAAGCCTATTTTAATAATTCTTACTTTGCCAATAACAATTTTAACACTTGGGCTTTTTACCTTGGTTATTAATGCTGGGATGATAATGTTGACTAGTAAAATTGTTGATGGTTTTTATGTGCAAAGTTTTTGGTGGGCACTTTTTTTCAGCCTGATTCTTTCTTTGGTCAATGCAATTTTGCATTCTATTGAACCTAGCAAAAATCGTACTTCTTCAAGAGGTGAAGAGTAGATCGCATAACTTTTTTATTTTTCATTTCGTACCTTGCTTGTTGCTGTGGCAAACACTTCGTTCTTCGCTAAAATTTACACTTCGCGCCTACGCCTGTTGGCGGGCGCTACGTTTCAAAATTTTTTAACGCTCATCACTTGTGTTTTGCCTACGCACTTCGCAACGGTACAAAATAAAAAATAAAAAAATCCAAGTACTTCGCTTGGATTTTTTTATAGATGACTCTTACTAGTTGCCTGCTTGTTTTTCTTCGTCCATTTTGTTTAAGATTTCTTTCACTTTTTGGATTTGATCCCAATTATGAATTGAAATTGGAAGGGCATTTTTGTTGATCTTTTTTGCTTTGGTAATAATTTTTTTAAGTTCTTTTTCATCAACTGTGTCACTGCGTGAAACCAGGATGTATTCTGGCTTTTCTAATAGTGTGGGGTTGAAAGCTTCAAGCTCGGCGCGAATTGTTTTGTAATCAGCTATAATATCTTCGCTATCAGCGGCCAGGAAATGGAAAATAATTTTGGTGCGTTCGACGTGTTTCAAAAATTTTATTCCTAAGCCTTTGCCATCGGAAGCTCCTTCGATAAGCCCAGGAATGTCAGCCAAAATCAAACCATAATAAACTCCAAGGTTTGGCTCGAGGGTGGTAAATTGATAATTGGCAACTTTAACGTTGGCGTTTGTAAGTTCATTGAGTAGGGATGATTTTCCAAGATTAGGAAGACCAACAAATCCGATGTCGGCAATCATTTTTAATTCCAATCGCAATTCAAATTCCTCTCCTGGTTTTCCTTCTTCAAATTCTTTCGGTGTGGTATTTCTGGATCCTCGAAACTGAAAATTTCCTCTTCCTCCACGTCCTCCTTTGGCAATTAAAATTTCTTGACCAACCTTGGTTATTTCCTGATCAACGCCAGTGGTGATGTTGTGAATAACTGTTCCAACTGGGATTTTTATCATTTCATCCTTGGCATCTGGTCCATCGCAAAACTGACCTTTCCCTTCGCGGCCATTTTCAGCGTTAACTTGCTTTCTAAAGCGAAATTGACCAAGAGCATTAAGATCTGAAACGCCAACAAAAATGACACTTCCTCCCTTGCCGCCACTTCCGCCAGCAGGACCAAGACTCATCAAGTTCTTGTTGAATGCCACGCAGCCTTTGCCTCCGTGTCCAGCAGCCACTTCAATTTTAATATCATCGATAAGCATTGTATTTGGTATATAGTATTTAGTATAAAATGCTCCTTTAAATCTTCAGTAATGTAGTATAACCCAGTATGGCAAAAAAATCAAGCCCAGTGGGCGGTCTGGGGATACCAAATACCAAATACAAAATACAAGATACTGGCGCCTGGACAAATAAATAAAAGTATGTCATTATTGCTTGTAAATTGATTTGTTCGTTATTGCATTTGTAAATTTGTATTTTTGTAATATTTTGTAATTTTATAGAACCGTGAAAAAATTGATTGAAGAACAATTTGATGTTGTGGTTATTGGCGCTGGTCCTGCTGGAATGATGGCGGCTATTCGTGCTGCACAACTTGGCGCACGCGTGGCGTTGGTGGACAAAAAAGAAGAGCCTGGAAAAAAACTTTTAATGGCTGGTAATGGTCGTTGCAACATAACACAAGATCAGGATAATGTGGTGGAACTTTCTAATCTCTACAAGAATGGTAGATTTTTGCTTTCAGCTTTCAACGCTTTTCGTCCTGGGTCAGTGCAGGAATTCTTTACTAATAATGGTGTGCCGACTAAGGTTGAAAAAAATGGGCGAGTTTTTCCAGCGAGCGACAAAGCTCAAGATGTGCTTGGAGTGCTCGTGAATGTTTTGAAAGAGAATAATATTACTTTTTTGTATAAATCTCACATCGTTGATTTTATTATGGAGGAAAACAACCCCAGTGAAATAGTTGCTTCGCAAATTTCACGGGGTAAAATTTCGAAAATCAAACTTAAAAAACGCGAACTTTTTCCAAAAAATGTGATTATTGCGGTGGGTGGAAAATCATATCCCGCGACTGGTTCAATGGGCGATGGTTACGAGTGGGCAGCAAAAATGGGGCATAAAATTATTGAGCCGATGCCAGTCTTGGTGCCGATTAAAATTAAAGAAGATTGGGTTGGAGAATTGCAAGGAGTTAGTGCGGGCAGCGTTTCCATTGCTGTTTATCAAGGAGGTAAAAAGAAATTTTCCAATGAGGGCGATCTTATGTTTACTCACTATGGATTTTCTGGACCACTGGCGCTTAATATGAGTAGGGATATTGCTAAATTGGTATCACAAAGTGATGAAAACATTAAATTTATTTTGGATTTGAAACCGTATCTTAGTTTTGAGCAACTTGATGAAATTATTCTGACTGATTTTGAAAGAAATGCTGACAAAAAATTATCAAATTGTTTGCATGATGTTTTTTCGCCGAAACTTTTGGATTTTGTGCTTAGATATTCTGGATTAGATCTTGAAAAACATGCTGCCAAAATAAGCAGGAAAGAAAGGCATATTTTGGTAAACCTTGTTAAAAACTTGTCGGTTACTTTTGATAGTTTGTTTGGTTTTGAAATGGCAATGGTAACTAGTGGCGGAGTTTCTACCAGGGAAATTGATTCTCGCACTATGCAATCAAAAATAGTTCCAAATCTTTATTTTGCTGGAGAAATCATCGATGTTGATGGTCCAACTGGCGGTTATAATCTTCAAATGTGTTGGTCAACAGGATATTTGGCCGGCGAAAGCGCAGCAAAAAATTTGAAAGCCTAGTTTTATTTTTGTGCATCTTTGGAATTTTATTTTGCACTTGCTTGTTGCTGGGGCAAAGACTTCGCTCTTCGCTAAAATTTACACTTCGCGCCTACGTCTGCTGACGGGCGCTACGTTTCAAAATTTCTTAACGCTCATCATTCGTCTTTTGCCTACGCACTTCGCAACGTGCAAAATAAAAATCCAAAGATGCCTTGTACTTATTTTATTTTTCTAAAATAAAAATTTTTGCAAAGTGTATTAAAGTATATGAAAAAGAAAGCATATATTTTAGTAATCATTGGTCTCGTGACACTTGTTGTTGCTGGTTTTTTGTATGTGAAAAAGGTTGAGGCTCCAGTAAATAACTCGCAACCAACAACTGAAAACTTACAACAAGCAACAAGCAATTTACAACCGATAACTGATAACAACAAAAATGCAGCAAATAATAGTCAAAAACAAGAAACAGTTGATCCGCTTGATAATGCGCTTTCGCGAATAACAAAAAAACCATTTGGAATTTATGTGAACCCTGGCAATTCGCCAGTAAATCCAGAGCGTTTTACGGGATATCATAGTGCGGTGGATTTGGAAGCAACGACAGAAGAACAAAACATTAATGTTCCTGTAAGAATTTTTTGCGATGGGAAATTATTAGCCGCAAGAAATGCTAGCGGATATGGCGGGGTTGCGGTACAAAGTTGCACGCTTGATGATCAATCCGTCACGGTTGTTTATGGTCATATTAATTTAAAAAGTATGAATGTAAAAGTGGGAGATGTGTTGCAAGCTGGAGATTTTTTGGCAAACTTGGGAGCAGGCTTCAGCAATGAGACTGACGGGGAACGCAAACATCTGCACCTGGGAATTCACAAGGGATCAGATATAAATATCTTGGGATATGTGCAATCGAAAAATGAACTTTCTGCTTGGATTGATCCGACAAAATATTTGGACTGAATAGACTGAAAATGCTACAATGTAAGGGTAAAAATTAAATATAAAAATATGGACGAAAGAGAATATCAGCTCGAAATCATAAGCCAGATGGCAAAAAATGAAATTAAGCTCAGTGAATTGTATGCCAAATATGCGCATGCATTTCCTACTCGCAGAGAATTTTGGAATGATATCGCAAGAGAGGAAGTTAGTCATAGTGCTTGGATTGATACTTTGAAAAAAAGAGTGGAAGAAGGTTTTATTCAATTTAGCAGTGATCGTTTCAATATGGATTTGCTCAATGATTTTTATAAATATGTTCAAGCAGAAGAATTGAAAATAAGCGAAGAAATGCCACTTATCAGTGCACTGGTGGCTTCAAAAGAAATCGAAGAGACATTGCTTGAGAAAAAGTTTTTTGAAGTTTTCAAGGGAGATGCTCCGGAACTGGAAATTCTTTTGTTAGCACTTGAATACAGCACAAAAAACCATCGTGAAATTGTAATAAAAGCCTGGGAAGAGGAGAGAAAGCTGATTGAGGCATAAAAATGGATTGATTGACAACAGGGCGACAAAAACGTATACTGTAGTTAATTGTAAGTGTCTTACTGGTTTTCGCCTTTTCGTGCGTAAAATTAAGAGAGGAGGTCGCCTTACATGTTTTTAATAAGCACAAAGGAAAAAAACTATGGCAACAAAACTTTACGTTGGTGGTCTTCCATATTCAACTACGGAAGATGCATTGCGTGATCTTTTTGCTCAAGCAGGAAGCGTTACCTCAGCTACAATCATCATGGATAAAATGACTGGTCGCAGCAAAGGTTTCGGATTCGTTGAAATGTCTTCTGATTCAGAAGCACAAGCAGCAATCGAAATGTTTGACAAAAAAGACTACGAAGGACGCAGTTTGACTGTAAATGAAGCTCGCCCAATGGAAGCTCGTCCTCCGCGACGTGATTTCAATGGTGGTGGTAACCAAGGTGGTTACGGAAGCCGAAACAACTACTAGTTAATAGTATTTGGTCAACAATAAAACCCCGCTTAGGCGGGGTTTTATTTATGTCAGATTTTCAATAGACAAATGCTTAAAAGTGTGATATAATAGACATATGTGGTAAAAGACGGGTGAAAGCCCGTCTTTTTGTTTTAAAATAAAGAATTTATAAAAAATGACAGCAATTGATTTTACAAAAAAAGGCTTAAATCAGCGGATTTTTTCCAAAAGAGCAGTTAAGGCAATGAAGGGGCGAAATAGCTCTGCCTTTAAAGCAATTTTGGGAAATAAAGATATCGCGCGTGTCATCGATAAGACCGCTGAAAAAAAGGTCTTTTATGGTGCTCTTAAAAAAAGAGGATTGTCTTCTGATGGACGGGGTATAACTAGAAATGTTTTCAAAAAAGTCTTGGGCGACATTGAGCATTCGGGAAATTTTTCTCATCATGAAATGATGGAGTTGCGTGAACATCTTGTTGGTGGACATATTTCTAAAAGTATCATTCGTGAGCGTGGAGATAAGCAAGAACATCAACAAATAGAGACACAGAGACATCAACAGCAACAAATTGACACGCAGAAACATCAGCAGCAAAGAGCGGCAACGAATAATCACATCAATGAACTTATCGCTAAGGGGCATGAAAAAGCTCGTGCAAGTTTCCGTGCTGCATCATCAGTTATCACAAAAAATGTCGACACTACAAATACTGACAAATATCATAATCACGAGCAGAAAAATAATAGTATACAAGAAAATGTGTTAGCAAGGCTCGGCTCGAGTGATAATAATATAAGAAAATATGAAAACGGTTCTTTTTCTCCAAGAGTAAGTCATTCCAATGAAAATCATTCAACGGCTTTCGGACATCTTTTGTTTTTAAAAAATAAGCAGCACAACTATGTTAGTGAAGAGGAAGAAATTGAGGATGCAAAAGCTCGACTTGCGAGAATTCAAGACAGGAACGATGAAGGAGATAAAAATGAAATTAAATAATTGCTCTTTTTGCCATAACGCGTTAGGATAAGGTTTATGGAAATCATCAAATCAGCTGAATTTATAAAGGGAGTGGTGGGGTCAGACCCAATACTTAAGGAAAAAATTCCACAAATTGCTTTTGTGGGTCGTTCAAACGTGGGAAAATCCAGTGTGATCAACGCTTTGACAGGAACAAAAGGCTTGGCGATTTCTTCTTCGACTCCTGGGCGCACTTTGCAATTAAACTTCTTTTTGATTAATGAAAAAGCATATTTTGTCGATCTTCCTGGATATGGCTATGCTCGAACTTCACTTGCTCAAGCTGAGAAAATGCGTAAAATGATTATGTGGTATTTGGAGCACAACGAGTATAAACCTTCCAAGATTGTACTTATTATTGATGGAAATGTTGGTCCGAAAAAATTCGATATTGAAATGATGGAACTCTTGAGTGAAAATGGATATAATGTAATTATATTGGCCAACAAGATGGATAAAGTTAAAGCCAGCGAATTGGTAAAAAAACAACGTGCAATCAAAGAATTGTTGAACAGTGAAAATATCATCTATTTTTCTTCCAAAACCAAAAAGGGCAAGGAAGAATTGCTTGATAAAATCTTTGCATAATTTAGTTTTTTAAAAAACAAATCAAATAAGTCGGGGGGGTCACTTTGAAAAACAATAAAAAAACAGAAATAGAAGTGAAATTGCGGGAATTTATCAAATCTTTTTATTGTGAAAAATGCAAAAAAGATTTCGATAGTATTACTGGGAATTGTCCATGGTGTTTTTGTCCATGTCTTGCAAAAATTGAATCTTGAGATTAAGCGTCGTTATACTTAATAGTATGCGGCGCTTTTTGCTTGCTTTTCCACTTGTAATATGCTTAAATGACATACTCAGTTGTTTAATAAATAAGAGTTTTTGAAGCTCTTCATATTGTTTTACTTTGAAAATATTTCTTTGAAAGGGAGGGGTTATGAGTGAAAAAAATAAACATGAAAATGAAAAAACATTTGATCCTGTTGCGTTTGAGGCCTTTGTAAGAACCTGGGTAAAGGTAAGTTTAAAAGAAGTATTAAATCTTAAAACTGTGCCCCCAAGTTTTGATGTTTTAAAAAAAGTTATGGGTAGGGGTATCTTTGATGTTTTGAAAGTTGAGGATGGAAATAGTCTAAAAAAATGTTTATGTGAAAAGGATCCACATACCGAAGACTGTTTGAGTTGGCATCATTTAAGTGTCAAGATATTAGATTCCGAAGGCAATAATCGTTGGGTGCATAGTCTTTGGTTAAATCCTGTTGAGGTTTTGCCAATTGAAAAAGTTTCAATTGAAACCCCCGCGGAAACAGAAAAAACTTCAGTAATCGAAAATATTTCAGCGGGTGTTGCAGAAGTAAAGGTATCAGAAAGTACCTCCGTAACAATAAAAAATCCTGAAATTATTTTTCCAAAAGCAGTCCAAGAAAATGTGAAAAAGAACTATTGTTGGGTGTCATTTTCTCAAAGTGCAGAATTAAAAATCGTTGACATTGAAGAGGTTTGTAATCCTGAATTCTTGTTTGATGAGGATGCTCAGGAGTGGATTTTTTATGAACTGACTGGAAAAGTTGGTGAGATTGTTCCACTTGATAGCAAGGACTATCTCAACGGCTTTGAAGCTGTAATAGAGGGTAATAGAAATATTTTATTATCCGTAATAGTTTCTTCTATTGAGATTTCAAAAAAACGCTTGAAACAAGCCATAATAGAGGGAATAGAAAAAATATGAGGCTTGAAGGGGGATAAATATGACAAGCAGTGAAATGAGTTTGGGTTTGGCGTATGAGCTTGTGGGACCATTTGTGTATATTCGTGATGAACCACCCGGTCCATTAACTGATAATGTTCAAATGGCGGCGAAGTATATTATTGAAAATCAAGGTTCTCTGCCTGATTTTCAAAGTGAGAAGTTCTGCATTGCTGTTTGTTGTGATCTTGAGTTTGAAATACAGCGCCCATGTGCTTGGTTTGTTGTTTCTGATATGTTAAATGGCAGCTTTAGCTGGATCACGCATTTGAGTAATTATAGTGTTGAAAAAGCGCTTCATCAAGCTGGTATTATCCCTGCGGGTTACTGCGATCCAGCTGAATTGCGAAGGGATAGGATTAAATTTCATTCATCTGAAATTCCTAAGCGGATTATTGAAAAATATAATCTTCCGACACATCGTCTTCACTGTGATAAGATATTAACCGAAGATGAGAAAAGGGAACGTGCGTGGTTTAATGTCCTTTATTCAACCTGTTATGCGACACCGTTAGCTTTATAATGGGCTTGCGCATAATCTGTAAGGGCCACTTTAACAACAAGTGGCCCTTTTTTCTTGACAAATTCTCTCTTTATTGCTATATTTGGTTAGCTTTGGAAGTCTTACTGCCTGGCGGCAGTTTTTATTTTTATCAGTAAATTCATAGGGTTAGAAGGTTTATAAGGTATCTTGCTTTACAAACTTTAAAAACTTTATGAACTTTACGAACTATTTTTTATGGAAATTCGAAACATTGCAATTATCGCCCATGTGGATCATGGCAAAACAACCTTGACTGATGCTATTATGCGTCAGACTGGAATGGTTGAAGAAGGTGTAAGTATGGACAATAACGCGCTTGAATTGGAGCGTGGGATTACGATTTATGCTAAAAATACTTCAATCAATTATCGCGATACAAAAATCAATATCGTGGACACCCCTGGACATGCTGATTTTGGGTCAGAAGTTGAACGTGTGCTGCGCTCGATTGATAGCGTGCTTTTGATTGTGGATGCGCAGGAAGGACCAATGCCTCAGACTCGCTTTGTGCTGAAAAAATCTTTGGAATTGGGACTTAAGCCAATTGTGGTGATTAATAAAATCGACAAGCCTGCTGCTGATCCTGATTTGGTGCAAGAACAAGTATATGAATTGTTTATGGATCTTGGAGCAACTGATGAACAACTTGATTTCACAACCATTTATGCAAACGGTCGCGCTGGAATTGCCAAGGAACATCTTACTGATGAATCAGACAATCTCGAACCTCTTTTGGATATGGTGCTGCTTAAGGTGCATCCTGCAAAGGCTGACAAGACTGCAGAGCTTCGTATGCAGCCGTTTAACCTTGGATACGACAATTTCCTTGGACGTTTGGCTGTGGGACGAATTCATGAAGGAACGATCAAAATGGGAGGAACATATCTTTTGAAGAGAGGTGATGAAGTTATTGAAAAATCTCGCGTTACTAAGCTTTATACTTTCAAAGGAACAGTGCGCGAAGAAGTTCAAGAAGCATATGCTGGAGACATTGTGATGGTGGCTGGTTTTCCAAAGATTGATATTGGCGAAACAATTTGCGAAACAGAAAGTCAGGAAGCTTTGCCGGCTATTACAATTGATGAACCAACAATCTCACTTCGTTTTATGGTTAATGATTCTCCATTTGCAGGACGCGAAGGAAAATATGTGACCTCAAAACAAATTCGCGAAAGACTTGAAAAGGAATTGGAAGTTAATGTTGGTCTTAAGATTGATTTTTCAACTTCAGAATATTACACAGTATTTGGACGAGGAGAATTGCACATCGCTGTGCTTTTGGAAAATATGCGACGTGAAGGATATGAAATGCAAGTTTCACAACCACACGTTATTATCAAAGATATTGATGGTGTGAAATCAGAACCTTTTGAAGAAGCAACAATCGATGTTCCAAGTGAATTGGCTGGAGGTGTTATTGAATCAATGGGAAAGAGAAAGGGAATTATGACTGATATGCATGTGCACGGCAGTCAAACAAGACTTTTGTTTGAAGTTCCAACGCGAGGAATCTTGGGATTCCGCGGACAGTTTGTGGTTGACACAAAAGGCGAAGGAATTTTTTCTTCACGCGTGATTGGTTTCAAGCCGTATGCTGGAGAAATCAAACGTCGCGAAGTTGGTTCAATGGTTTCTATGATTGGTGGAAAAGCACTTGGATTTTCATTGGCAAACTTGCAAGAGCGTGGAGCACTTTACATTGCACCTGCAACGGAAGTTTATGAAGGAATGGTTATCGGAAATTCTTCCAAGGGTCTTGATATGGCAGTAAATCCTATCAAAGGAAAACAACTTACCAATATGCGATCTTCTGGAACTGACGATGCAATCAATTTGACTCCACCACTAACACTTTCAATTGAAAGAGGTTTGGAAATCATCAATAATGACGAATATCTTGAAGTTACTCCACACTCAGTTCGTCTTCGAAAACAATTCTTGACTGAAAACGACAGAATTAAGGCGACGAGAAACAAAAAATAGGTTTTAGGTTCTAGGTGTTAGGAGAATGCAGAAATACACAACAAAAAATCCCGATTTTGGTCGGGATTTTTTGTTGAAAGAACTATGATAAATGTTTTGCAATGTTATTGCAGGGAAATGTCACGGATTGTTTGTGCTGTGATGTTAAGTCCCGAAACAGTTCCGAATACTCTGACTTTGTCACCTTTTTTGATATCGGAAAAAGGTATGAAGTTCCATTTGCGATTGAGTATGCGAGCTGTTGGGGGAATAGTAACTGTGTAAGTTTTATTTCCCTTTGTTATTGTGAAAGAATCAGTCGAAATGATGTCGACAATACCTGGGATGGTTCTTCTATGCGCAGAGCTTGTGACGTTCTCTGTTTTTTTGAGACGCATTATTTTCGAAGGATTTTGTTGTCTTTCAAATTGTGGTCCTCTATTATTTCTTGCGGTATTGGCGCTGGCTGTTAATGTCAGTCCAGAAGCTCCAATTGCAAGTGCTAACCCTGATATTGCGAGTGCATTTCGTACATTTTTCTTCATAGTTTTTATTATTAGGATTTACGCATTTTCTCAACTATTTCTTATTTGGCACGCTTTTGGATAAATACTCAATATCCAAAAGCTCAAAGAGTCGCTGTCGCCAACTATTGGCCAAAAAAGAAATGTTTCGAAATGCGTAACTTTTGATTTTTTAAAAATTATGTTTTGCTTGAGCCAAAAATATTATTATTTTTTTATTCAAGCACCTTATTGGATACGCAAGGGAGATTATTTTAATTCAAGCATAAAAAATAATATTCATTATTCCTCCCCTCCTCAGATGAGGAGGGGCTGGGGGAGGTTTGAGTATATTCAGACATTGCTCTACCTCTCTGTCCTACGGACATCTATCCTTAACAAAGGAGAGAAAAACACGGAAGAAATTTTTGACAATTGATTTTAAGTCTAAATTAAACTACAATACGCGTAGTTGAATAAAATAAAAACTTATGGATTACGAAAAATATTTAGAAGAAATTAAAGGTTATATTAAAAAAAGCACCAAAAAACAGCGCGTTTGGTTTGTTGTTGGACTGCTAGTTGTTTTGGGTGTTGTTATTGTTGCGATTAATCCTGCAAAAAAAATGTTGGAGATGCGTAATTCTCAAAGAAGGTCTGACGTGGTAAATATTTTGAATTCAGTTTATCAATATTCCATTGATCACCCCGATGCATTGCCAGAATCAATCACTGCTCAGCCAACTATGATTTGCAAGAGCACTGCGTTGTCCTGTGACGGATTGGTTGATATTTCTAAAATTACTGGCGATAAAAAATATCTGCTTTCGAAAGTGCCTGTAGATCCAAAAGAAAAAAACGTTAACAGTTCAGGTTATCAAATTTCTAAACTTGCCAACGGAAGAATAAGTGTGTCAGCGCCTTTGGCTGAAAATAATGCTGTAATAAATTTGAGCAAGTAATAAATATTAAAATGTCATTCCTGCGGAGGCAGGAATCCAGGTTATTGCAATACGATTGTAAATATTATTATAAAATTGTTATTGTACCAGGCATCGCGTGCTAAATCCTGGATTCCGGGTCAAGCCCGGAATGACAAAATGGAGGAAATATGATTGATCCGCATTTTCAAAATAATCTCGGAGACTTTGGCTTTGTCTTGGAAACAATAAAAAATGGTTCCTATGTTGGAATCTTTTTATTTTCTGTGTTTGTAAGCTATGTGGCACCTCTTCCGGAGGCAGTTTTTTTGCTGCTGGTTGGTTTTTTGGCGAGGAGGGCTGGATTTGATTTGGAAACTGCTGTAATTGTGAGTGTTGTTGGAACAATTGTTGGCGATAATCTTTTGTATCGCCTAAGTTTTTTTGGAAACAAATATGTTGAAAGATTCAATCGCAAGATGCGGGCTAATAAACTTATTCAATATGAAAATTTGGTTATTGATAACGTTGGAAAAACAATTTTCTTTTTGAGATTTATTACGGGGGTACGGTTTTTTGGTCCAGTTATTGCTGGTACGCTCAGAGCGAGTTGGAAGAAGTTTTTCTTTTATAATGCTATTGCTACAACACTGCATTCAATCGTGTTTATATTGCTCGGTTTTCATTTTCACAGAAAAATAATTCAACTGATCGCTGAAGTTGAGATTGCTCGCAATGTCTTGCTTTTTTCTTCGGTGTTGATTGTTGGAATTTTGCTTAAGCTTTTTTCAAGCAAAAAGGAATAATTTGTTAGAAGAATTCTTTTATCTTCACAAACTCTTCGGCGAGTTCGGGATGGCAAACTATTTCAGTTTTTCCATCAGGCAAGTCGTTTAAAAACGCATCGATATTGCTGATCCAATCAAGGCTGACAAGATAATTGGATGAAACGCAGCCCTCGGGACCGCAAGCTTTTTGATTGATGATTCGAAGGAGGTGGAGAATATAGGCGATGATTGTGTGGTGGCGCATTTGAATACTATCGCCAAAACGAATATATGGAATGAGATATTTTTCTTGCAAAAGAAGCGCCGCCTTGAAAAATGGTGGGAAAAAGTGGATGTGTTCGTGAGAGTTTATTCCGTCTGGATATTTCCCAAACAGGGTATAAAATGTTTCAATCTGCTCTTCCCAATCTGAGGCAACCTTTTTTGTTGAAATTTTTCCTGTTAAAATATTTTTTAAAAACTCAACCGTTCTTAGGATTGCGCTGCGCTTTTCTTTGCGATTGGCAATAAATTTGCGGGGTATATCCAGGTGAATATCCAGTTTTACACCAGAGTGAGCCAATTCACTGATTTCTTTTGGGGAAATTTCTCCATTAACCATAATCCCGACACGGTTTATTTTTCCTAGTGATATGAGATAAAGTATGTTTCTATTTGAACGAGAGCTTATGCCAAAATCATCAGCACTAACGATGAGTTTTTGGCGATGTGATTCTTGAAAGGCTATCATAATGTGATTATATTTGAAAAAAATGTTTATATATGATATAATTCTAGCAAATTAATACGTTAAGGTAAACAAAACAATTCACCCTGTTAAATAATTTTTAAAAATAGTAATTTTTAAAAATTAAGATTTGGATTTATAGTCCAAAGTTACTGGTGAAAATGTAAAAATTAAATATGAATAAGTTGGCGCTTTTTTGAAAAGATCCAAATCTTATTTAACAGGGTAAATGGAACTAAAAAATTTAAACACGTATTTTTTCTTTCTTATTTTGCTGGGCATTAGCGCTGTAACATTTTTTATTTTCGAGCCATTTATAATGGCAATATTGCTGGCAGCTGTTTTCGCTGTCATTTTTCAGCGCCCATACAAATTTTTTGTTCGCATAACAGGAGGAAGAAGCAGAATCAGTGCGTTGCTTACTTCCGTTTTCGGTATGATTATTTTTGCCGGTTTGTTTTTTGGAATTGCCGGTTTGATTGCTACTGAGGCTGCTAACCTTTTTCAAAATTCAGTAAAAGCAGGAGATGCATATTTGAACTATGTTGATCCGATTGTGAATAATGTTAATAAGAATCCTTTGCTTAAATCTTTCGGTCTTGAAAATTTGATTAATAGTGAATCAGTAAGCAAGGCTGTGTCACAACTCGGGCAGGGAGCTTTTAGTATTTTGCAAAAAACATATCAAGGAGTTGCACACTTTTTGTTCTTGGCTGTGGTTATGTTTTTTACCCTGTATTACTTTTTGGTGGGCGGAAGAAATTTGATCAAAAAGCTTATGTTTCTTAGTCCACTACGTGATTCACACGAGAAATTGCTTATTGAAAAATTTATTTCTATCAGTAGAGCAACAATAAAAGGCACATTGGTGGTGGGAATCGTACAGGGAAGCATCGGCGGAATAACCTTTGCTATTGTTGGTGTTCCTTCTGCCATTGCTTGGGGAATTGTGATGTCTTTTCTTTCTTTGATCCCAATGTTTGGAACAAGTTTAATCTGGTTTCCTGCTGGAATAATAATGCTGCTTATTGGAAATATTTGGCAGGGAATTGTTATTTTGGCAGTAGGTCTGGGCATTATTTCTATAATCGATAATTTCCTCAGGCCAGAACTTGTTGGCAAGGACACGCAGATGCATCCATTGGTTGTTTTCTTTGCAACACTTGGAGGTATTAGCTTGCTTGGATTTTTAGGATTTATTATAGGACCGATAATTGTGGCACTCTTTCTTACTTTGTGGAATATTTATGCAGTTGAATTTAAAGGTCAATTGACGAAATACAACACATAAAGCATATAGCACATAGCATATAGCATATAACAAAAAATGAGGCAGAGCTTGTGTATTCAATGTTGTATGCTCCATGCTTCATGTTCCATGATTCTTGATTTTTATCAACACATTCCTTCCTTTGTTGATCCGGTTGCTTTTACAATCGGATCTTTTTCTGTGAGATGGTACGGGATTATGTATCTAGTTGGATTTCTGGTTGTATATGGATTACTTAGACCAAGGATGTTAAGGGGAGAATTTTCGTTTATAATTTCGAATTTCGAATTTCGAATTTCGAATAAAATCCCAAATCTTAAATCAGAAAATAAAAATACAAATGAAAACGCTAGGTCAAAGGTCAAGAGTCAAATGTTAAATGTTGTAATGGATTTTTTGCTGGTTGTGTTTTTTGCAGGGTTGGTGGGTGGGAGGATTGGATACGTTTTGTTTTATAATCCTTCTTTTTATTTTGCTAATCCACTGGCAATCATTTCTCCGTATGATTTGCAAGGGCATTGGGTTGGTTTGTTTGGGATGAGTTATCATGGAGCATTGCTAGGAGCAATTTTGGCTGGTTATGTGTTCACATATATAAAAAAAATAGATTTTTTATCTTGGGCAGACTTTATAATCGTTGCGCTGCCTGCCGGATATTTTTTTGGCAGAGTTGGCAATTTTTTAAACGGAGAATTGTATGGGCGCATAACCACTTCTCCATTAGGAATGTATTTTGGCGCCGATCCAGCGAAATTGCGTCATCCTTCGCAGTTGTATGAAGCTTTTCTGGAAGGAATTTTGCTTTTTGTTATTCTTTGGATGTTGCGGAATAAAAAAAATAAAAAAGGAACATTGTTCGGAATATATTTAATGGGCTATGGTTTTTTTCGAATTATTGCTGAGCAATTCAGAGAGCCTGATTCACAACTTGGATTATTCTGGAATTTCTTAACAATGGGACAACTTTTATCCTTGGGAATGATTGTTTTTGGTTTATTTTTTTTGGTTTCAAAAAAAGGAAAGTAATGGTATACTTACGACATAGTTGAGAAAATGCGTAAGTCTTAATAGAAAAAATATTTAATTTGAATTTTTTGATATGAGTAAGAGATTTTTTGGTGTTATTATCTTGATTACGACGGCTGTGGTTGTTGGAATAATCATTTGGGGGATTAGGCAGCCCGAGAAATTGGATGTTAATCTTCCATTGCCGCAGTCAAATGACGAGCAGGTGGATATTGTTTATTATTTTGGTCAAGAATGTTCTCATTGCAAAAAAATTGAACAATTTATTAATGATAATCAAATTGATCAAAGAGTAATATTTTCAAAAAAAGAAGTTTGGCACAATTCAGCCAATAATGATGAGCTTCAGGGAAGAGTCAGGGAATGTTCTTTGGATCCGGAGAAAGTCGGGGTGCCATTTTTGTTCGCACGAGGTAAGTGCTATATTGGAGAAATAGATGTTGAGAATTTTTTTAAAAAAGAGGCTGGGATTGAATAACCTTGTTTAAAATTAAAAATGCAGCAAAAAATAAAAAGGCAACAAAAATTTTTGGATATCACACCTAATAAAGCACAACAAAATGTTGTTGGTTTTCGCAGTGGTATAAAAAAATCAAAAGCAACACTTTTTTCGAGGGGCAAGCGAACGCAGGATTTTTTTACTGAAGATTCAAGATTATATATCACGCCAAAACAGCAAGCTTTGCTCAGAAAGGGTGTGAAGATTAATCATAATTTGCACAGATGGGACAGTTTGAGTTCTCGTGTTGTCGCTGAGTTTGTTCGTTATCAACCAAGTGAAACAAGTTTGCTTTTGGAATATTTGGAAAAACGCTACGAAATGTTTAATGACGCAACGGGCGAGGCGGCTAGAAGTTTTGTGGGTCAATTTTCTACAGTCAGGCTTTGGAATGCTTCAATCGTAGGTGCGATTTTGTTTGGGATGGTAACAATGACTTTTGTTTATAAATATCTTGGGCAAGGAGCCGCAGCTGCTGATGATGTTTTGGTGCAGCAAGCAATAGAAAGTCAGGTAACAAATGTTTCTACGGCTAACACTGAAGGCGATGCTGCATCTTTTGCTGAGCAAGTGGCTCAAATCCAACAAACTCAAAGCAAGCAAGCTCTGGAAGATGAAATCACTGAAATGGTTAAGGGATATCCTATTGAAAAAATGGTTCCTCGTATTGCCGAGCAAGACAGAACAGTTGCCGCTTTTATTGTGGCTATTGCTAAAAAGGAAAGTAACTGGGGTCTGCGTGTGCCGGTGCTTGATGGGCAAGACTGCTATAATTATTGGGGTTATCGCGGCATAAGAGAAAGAATGGGAACAGGTGGACACACTTGTTTTGATAGCGCTACGGATGCTGTTGATACTGTGGCCAAAAGAATTACTGCATTAGTAGAAGAATATGACAGAAATACTCCTGAGGAGATGGTAGTTTGGAAATGCGGATCAAATTGTGCAGTCACAGGCGGTCAAGCATCAGCCAACAAATGGATAAGCGACGTAACGATGTATTTTGATGAATTAAGCACTGATCGCTCATAACAACACACAAAAGCATAGTGATTTTAAAAAAGGCTCTATCAAGAGCTTTTTTGCTTATCATTTTTAAAAAATGGCTTAGATAAAGCATTTTAAAGAATAAGGTTCTTAAAAAGTGCATAAAAGTGCTTGACCGCAACGCTTGTTTTTGGTACCATAAGATCTGCGTCCCAACACCTTGTTTATAACTGGGGCCATTAAATTGTTAAAAATAACTTATGAGTAAACCCTTGTGGTTTAAAGGAAAAACAGTGCAAAATTGGAAAAGTGATGTTGCACGAATAAAAATTGTCATCAAAAGAAGCAATATTCTTTTTTTTGCTATTGCGCTTGCAGTTTTCGCTGTGTTGACAAGTTTATGGGAAAACCAAACAGTGTCATATGCTAAGAAATATGCTACCAATAATGCAAATATTCAGGTCAAATCTCCCTTGCTTGAAGAACGAGAAGAATTGTTTGGCGAAACTGTCGTTAGTGACAGGCAAGCAATGATTCTTAAAAAAGAACTTTTGAAGCAAACACAAGAAGACGGGAATATAGATTCAGGTCAATTTGCTCAAAAAATATATGAAATAGTCGGAGATGCGCCAATTCGTGAGATGGTGCCATTTATTGCTAAGCGAGATGAAAAAGTGGCAGCATTTTTGGTTGGAATTGCAAAAAAAGAAAGCAGCTTCGGTTTGGCTTCGCCGTCTAAGGATGGGAAGACTTGTTATAATTATTGGGGATATAAGTCATCAGGCGAGCGTGGAACTGCAATGGGGTATGCTTGTTTCGGTAGCGCTGAAGAAGCCATTAAAGTTGTTGGCGATCGCATTGAAGTTCTGGTTAACAAACAAAGAAACACTCCAGCTCGAATGGTTGACACTTGGAAATGTGGCACAAGCTGTGCCGGCGACCCCGGAGCACCCAGCTGGACTTCAACCGTAGCATTATATTTTAACCAACTTGTGACTAAAGAAGGTTAGAAAATACTTTGAATATAAAAAACGCTCAACTCTTGTTGAGCGTTTTTTTTGTTTAATCATTGGAGATTCATAAGAAATATGCTATATTTTATTCATAAATCAGTAATGGTTGTATTATACTAAAAGTTCGCATAACCTGCAACTTTCAGCACACTATCAAACATTAAGTTCGCATATAAACGAGTTCATCTGAAATGTCGCTCCGCTACGCTCGCTCCATTTCAGATGAACGCGCGCGCCTGCCGTCGCTGTCATCTGCTGTGTTGCTTCTCCCTACGGTCGTGAGCAAACACATCAGATAACAGCGCCTATCCGAAATTTCCCTCGCCCCGACTGCTGTCGGGACTCGTGAAACATCGGATCAGGCGCGCGCGTTCTGCGAAATAGCGAAAAACATACCTTTATTAATAATTTTTTCAAGCCCTTTTGAAATAAAAAAATCCCCCGGTCAATCACCAGGGGACGGCAGTCATCTTTTCAGATTTTTCATCACTGCGTAGAATGAAGCTGCTGCTCCGCCAACCATTACAAGTGCGAGTAATCCGATTGCAATGGGCTCGTAAATCTTCGGGTAGGATATCGTGGAAACCGTAAAGAGTGCCGTCCCTACGCCAAAAACAAAAGCATCCCATTTCATAAAGAACCTCCTTGAGAGTTGATATTACAACACTTCAATGACTTCCTATCCTACACACGAAGTATTGAAATGTCAAGTGGCAATATTTCAAAAGGGCTTGAAAAAATTGGGCTCAAAATAAGGAGTGTATGTTTTTCCGCTACATCGCAGAACAAGCAATATCTGGCTCAAAAGTCTTGCCTAATATATAATTAAATAAAGGAGTGCAAGATTTTTTCGACCCAAATTTGCCCTTCGCTACGCTCGATCAAACTTCAGATATTGCTAGACGTTCATCTGAAATTTTCCTCGCCCCGACTGCTGTCGGGACTCGTGAAACATCGGATCAGGCGCGCGCGTTAGATGAAATACCCAGAAATTTCTTTTTTTATTTTAATATTTTTTTGCAATTCATAATTCTTAATACAAACCCATGTTTAATCCAAATCGTCCACCATCAGAACAATTAGAAAATAAAATGTTCACTATCGAGCTTAAGGATAATGAGTCCATTGTCGTTAAGGAAATGGAACCAGGTGTATTTAAAATAGTAGATAATAGTATAACAAAAAAAGATGAGCATCAGATGGCGGGCGAAACATTCATAGGCTTCGGAGAGTGGGATGATGAGGTTGAAGATTTAGATAGTCGTAGTAGCGATGCACGATATTTTGATATGTCGGAACATCTCAGATGGGAAGATGTTGAGTTTATTGGTGATGATGAAATAAAGGCGCCATCACTAGATCGGCTGAAGCAAGCGTTGCAACACATAAAAATACTTCCTTATAATCCCGAAGATATGTAATTGCAAAATACATTAAGGAAAAAGAAATTTCTGGGTACATCACATAACAAGGCACATGCGGTTCAAAAATTTTGCATCTTTTAAAATTAGAGGTGTGCAAAATTTTCTCTCCCAAATTTTTTTCGGCTATGCCTTCAGAAAAACTTCAGATATGCCTAACGTTCATCTGAAATGTCGCTCCGCTACGCTCGCTCCATTTCAGATGAACGCGCGCGCCTGCCGTCGCTGTCATCTGCTGTGTTGCTTCTCCCTACGGTCGTGAGCAAACACATCAGATAACAGCGCCTATCCGAAATTTCCCTCGCCCCGACTGCTGTCGGGACTCGTGAAACATCGGATCAGGCGCGCGCGTTGTGCGAAATGCATGTTTTCCTTTTGGGCTAACGCCCTGGCTCAAAAAAGAATCCGATTTTGTTTTTTCTTTATTTTAAAGAGGGGTTAAAAAGGTGTTTTTCTGCTCTTTGGGGAGCAGAAAAATTATACAAAAATTATACATATTGATTTTATTTATAAGCCATGTTAACTTATTATTATCAGTTAAGAATTTGTTTGTAGATTATGTTCTTTGTATCAATTGATGTTATCCCACAGAAAGGAGGAAACTGCTTATGCGGAAGCTTATTGTGCTGTGCGCAGTTGTAGCTCTGGCTTAGAGACCATACCGATTTGGCCGGCGTCGTCGCCCGGCCGCCAGAGAAACATTCGCCCCCGATTCAAGAAACGGAAGAACCGTCATGGTGTAACCGTGGATTCTTGAATTGGCATAACCGATAAACCGCCAACAAATGGATATACCCCCAAGGAGGTAATACCATGACGACCAGCCGTGGACGACCTGTTTTCGCTCAGATGATCAAGGGAGAAGAAGCTGCCGGCAAGGTGAAGAAAGCCGAAGGTACAGCACTGGTCTAGGACCGTGAAGTGGCCGGCCTCGTCCTTCCGGCCAAAATGGGGAAAGATAATCGTCAACCGGACATCATGTCCATAACCTGACCGCTCTCGGCATTGCTGAGAGCGGGTCTTTTTTTATTTGCCACCCCAATAAATACCACGTATAATTACCAATAAGGAGTATTGGCTCCAGGCCATTCACCCTTAGCCCCTCTTCCCAAAACAAAGACGAAATTCAATTAATTCATTACAGAAATGCTATTCCTCTGCTGAGGAATGAAAAGAAAAAACAAACATCGCACAACAACGAGTATCCGGTTTCGACTTTTTCGAAAGTCTTCACCCAAATTTTTCTTTCGCTATGCTTGGTCAAACTTCAGATACTGCTAGACGTTCATCTGAAATGTCGCTCCGCTACGCGCGTTCGGAAAAAAACTAAAAATTTCCTCTCTATTTTGAAAAGAATTTTTTGGCAATTTTGTTCGGTCGAACTAATTTTAAACAATTCAAAAAATTAATTTTAAAAACAAAATGATGAGAAATAAAAAAGAAAATATTACCATAATTATAATTATCGTAATTTTAACCTTATCCGCAGGAGTTATCGGCTGGATGCTAGCGAAGAACTCGCAAGATGTTTCAAAATCTAAGATAGTTAATAATTCAAAACTAATAAGCACAACAGAACAGTCTTCGGAGCCGACAAATAAAATTTCTGAATCGTTACCTCCTGTTGATGAAATCGCTATTAACGATTTTTCCATAGCTATTGTCGCAAACAATGATCTGCACTGGTCTAGTCGCGCAAATGTCAAATCAGATACTTCAATTCAATTTCGCTGGACAACAACAGGTGCGGATAGTTGCAATATAAGTGGCGGAAATTTATTTAATTCGAATACAAATTTAGCAACAAACGAAACAGGAATTAAAAAAGTTGCAGATGATTTTTCGAACGGAATCTACACATTAAAATGTGTAAGAAAATTAGATAATAAAACAGCAGAGGCAACTCCTATAATACTCAATGTCACACCAGCTAAAAAGTTAGTCATGTGCATGAAAAAATGCGGAAATGGCGGAATACCCATTCAGCAGAATATGAATCGCTTCTCTGGTGAAACAGTCCAAAAAGTCCGAGCGTGTTTTGGAAATTTTGCGTTGGATTGTCCAACACAGGATGTTACCAAAAATGCCGAATGGCTAACTAGTAATAATTCGATAATTACTTGGTCAAAGGATTATACGGTCGATGGAGAGAAGATAGTGGATGATGTGTATCCCAATAAAACCCTGAAATCAGTCGGTGCAGGCAATGCTGAAGCCAGTGTTACATATTCTGGTTATTCATATGTTGTGAGGGTTGATGTGAAGTAGACATATTAAAAATAATTACTAAAAACTCTTTATTTTTAGGAAAGAAAAACTTTAGTTTCATTGCTTGAACCCGGCATATGTGGCTCGAAAAATTGACACTATTAAAAAGTTCCAAATCAAGCATCATATTTGACGAAAATGAGTTAATTGGATATAATTGGATGTAGTTAATATATCCAAAAACTATGGCTAATATAAAGCAAAAAGATATTAATATTGCAGACAAATTTTCAAAAAGGCTTGATAATATACCTGCGGAAATAATTTCAAAAATCGCCAAGATTGATGAATTAAAAGGCAGCTGGGTTTCTGGCACTCAACTAAGCTCGCAAGCACTGGGTCGTCTCAAGCGGTCTGTTTTGATAACCTCGACTGGAGCATCAACTCGTATTGAGGGTGTGCAACTTTCTGATGAGGATATTGAAAAAGTGATGCGCGGTATAAATATTCAAAAATTTGCTGACCGCGATAAGCAAGAAGTCAAGGGTTATTACGAACTTTTGGAAAATGTCTTTAATTCTTGGGGGAGTTTGAAATTCAACGAAAGTTCAATAAAACATTTCCACAAGGAGTTATTGAAATATTCAGAAAAAGACCAGGGTCATTTGGGTGATTACAAATTTGGAGAAAATAAAGTCGTCGCATACGATCATGAAGGAAAAGAGGTTGGGATAATTTTCAATCCCACTTCGCCATACCTCACGCCCAAAGAAATGATTGAGCTTATTGAATCAACCAATTTTTTGCTTGCTGAAAAAAAATACCATCCGTTGCTAGTAATTGCAAATTTCCTGGTTGAATTTTTGGCAATTCATCCTTTTAAAGATGGAAATGGAAGAGTTTCTAGAGTTTTGACGAATTTATTGTTGCTTCAAAATGGATATCTGTATATGCCGTATGTTTCACATGAAAAACTAGTGGAAGACAATAAAACAGATTATTATCTTGCACTTAGGAGAAGTCAAAAGACTTTTCATTCAAAAAACGAAGACATTTCTCCATGGTTAGAATTTTTCTTTACAATTTTATTACGACAATCACAATTTGCGATTGAATTATTGTCAAAAGAGAATATTGAAAAATTACTATCAGAAAGACAACTTGCAGTTTGGAAATTTTTTCAACAAGTTGAAATTACTGGAACAGGCGAGATTGTTGCTGGAACAAATATTCCGCGGCCAACCGTCAAGCAATCACTTGAGGTATTGTTGAAGTTGAAAAAAATAGAGAGAATAGGCCAAGGTAGAAGTGTGAGATATAAAAAGGTTGCTTAAGATTGAATAATAGAAAGAAAATTAAGAAGTTAGGTTCGCCAAAATACGTAAAAGTTTATATTTCTAAAAAGCGGAATCAAGGGATTTCGCTTTTTGTTATGGATTTTTTGGTGTATAATGAATGTATAAAATGATCAATGAGCAGTTTTCAATTTTCATATAAATTAATAATTTTCAATTTGAAAATTAAAAATATTGAAAATTAAATGAAAATTGTGAATTGTAAATTGAAAATTGTTAATCTATGTCTTGGATTTTTGTTGCAGTAAGCGCATATTTTTTGGGAGCCTTTGCGGTCCTGATGGACAAGTTTCTTTTGGGCTCCAAAAGAATTTCTTCTCCGCAAGTGTACACTTTTTACGTGGGAATTTTTGGATTGGGCGCATTTCTTTTTGCGCCGTTTGGTTTTGATGTTCCTTCTGCTTGGCAGATCACAATAAGTTTTATTTCGGGAGCAATTTATATTGGCGGAATTTTTGCGCTCAATCTTTCAATCAACAAAGCTGAAGCAAGCAGGGTAACACCTGTTGTTTTTTCGGTTGTGCCGATTGCGACATATTTGATATCCTTTGTTTTTAATGATGAAAAACTGACACTCATTCAGATTGGTGGAGTCGCATTGCTTATAATCGGTGGACTGCTCATTTCTTTTGACTTGCCGCTTAAATTGAACAAGAGAAAATTTTTTGTTGGCTTTTATTTTTCTTGTTTGGCTGGAGTGCTTTTGGCAATTTCATATGTGATGTTTAAGATGGTTTATGTTGAGCAAACATTTTTAAATGGATTTATGTGGACCAGAGTTGGCGGTTTTGCGGCTGCACTTTTGCTTTTGATTGTTCCGACTTGGCGCAAGGCTATTTTTAAAAGTTTTTCTCATGCTAAAAAACCTTCAAAGGAACATATTGGCACGGGAGGAATATTCATTGCAAATAAGATCCTGGGCGGAACAAGTTCTATCTTGCTCAATAAGGCTTTTCAGTTGGGAAGTGTGACATTGGTCAATTCGATGGTATCGCTCCAATATGTGTTTGTGCTTATTCTCGTGGCAATAGCAGCCAAAAAACATCCGAAAGTTTTTGAAGAAAAGTTGTTGTTTTGGGATTGGGCTCAAAAAGTTGTTGCGATATTAATCATTGCAATAGGGATGGTTTTAATTTCAAGATAGAAATTCTGTCATTCCGGACTTGATCCGGAATCCAGGTTTTACGCTTAGTGATTTTTATTGCGATAATTACAGTTTTTATACGGAATTGCAGAACCTGGATTCCCGCCTTCGCGGGAATGACAAAAGGTTAATTTGTAAAAAATACTCTCGCTCCTAAATTTTATAAATTAAATAATATATTATAAAAATGAAAAAAGAAAAAACCAGTTCAAGCAAAATAAGCTCGGCATTGGCTGGGTTGTGGCGCGCTATCTCTTGGACTTTGGCTGTGATTGTGATTGTGTTTATCCTCTTGTTTATATATGTGAATTTGCCAGTTAAGGCAAACACTGATGATGCAAAAATCGGTGTGACATTTTCATATATTTACGCTGAGCAAATCGGGCTTGATTGGAAACAGGCATATTTGGCAATGTTAAATGATCTTAAAATTAAGCATATAAGATTGCCAATATATTGGGACAGGGTTGAGGGTAAAGAAGGTGAATATGATTTTTCGCATATTGATTGGCAGTTGGAACAAGCACGAAATGCTGGTGCGGAAATAATTTTGGTTATTGGTCAAAAGGTTCCACGTTGGCCAGAATGTTATGTGCCAAAATGGGTGGGAGAAGATCCAAGCAATCTTCCTGCGGACAGATTAAAAGAAAAATTGTTAACCTTTGAAGAAGTTGTTATCAACAGGTATAAGGATAATCATCCCGAAATTGTTCGTTGGCAAGTTGAGAATGAACCGTTTTTGAATTTCGGAATTTGCTCTAAAGTTGACACTGAACTTTTGGACAGTGAACTTGTTAAGGTGAGAGAACTTGATCCCAGTCGTCCAATTGTGGTTACTGACAGTGGGGAACTTAGTTTGTGGGTAAATGCTGCCAAAAGAGCTGATGTTTTTGGAACCACAATGTATCGAGAAGTTTATAGTCAAAAAATGGGTCATTGGCGTTATCCAATAGGACCAAATTTTTTCAAAATAAAACAGTGGATGATTGAGGCTTTTGCTGATCAGGAAAATGCTATTGTGATTGAGCTTCAAGGCGAGCCGTGGGTGGCAGGATGGACAATTGATGCACCTGTTGAAGTTCAACTTGCTTCAATGAATGCTGAAATTTTGAAGGAAAATATAGAATTTGCCAAAAAAACAGGAATGAACGAAATTTATATTTGGGGTGTGGAATGGTGGTATTATATGAAAACAGTTCAGAATAATCCAACTCTCTGGGAAACAGTCAAGGCATTTGAAATTCAAAACAATGCAATATAATAATGGCTGTAAATATTTGAATTAAAATGCTATAATAAGAATATAGTAAAAATAAAAAAAATATTATGAATATAAATTATTCATTGCATAAATACTTCTTGATTGTTATGTTTGTTGTTTGTGCAAGCGCAGTTGTGATTTTTGTAAAACAAAGAGCAAATGCTTCTGACAGTATTTCAGTTGCTGTCCCGATAAACGGTGTTTGTTCGGGAATAAATGAAACAAAGGTTGACAGTAAGCCAACAAGCGGCTTGTGTAGCGTAGGAACAGCCTCTGATGTGATAGAAAATAGTGATGGTTGGGCTTGGAAATGTCTGGGTATAAATGGAGGAGGAAGTGCTTACTGCAAAGTTATTAAATATATCGCCCCAGTTGCGACAACTGTTTCTCCAGTTGCGACAACGACAACGGCACCCACAGTGCTTAATACGGCCCCTGTTACAACTACCGTGGACCGTGTGACGAATGTTGTGGATGAAATTGAACCAAAAATTACAGCGCCAACAACCAGCTCAGTGTCGACAACTTCTTTGCCAACTACGATTTCAAAAACAACTCAAACAACTTCTGTCTCAGATGATTCTGAAAAAAACACCGAGGAAGAAAGGCAGCGAGAAAGGCAAATTTCCGAAACAGTGATAAAACCAGAAATCACTGATAATGTTGTCATAGCTCCGCCTGAACAGCAGCAAATTGATGAAAAACAAGTTGTTCTTCCTCAGGAGGAAAAAGAGATGGTTAGAAGTCAAATAATAAAGCCACCTGTTATTGTTGCAGCAAAAAATCTTGTACAAAAAAATAATCCAAAAATTGCAGGCGAGACTAATGCTGTTTTGAAAGTTGAAAAAGTGGCTTTAGTGGAGAAAAATAATGGAGTCAAACAACTTGAATTGTCTGGAAAATCAGAGCCTAATGCGATTGTAACTTTGTACATATTTAGTAAGGATCCTATTGTTATTAGTATTAAGGCAGACGTTGATGGTTTGTGGAATTATGAATTGGACAAGGAATTGGCAGACGGACAACATGAGGTTTATGTGGCTGTGGCAGATGATGAAGGTAAGATTGTTTCCAAGAGTGAGCCTATTGCTTTCATTAAAACTGCTCAAGCTGCGGATATGATTCCATTTTCAGAATTCCAAGAGAATGAGTCGCCTGTAAAAAACTCTGCTCAGCAATTTGTTTTAATAGCTATAATCGTAATGTCAGTATGTTTGGCATTGGCATTGGCTGCAATTGGATTTTTAACTCGCAAAGAAAGTTTTAATGAGGGAATTAATTAAGCGTGGAATAACTTTTGTTAAAAATAATCCAACAATAATTTCTTCATTGTTGCTTATTTTTGTTGTGATCGGAGCACTTTTTTTAAACTCCTATTTTATTCTGGCTCGTTTTCAAGAAAATTCAGATAAAATTTTAAGAGCAAAAGCGGTGCTTGCAGAGGATGTTATTAGTGTTGTGGCAAAACAACATTTTGAAAACTTGTTGCAAGACAGTGTTTTGCTTGAAGAAAAAATAATCGATATTCAGGAGAATGATCCTGAAATCGCTGAAATCGCTGTCTATATGCCAACTGCGACAGACAATGTTTATAAGCCGTTTATTTCAGCAAGAAATGTTCTCTTGGATGAACCAGAGAGGGTGGAAGTGGAAAAAATTACTCAAAATGCGATAAAATTTTCCTTGTCAGTTGAGGATGCATTTGCCTATATAAGTTCTTCAGGAGGAAATCGTTATTGGAATGTTGTTAAGACTGTTCGTGCGAAAGATGGGACTGCGAAAGCTGTTTTGCGTTTGAAATTATCGTTGGTTGAAAATGATAGGCTTGTTGGGAAGATAATTTTGCAAGTATATATCTTGTCTGTGGGCGCAATGCTTGTTGTGCTCTTGCTCGTTTTTAATCATATACGACTTTTTGCTTTTGAACTTAAGGCCAAAAAGTTAGAGGAAATAGATCAGATGAAAGATGATTTTATTTCAATGGCAAGTCACGAATTAAAGAGTCCATTAACTGCGATTAGCGGGTATAGTGAATTGCTTGAGGACACTTTGGAGATAAGAGAAAATTTGCCAGACAATAAAATCCATCAGAAAAAGTATTTAAAAAACATCAACATTTCCGTAAACAGATTGAAAGAGTTGGTGGAGGATTTGTTGGACGTTTCACGCATCGAGCAAAACAGATTGCCGATTGATTTAAAAGAAATAGATTTGTCAGCGATTGTTTTGGAGCTTGCAGATGAGATGAGTGTGCTGGCTAATGAAAAAGGATTGGAGCTCAAAAGGAATGTCCCAAAAATTTCCAATGTTTTGGCTGATCCAGAAAGATTAAAACAAATCGTTATTAACCTGCTTAGTAATGCAATCAAATATACACCTGCCGGATCAGTGGAGATTCAAATTAGGGAAGATGAGAAAAATGTATTTTTGACAGTGGCTGATACTGGACTGGGAATTTCAGCAGAGGATATGAAAAATTTGTTTTCCAAATTTTATCGAGTCAAAACGCAATTTACCACTGGAATTTCAGGAACGGGACTTGGTCTCTGGATTGCAAGAGAAATTGCACAAAAAATGGGCGGAGATTTGAAAGTAGAAAGTATAGAAGGCGTTGGATCGCATTTCACATTAAGTTTGAAAAAAGCAAAAATAGATAGATAAGAAACTAAAGCAGAAAGAATGAATTTTAAAAAAAATATGGATAAAAAACAAAAAATTGCTATTTTTGATATCGACGGAACAATTTTTAGAAAAAATCTTCAGTTCGAATTGATCAACGAACTTTCTTGGATGAATATTTTTCCTCGCAAAGTGCGTGATCAGATCGTGACGCTTTATACAAATTGGTTGGAACACAAGGGAACATATGAACAGTATCGTCTTGGGCTGGTTGAGTTGTATGAAAAATATATTCGCGGTTGCAAACTTGCTGATGTTGAGAGAGCAAGTAAGGTTGTGATTTCTTTTCATCAGGACAGAACATATATATTTGCTGAACAAATGATTAGAAAACTTCGCAAAGAAAATTATCATTTGATAGCGGTGTCAGGATCGCCCATTGAAATTGTGCGAGAATATGACAAAACACATCTTAAATTTGATGCTGTGTTTGGCAGTGTGTATGCTTTTGATAAGAAAGGTGTTTATACTGGAGAATCGCAATATGAGCCGGTGAAAAACAAGGGTAATCTTGTGAAACAATATGTCTATGAACACAATCTGACACTGGAAGATTCATATGGAATGGGAGACACAGAGTCCGATGCGAGTTTTTTGGATATCGTCTCAAATCCGATTGCATTTAATCCCAATGAAAATCTTAAAGCGATAGCTCAAGAAAAAGGTTGGAGAATTGTGGTTGAAAAGAAAGATGTGGTGTATGATATATCAAGAATCATAAAGGATTGTGATATTTCTTTTTAATAAAATAAAAAATATAGGACTTACGCTTTTTCTCAACTATTTCTTTTTTGGCACGCTTTTGGATAAATACTCAATATCCAAAAGCTCAAAGAGTTGCTGTCGCCAACTATTGGCCAAAAAAGAAATGTTTCGAAACGCGTAACTTCTGAAATAATTAAATCATTATGAATACTGTAATCATTTCCGTGCTTGTTATTCTCATTATCGTTGTCCTTACTGTGGCAATAGGTTTGATTCGCTTTACGTTCAATGATTTTTTGGAAAAAGTTGTCAAAAAAACCTTGTGGCTCTGGCTTCCTTTTCATGCGCTTAAAAGATTGAGCGGAGAGTTTCGAAAAAAATATATGAAATAAAATCGCTGATAAAGCGCGGATAATAAACGCTGATATACACGCTGATTATATACGGTCATAAAAATAAAAACCCTCTTGTTGAGGGTTTTTATGGTTTCTGCGTAAAATCAGCGTATTTTTTTCAGCGTGTATATCAGCGTTATTTCACTTTTTCCATAAACTTTGCAAAGATTGCTGGGTTTTCGGCAGCCATTTGTGAAAGCACTTTGCGGTCAGTTTCAATGTTTTTTGATTTCAAGATTGCAATAAATTTGCTATATGTAATGTCGAACAATCGAACTGCATTGTTAAGTCGCAAAATCCAAAGAGCTCTGTTTGTTCGCTTTTTGGCTCGACGATCACGATGAGCGTATTTTCCAGCTTTGATAACCGCTTCTTTGGCAGCAACATAATTTTTGCTACGACGCCATCTGAAACCTTTGGCCATTTCTAATACATTTTTTCTACGTTTTGATGCGGCTACACCGCGCTTTACTCTGCTCATTTTGTCTATGAGGTACGAGTAGCTACAAAATGAAGCACCCCGCACCAATTCTCTATTAAATTCTTAAATTATATAAATACTGAGCCGTAGGCGTTTCCGTGCATAAATCCCTCAACTAGTACCGGTAGTTTTTGGAATTTGGTGCGGGGGTAGGCCTCCTCTCTAATTATTTTCCAATTGAATATGGAAGAGCTGCAACAATATTCTTTTCGTCAGCTCGAAACATACGTTTATCTTTTTTCTTTGCGCGTCCTTCAGCGCCTGTTTCTTTTGAGTTGTAGTGGTTTTGTCCTGTTGCTCTGCGAATCACTTTACCATTTTTGGTTATTTTAACTTTCTTTACTACTGATTTCTTCGTTTTCATCTTAGGCATCTCTTTGTTGAATTTCGAATTTCGAATTTCGAATTTCGATTGAATTGTGAATTGATTCAAAATTTAATCATTGAAATATTGGAAATTGATTCAAAATTTAAAATTTAAAATTTAAAATTATTCTGTTATTGTTGTTGGGGCGATGATCACATTGAATCCACCGGGGAATCTTTTGATTGGATCTTCAATTTTATATGGAACAGTGATGCCGGTTATAAAATCTTGTAAATTCTTTCTGGCTAAATCTTGATGAGCTTTTTCTCTTCCGCGCAGCACAATGTCAATTTTTACTTTGTCACCTTGTTTGAGAAATTTTTCTGATTGAGCTCTTTTGAATTCAACATCGTGAGTGTCAGTTCGAAGTCCCAATCTGACTCCCTTTATTTCAACTTTCTTTTGCTTGGCTTTTGCAAGTCGCAATTGCTTGGATTGTTGATAAAGGTGTTTGCCATAATCCATTATGCGGCATACCGGCGGTTGTGCCTTTGGAGAAACTTCAACCAAGTCGAGCATTCTTTCTCTGGCAAGCGCCATAGCATCAAGTGTTGACATTTCTCCCAGCTGTTTTCCTTCGTCATCAATCACAAATACCACGGGAACTCGAATTCCATCATTGATGCGCAATTGCGCCGGCCCAGTCTGCTGCTTTGGTTTAAATCTAAATCGCTTTCTAATAATCGTGGTGGTCTTGCTTATTCCGCTTTATGTAAAAGTGGAAAAGGACGACATTAACTTTAATTTTTTCATATAACATATAGCATATAACATGAAACACAAAACAAAAATGTTATATGCTACATGTTACATGTTGTATATATGGTGGAGTTGATGGGAATTGCACCCATGTCCAAAATTGACAATCCAAAATCCTCTACAAGTTTAGTTTATTTTTTCTCACCGAAGCGAGTGCGACTAATTAGAGTAGAGAATAAACAAAACCTCTAAATGCCGTTTTCAGAATTATTTCGCATTTTGTGTCCAAAAAACCACAAAACACTATTCTCATGTTTGACACCGAGGTCTGCTTACGAGAAATCAGCAGTTCGATGGCTTCGAGCCTAAGCTAAAGCAGGTGAAAAACCAGCAAATGCTTGCGCAAATGTAGCTTTCGCCTTTGATATGAAGTTTGCACTTATATCTTCGCCACACTTTTTACGATACAGCAGCGGTGATCGACTTGCATATTTTGAAAAGTACAACCTGTCGAAACTAAACAACCCCCGGCCGCAACACTCTGTAAGGGTTGAGTGCGGGGAATGTCAATTTATTTTCGTGTGCGGAATTTCCAAATCCCAATTTCCAATTTCCAATAAAAATTTAAATTACAAAATGTCCAATAATAAACAATACCTTTGGCATTAAAAGTTGGAAATTTTGTTAGAAATTAGATATTGGTAATTAGGAATTTTTCATGGCTCTTCCTATTTCTCTCTCACTCTCTCTTTTGGTGATGTCTGAGCGCTTGTCGTGAGCCTTTTTTCCGCGCGCTACAGCGAATTCCAACTTAACTAGGCGTCTCTTAGTATACACACGAAGAGGTACTAATGTCAAGCCTTTTACGTGTAATTTTCCAATCAGAGACTTGATTTCTGACTTTTTGACCAAAAGCTTGCGAGAGCGTGTCGGATCGTAGGCTATTTTAAAGCCAGCGAAGGGATAATGTGAGATGGTGGCGTTAGTAAGGTATAATTCTGAATCGTGAATCGTGACAAAACTGCCCTTGAGGCTTATGTGCCCCATTTTTGTTGATTTTGTTTCCGCCCCAGACAGCACTAAACCAGCCTCATATTTGTCGAGAAGCTCGTAGTCAAAATGCGCTCTTTTGTTGGTTGCTAATGTTGGCATATTCCTATAATGCCTTAAAATCAAACAAAAATCAACAGACTATAGGATAAATTTTTCATTTCTCTTCTTTTATGTTAAAATAATAAAAGAAATATAAAATTTGTTAAATAAAATAAAAATATGGAACAAAAAATAAAAACAGTGCTGATAGTTGAAGATGAAGAAGATCTTCGTGAGATATATTCAAGAGCTCTTACGGTAAATGGCTACGAAGTTTTGCAAGCAACCAATGGCATTGAAGCGCTGGAGTGGCTTGAAAGAAAATCTGAAAAAATAGATTTAATATTGCTGGATATTGTGATGCCTGGTATGGATGGATTTGAGGCTTTGGAAAAAATCAAGAAAAATGAGAAATATGAAAAAATTCCAGTGTTGGTCTCTACTAATCTGGACAACGATGATGACAGACGACAAGCATTAGGAATGGGTGCAAAGGAATATTTTGTGAAATCTCAGCACACTCCTTCTGAGCTTGTGGCTAAGGTAAGTGCGGTTGTGAAAGAAAGAGAATAGTCGGTCAATGAAAAGATGAATAAAAGATTTTAACTATCACTAGAATGTTTTTTATAAGAGATGCTCACCGGAGTATCTCTTTTTAGTATTAATTGACCAAAGGGATAAAAAGATGTAAAGTGTATTATGCTTAATAAACATAAAATATGACTAAAAAAAGCCAAAAAATTGAATTGCTTGCGCCGGCGGGCTTGTCCGCCAAAGCCATTAAAAATACTGATAATTTGAAAAGTGTAAAAATTTTGAAAAAAAGAGAAGATAAAATTGAATTACTCGCGCCGGCGGGGAGTCCGGAAAAATTGAAATATGCCATCAAATATGGGGCAGATGCTGTTTATTGTGGAGTCCCAGATGTTTCAATGCGCGCTCGCGTGAACACTTTTACTGAAAAGGATCTTTTGGAAGCGGCAAAATTTGTTCACAGTGAGGGCAAAAAAATATTTGTAACTTTGAATATTTATGCGCATAATTATCATTTGTCAAAAATAGAAGCGCATTTAAAATTTTTGAAAAAAGTTAATGTCGATGCTGTTATTGTGGCTGATCCGGGAGTGATTATGCTGGTCAAAAAGCATTTGCCAAAAGTTGCCATTCATCTTAGCACTCAAGCCAACACGACAAACTGGCAAGCAGCAAAATTTTGGTATGACCTTGGCGTGACAAGAATCGTTTTAGCCAGAGAAGTTACACTGGAGGATATTACTGAAATAAAAAAACATGTACCAAAATTGGAGTTGGAATATTTTGTGCACGGAGCAATGTGTATGAGTTATTCCGGACGTTGCATTTTGAGCAAATGGATGAGCAACAAAAGTGCAAACCTTGGAGATTGCACGCAACCGTGTAGGTGGGGATACAGGCAAAAGTCGAAAGTCGAAAGTTTAAAGTCTAAAGAAATAGAAGAATATAAAACAATGGAGGTTGAGGAAGTTCAGAGTGGGCGGCCGGTTTTGTTGGAGGAGGATTCTCACGGAACATATTTTTTCAACAGCAAGGATTTGAACTTGCTTTCGCATTTGCAAGAACTTCGTAGCGCGGGCGTGACGTCGTTTAAAATAGAGGGGCGCAATAAGAGTGTGTTTTATGTGTCCAACGTTTGTAGGGCCTATAGGAGCGTTCTGGATGCAATCGAGACCAAAAAAACAGCTCCGGAGGCCAGAAAAATTCAAAAATGGGCAGCAAAAGAATTGGATAAATTGGCAAATCGTGGCTATACCAAGGGTTTTTTGCTTGGAAACGAGCCTGAGCACGGTTTTTCCGGTCAACAAGGGGGCAATGAGTTTCAATTTGTGGGAGAAATCCTAGAAGTTAATGGCAGCGAACTGACTGCAAAAATTCATAATGTTGTAAAAGCTGGAGACAATTTGGAGATTATAGATAAGAAAAAAAACATTGCCATTAAAATTTTGAAGATTTACAATCAAGACAGAGAAGAAGTTTCCTCGGCGCACGGCGGTCACGGCAAATTGTATTTTTTGAAAGTAAACAAAAAAAATATCCAGCCGTATTCATTGCTGAGAAAAATAATTTAATAGTATAAAATTTTATGAAAATTTTGTTGAGTGATAAAAAAAATGTTTTTGACAAAAAAATAACTGGTATTTCTTTTAGTGAGAAAATCTCTGAAAGTAAGTTTGTTATCAAAGATGGTTTACAAATTTTAGAAATAAAAATTCCTAAAAAAGAAAAAATAAATTGGAGACAAGCAGCATTAATACCAAGAAGTATTATTGCTACCGCTAAAAAACATCAAATAAAAAAAATAGCCCTAGATTGGCCTGATATTGAAGCAATGAAAATGGGGAATTCTCAAGACGTGGCAGAGTCTTTCGGAATTAATTTTGAAATGGCAAATTACGAATTTGTTGCTTTTAAAACTAAACCAAAAGAGGGATGGGATTTTATTGATGAAATTCAAATTTTTGGATATGAAAAAAATGATATAAAAAATGCTTTAAAAAAAGGGCAAATTATAGGGCAAGAAACAAATGCGTGTAGAGAACTTTCAAATATGCCTGGTGGAGAAATGACTCCCGAAATATTGGTTCAAAAAACTGAAAAGGCTATAAAAAATACTAGGATTAAAATGAAAGTCTTGGATGAAAAAGAGATGAAAAAAATAAATATGAATGCTGTATTGGCTGTAGCAAAAGGTTCTGTTGAAAAACCAAAATTTATAATACTGGAACATTTTGGGGCTAAGAATAAAGCGGAAAAACCTGTTGTTTTGATAGGGAAGGGTGTTACATTTGATTCGGGTGGTTTGAATATAAAAACTGGAAATGGAATGGCAGATATGAATATGGATATGTCTGGTGGTGCTGCCGTGGTGCACACTTTAATTCTGGCTTCCAAGCTTGGAATTAAAAAAAATGTAATAGGCTTAGTGCCTGCAGTAGAAAGTATGCCTTCTGGCGAAAGTTTGAGACCAGGCGATATAATTAAATCAATGTCTGGTCAAACTATTGAAGTTCAAGATACTGATGCAGAGGGTAGGATTATTCTTGCAGATGCAAATACTTATGCTGAAAGATATAATCCAAGTTTAGTTGTAAATGTGGCAACCTTAACTGGTGCGGCTTGCGTTGCTCTCGGAGAAAGAGCGTCAGCTATATTTTCTAAAGACGAAAAACTTACTGATTTATTTAAAAAATATGGAGAGGAAAGTGGTGATCATGTTTGGCCGTTGCCTCTTTGGGAAGAATACGAAGTTGAGGTTAAAGGTATAAATGGAGATGTTTGCAATATAAGAAATAGAGCGAATAGTCGTGATGGCGGAGCAATTCTCGGTGCAATATTTGTGTACCAATTTGCCAAAAAATTTCCACAATGGATACATATAGATATTGCTCCGCGTATGGTTTCAGTTTTTGATGAATTTTTGTCAAATGGAGCTGCTGGTGCTCCGGTTAGGTTGTTGATTAAATTATTGGAAAAATAAACATCTATGAATTATAAAAAAACAACTTTAAAAAATGGGCTGAGGATTTTGACGATTCCGATGAGTGGAACTCAAACAGCAACTGTGATGTTGATGGTGGGGGTTGGTTCTCGCTATGAAACTGAAAAACAAGCAGGGCTTTCGCATTTCATTGAGCATATGCTTTTTAAGGGAACAACAAAGCGTCCAACTGCGCAATCAATTTCTGAGGAACTTGATTCGATTGGTGGAGAATTTAATGCGTTCACTTCCAAGGACAAAACTGCATATTATGCCAAAGTTGATTCTCGTCATATTGAAAAAGCTCTTGATGTCGTTTCGGATATTTTCTTGAATTCAAAAATTGAACAAGTTGAAATTGACAGGGAAAGAGGTCCTATACTTCAAGAACTTAGTATGTATGAAGATGAACCGCGCCGAAGTGTGGGAGATGAATTTGAAAAAATGCTGTACACTGATCAGCCATTGGGGCGAGGTATTGTTGGGTATAAAAAAACAATTTCTGATTTCAAACGAAAAGATTTTGTTTCGTATATGAAAAAATATTACTCTGCCAATGAAACTGTTGTTTGTGTGGCTGGAAAGTTTGATGAAAAGGAAATTGTTTCGCAGATAAAATCATATTTTTCTGATTTTCAAGCTGGAGAAAAGGTGGCAATGAAAAAAGTTGTGGAAAAACAATCTTCTCCCAAGGTTCATATTAAATTTAAAAAAACCGATCAGACGCATTTGATTATCGGAACACGAGCTTATCCTCAAAATCACAAAGACCGCTATGTGTTGGCGATGCTTTCAGTTATTCTTGGCGGCAATATGAGCAGTCGTTTGTTTATTAAAATTCGCGAACGTCAGGGGCTGGCATATTTTGTGCACACTAGTGTGGACACATATCAAGACTGCGGATATATTGCAACTCAAGCCGGCATTGATCACAAAAAAGTTGAGCAAACAATCAAGGCTATTTTGGAGGAATACAAAAAAATATCACTTGAAAAAGTTGATGCAAAGGAATTGCAGAAAGCCAAAGATTATGTGAAAGGACGAGCTGTGATGGGCTTTGAGGCTTCAGATGATATGGCAATGTTTTTTATTGATCAAGAAATGCACAAAGAAAAAATTCTTACGCCGAAAGAAGTTTTTGCAAAAGTTGACGCTGTCACGCTTGAAGATATTTTGCGCGTGAGCAAGGATGTTTTCCAAAATAATAAATTAAATCTAGCAATAGTTGGACCACACAAAAACAGCAAGAAAATTGAGGAAATGTTGAATCTATAGTTTTGTTCTGTACTGATCGCTCGGATACATTTTTCTTTTTGTCACAGAAAAACAATTGCAACTTTTGAAATTAACACTAAGGAGACTTGTTTTAAGTGAAAAAAGAAAAAGTATCCTTGCTAATTTGGTGTTATTTTTTAACTTTATACTTTAGGTTTGAATTAGTCTTTAGAAATTAGAATTTATACTTTATGCAATGTTATGTCTGATAAATTAAATAAAAATATTTTGGCGACAGTCATTTATTATGATGGATTTAATTATCCATTGACTGCTTTTGAGATATGGAAATATTTAATCAGAACTGATTATTACGCACCAAAAAATGATGTTATCAATATTTCCTTGTCTGAAATTTTTGGGCACCTTCAAGACAAGAGCTTGAATAAATATATTGAACACGTAAACGGTTTTTATTTTCTGAAAGGAAAAAAGGAAATAGTTGAATTTCGAATTGCAAATAACAAAACTTCCACTGGAAAAATAAAAAAATTGCAAAGAATTGTTTGGTGGCTCAGGTTCTTGCCGTTTGTGAGAATGATTGGGATCACGGGTGCACTTTCAATGAAAAACGCAAAAGTTTCCAGCGATTGGGATCTGCTTATCGCACTTAAATATGGAAAAATTTGGACAGGCAGAACCATCGTGACAGGCGCACTCCATCTTTTTAAAAAGCGGCGGCACACTTTGAAAGTGGCTGACCGAGTTTGTTTGAATTTTTTTGTGACTGACGAGTCTCTGGAAGTCATCACGAAAGATTTGTTTTCAGCCAGCGAGTATATGTTTTTCTTCCCGCTTTATGGTGCTGACGTTTATACAAAATTTCAAATAAAAAATAAATGGATCAGAAAAATAAAACCAAATTACGCCTTGGGGGATATTATGCCGCCCAAAACCATGGGCGATTCTTTTTTCTCAAAGCGGATTAGAGAAATTGGGGAATTTGTGTTTGCTCCAAGTTGGATTGAAAATGTCTTGAAAAAAGTTGAAAAAAAACGCATTATGAGCAATCCCAAAACTCATCAAGAGGGAAGCTTGGTATATGCCAATGACGACGCTCTGGTTTTTTTGCCAAAACCCCACGGACCAGTTGTTTTTGAGAAATTTAAGGAAAAAATAGAGCAGCTGAATGGATAGGCATTTAAATAATATATTTTTGCTTTATTGTAGCCAAAAAACGTGAAAATAGCTTGACTTGGGGGGTGGTTTTTGCTAGATTTATAAATGTATACAAGGTTTGTAATCATTCAAAATATATAGATGAAATTAATTACTATCGCTCAGCTTGTCGTGGCAATTCTGCTTACTGTTTCAATTTTGCTTCAAAATAGGGGTAGCGGTCTTTCTAGTGCTTTTGGGGGAGACTTTGGGGGTTATTACACAAAAAGAGGGATGGAAAAGTTCCTTTTTTATCTTTCAATGTCACTGGGCGCAATCTTTATTATTCTTGCAATTGCAACCATCGTAATTGCAAATCGCTAGAAAAAATAATGTCATTCCGGACTTGATCCGGAATCTCGTCACGTACGCAAGTCCGGCTCCGTCCTGGATTCCCGTTTTCACGGGAATGACAAAAACGTAACTATAACAATTTATATTAAAATTTATTAGTAACTATTCGAACGATAAAATTAAATATCTTTTGCCAAAAAATTGGAAAACAATTGGTAAAATGCTGACATTTAAGGAAAAGGTTGTGGTCACATCTTTGCTTTTGGTTATCGCGGTTTCTTTTGTGGTGTGGGCTGGCTCTTTTTATTTTAATCTTACCAAAGCCATTCCAAAGGCAGGTGGGGAATATATTGAGGGAATCGTTGGTCAACCTTTGTATATTAATCCTCTTCTTTCTCAAACAAGCGAGGCTGATTTAGATTTGGTGCAATTGATTTTCAGTGGACTTTTCAAATATGACAAAGATGGAAAAGTCGTTGCTGATTTGGCTGAAGGTTATGATGTTTCTGATGATCAGCGAGAGTATACTGTCTATTTGAAAAAAAATGTTCTTTGGCAAGATGGCCAACCGCTTAATGCGAATGATGCATTCTTCACTTTCAATGTTTTGCAGGATTCTTCATATAAAAGTCCGCTTCGTCAAAGTATGCAAGGTGTTGAAGTGAACTTGGTTGATGATTATACTGTAAAATTTGTGCTTAAAAATCCTTACATTGGGTTTTTGGAAAATCTTACAGTAGGACTTTTGCCAAAACACATTTGGGAAAACATTGCTCCGGAGAAATTTGCATTGGCTGATAATAATCTGCATCCTGTTGGATCAGGACCATATTCTTTCGGCAGTTTTCAGAAAGATTCAAGTGGAAACATTTTGACTTTGCAACTTGTTTCTAATAAATCTTATTACAACAACGTTCCATATATTTCGAAAGTTACTTTCAATTTTTATCCCGATGACGAGCAGCTTGTTGCAGCGTATAACAAGAAAGAAATTATGGGGATGGGGAGTCTGCCACCAGATAATATTAAAGATCTCAAAAATGCTAAAAGCACAAATATTCACGAGTTGGTAATGCCTAGTTATTTTGCGGTGTTTTTTAATCAAACAAAAAGTGTTGCGCTGGCTGATGATGAGGTGCGAAAAGCTCTGAGCTTGAGTGTTGATAGACAGGAGATTATTGATAAGATTTTGTATGGCAAGGGTCGTGCGATCAGTTCTCCGTTTTTACCTCAAATGCAGGGATATAAAAATGATGATAATGTTAAGATTGATTTGGAGGCTGCCAAGAAAGTGTTGGACGAAGCCGGTTGGGTTTTGGATGAAAATGAAAACGTGCGTAAAAAAAATTCACAGACTTTGTCTTTTGAATTGGTAACAGCTGATTATCCCGAATTGAATCAGACAGCAGAAATATTGAAACAACAATGGGCAAAAATAGGCGTGAATGTTGATGTTAAGGTTCTGACAATTTCTGATTTGTTGCAAAACTATATCCGCACAAGGGAATATGACAGTATGCTGAATGGTCAAACAATCAGGTTTAGACCCGAGCTGTATGATTTCTGGCATTCTTCGCAAAAAAGTGATCCAGGACTAAATCTTTCTTTGTTTGACAATAAAGATGCTGATGGATTGTTGGATGATTTGCGACAACAAACAGATCAGGATAAGCGCGTTGAAGGTTATCAGAAATTTCAAGATATTTTAACCAAGGAAACTCCTGCTGTTTTTCTGTATTCAAGATATTATCTTTATCCTGCCAATACTAATGTGCAAGGAATGGCTGTGGAGAATATCAATAATCCCGCACAACGATTTGTTGATGTAAATGATTGGTATGTCAAAACAAAGAGAATTCTTAAATAAAACAAATACTCACGAATGTAAAACAAATAGTCACTGATCACGAATTTTCGTGCTTCGTGAAAATTCGTTAGATATTCGTGAAAATTAGTGTATGATGGATTTTACAAATGTTCCAAAGCATTATGCGGCGCGAACGCAAGAAAAAATGCAAGATGTTTTAATGGATCCAAATGGGGTTGGGCCAGTAATTCATTACTATATGATTCGCGGCGGGGTGGATCAAAAAAATACAACAGTTTGGGAACCAGGGACAATTTCTGGGGAATATATAAAAACATATGGGCATTATCACGTTGGAAAATTAAGCGAGGATTATTTTATTGCCTATGGCGAAGGTGTGGTATTGCTTCAAAAATTGGTTGAAAATGAAAATGGCGAAATGATTGCTGATCAAGTTGAAGATTTTAAAGCTGTCATCGTGAAAACAGGTGATAAGGTTTTTATGCCTGAAAAATATGGACATCTTTTGGTTAATACTGGAAAAACATATCTTGTTACTATTGATGATAGTCCTGTTGATTTTGAAGATCGTGATCCTTCCAGCTTTCCTGGGCATGCTGATTATGAACCTGTGAAAAAGATGAGAGGATTTGCTTATTATGTTGTTGAAAAAAATGGCAAGCCAGCACTCAAAAAAAATCCTTTGTATAAAAATATTGAAAAAGAGGATTTGGGCGGTCTTCAAGTGATTAACTAATATTAATATTAAAATTATGCCAATCAAGAAAAAAAAGAAAATTGTCGTTGCCGTTAGTGGCGGTTTTGATCCGATTCATGTCGGACACGTTAGATTGTTTAATGAGGCCAAGGCGTTGGGAGATGAGTTGGTGGTGATATTAAACAACGACAATTGGTTTGATATCAAGGGGAGAGCTCTTTTTATGCCAGGAAAAGAACGCAAAGAAGTGATTGAAGCGCTCAGGTCTGTGGATCGCGTTATTTTGAGCAAGCATAAAGCTTCCAAGATAAAATACGATAGGAGCAGTGTTGAATATAGCGTGTGTCGCGAGTTGGAAGAATTAAAACCAGATATTTTTGCTAATGGTGGTGATCGTTTTAGCGATGATGTGCCAGAGGTTGGAGTTTGCAAAAAAATCGGCTGTAAAACAGTTTTTAATATAGGGAAAGGCGGTAAGGCCCAATCCAGCTCTTGGCTCTTGGAAAAATATTTAAAGAAAGTATGTAAAAAATAATATGAAACAAAATTTAAATCCGATAGACAAGTCTAATATGAGACAGGTCATTCTTGATGGGCCTAGTCAATTTGAACTCGGTCTTTCTTTGGCGAGTGATATTAAGGTTGAAGGTAAATTTAGCTCCGTTATGATTTCGGGAATGGGCGGATCATCTCTGCCAGCCAATGTTCTCAGAACTTATGTCAATGATTTGGCTAAAGGAAAGACGGAACATGCCAAGTATTTTAGTATATATCAAAATAGATTTTATACGCTTCCGCCAGAATCTTATTCGAACTGTTTGAATATAATTTCTTCCTATTCTGGAAATACCGAAGAAACAATAGCTTCGCTTGAGGAAGCACTTTTAAATGATTTACCTTGCGTTGCCATCTCAAGTGGCGGAAAAATAGAAAAAATATGCAAGAAAAAAAATGTTCCTTTTGTTAAGATTCCAGCTGGCATTGAGCCGAGAATGGCTACAGGATATTTTTTTGGAGCTATGTTCAAGATATTGGCAAATGTGGGTTTGGTAAATGATATGACGGAGAATATAGTGTCTATGTCTAATGCGCTTGCCAAAAATAGCTTCAATTTGGAGAAAAAAGCCATGGGCATTGCCGAAAAAATCAAGGGTAATATTCCCGTGGTTTATGCCAATACCAAATACAAATCTTTGGCTATGATATGGAAAATAAAGCTTAATGAGAATGGTAAAGTGCCAGCTTTCTGGAATTATTTTCCCGAGTTTAATCATAATGAAATGAATGGTTTTGCAAATACAAAGGGTGGATTTTTTGCTATTATGCTTAGGGATAAAGATGATCATCTTCAGAATTTAAAAAGGTACAATGCTGCTCAAAAAATACTTGAGACAAAAGGAATAAGCTCGGAGATAATTGATTTGGAAGGCTTTTCTGTTATTGAAAAAATATTCACCAGTTTGCATTTGGGAGATTGGGTTTCCTATTATTTGGCGCTGGCTAATAATCAGGATCCTACACCAGTAGATATGGTTGAGGAATTTAAAAAATTGCTCTAGCTTGCATTTCTTGTATCAACTTTTAAACTTAGGAAGACAAATTTGGAGATAATTGAAGTACAGACTGGTAGTTACTTAGGCGAAGACGATATTGTACGCTACGAAGATAAATATGGTCGTAAAACGGGTGTGGCAGCCTAGCGTATATTTATAGTGCGGGGTTGACAAAAATACTTGTTGGGTGTATAATTAATCTAATAAGTAATACTTCTTGAATTTTACCTTGTTTAAAGCTTTTTTTCTTCGAAACAAACAAACAAGTGCTCAAATTGACAAAAAGTCTCTTTATTAAGGGGTTTTTACTATTGTATTTAAAAATCAAATCTTTATATAAGTAAGTTATCGTTTCTTTAAATTTGGAACTTTTGCAATTGCTCGAATATTTTCTTTTTGGCACGCTTTTGGATAAATACTCATTATCCAAAAGCTCAAAGAGTCGCTGTCGCCGACTATTGGCCAAAAATAAAATATTCTCACATTGCGAAAGTGAATGTTTAAACTCTGAATTTGTAATAATTGTGTAACGTGCTTTTGTAAGTTCACCCAGTCAAATTGCTTACGCACCGCCTTTGGCGGATTTGACGGGGTAAACCCTGTTAAATAATTTTAATTTTTTTAAGAAAATTAAAATTAAGATTTGAGTCCTAAATTGAATTTACGGGGTGTACTAAATTAAAAAATTAATATAATAAGTTTGTTTCTCTTATTTGTAGAGACTCAAATCTTATTTAATAGGGTAAATGTTTAAAAAACAGTCAGAAGGCAGCAAGCCTTCAGTTGCGACTTCGGCGCATACAAAAAAACCGATGAAAAGAACAGGGAAGCAGATGGGGAAATCCCACAAAACCCAAACACCTTTGGGCAATGCACCAAGCAAAAACTTGCGCATCACGCCGATGGGTGGAAATGAAGAAGTGGGACGTAATATGACTATGTTTGAATATGATGGAGACATCATTATCTTGGATATGGGAATTCAATTTCCAGAGGAAGATATGCCGGGGATTGATTATATCATTCCAAACATAAGTTATCTGAAAGGCAAGGAGAAAAATGTTAGAGGTGTGATTTTGAGTCACGGACATTTGGATCATATTGGAGCCGCTCCAATTTTGCTCAAAGAACTTGGTTATCCTCCAATTGTTGGACGTGATTTAACCTTGGCTTTGGTCAAGAAAAAAATGGAAGACTATGACACTAATTCTGCTCAAAATCTGAAAATAATCAGAGTTAATGCTATCACTGACAAAGTTAGACTTGGAAAATTTGAAATTGAATTTTTTGATGTTGAACACAGCGTGATGGATGCGGTTGGTGTTATTATTAAAACTCCAGATGGCACAGTGATTCATCCTGGGGATTGGACAATGGACAAAAATCCAACCGATCACAAAATGGTTACATATGACCATCTTTCTAAATTGCCTTCACCAAAAATCTTGATGTTGGAAAGTTTGGGAGCAACTGACACGCGCCCTACTCAAAAGTCAGAAGTTGAGATGTATAAAAATCTTGATGATTTGGTGGGTAGTGCTAAAGGAATGGTTATTATCGGAACATTTTCTTCGCAAATTAAGCGTATTGGAAAAATAATCGAATATGCTGAATCTATTGGAAAAAAAGTGGCTCTTGATGGTTATAGTATGAAAATGAACATTGAAATTGCCAAGGAATTGGGATATATCAAAGCTCACAAGCAAACACTGATAACAGTAAATGAAATTCAAAAGCATCCAAGAAACAAGGTGGTGGTGATTTGTACAGGAGCGCAAGGCGAGGGAAATGCTGTGCTTTCAAGAATTGTTAATGATGAACATCGCTTTATTCATATTATGCGTGAGGATACGATTGTGTTTTCATCTTCGATTATTCCTGGAAATGAAAGAACGATTCAACGTCTTAAAGATGATTTGTATCGAAAATGTGACAATGTTATTCATTCTGACATTTTGGATGTGCATACTAGTGGTCACAGCAATGCGCGCGACATTCAAGATATTATTGGTCAAATTAAACCTGATTATTTCTTGCCGGTATATGCTAATCACTATTTTCTCAAAGAAGCTGCGAAGCTTGGGGAAAAAGTTGGTGTGCATCGAGACAATATCTTTGTGTTGGATAATGGTAACCAGCTTGAATTTGCTGGTGGAAAGGCTAAAATGCTTCCACAGAAAATTGATACTAGCTATGTGATGGTTGATGGGCTTGGAATTGGCGACATCGGCGAAATCGTCCTCAGAGACAGGCAACTTTTGGCGAAGGACGGGATGTTTATGATCGTGGTTGTTATTGATTCAAAAACCAAAAAAATCATCGGAACTCCCCAAATCACATCGCGAGGCTTTATTTTCGTCAAAGAAAATTTTGACTTGGTAAACGCTACCAAGCGTGTGGTGGAAAAGGTGGTAAAAGAAAAGACTTCTCCAGATGTTTCAGTTAATTGGGACTATGTGAAAAACAATATTCGCGAAGCAGTTGGATCATTTCTGTTTACTAAAACAGAGCGAAGACCGATGGTTTTGCCTGTTGTTATTGAAGTCTAAAAAGTTTAAAAAGTTGAAAGTTCATAAGGTTCATAAAGCCTATGAGATAAAAAACCAGTCAGTTTGACTGGTTTTTTTGTTAGTGCTTTTTTTGTTTTGCCTGCTTCCTTTCTCGGCACGCTTCGCAATCGAAGAACTATGATTGCTCGCTAAGAGTTCGCTGTCGCTCTCTGCTACCCTCAAAAGAAAACAGGCAAAACAAAAAACAAATCTTTATTTTTTTGAACCACAATCTTGGTATAACCAGATTTTTTTGAATAGATAAAAACATCTTGATTGATATAGGAAACACTGATAATATCTATCTTTTTGGGGTTGGCAAGATATTTGAAAATATGCTATAATTTGATAAGTTAACAGATGATGTTTTTAGTGAAAAAAATTATTCAGTCATTGCTTTTATTATGCAAGAAAAGAAAAAAATAAAAATGTTATCTTCGTGGTTTGTTGACCACTTTCATTTGATTTTTAAGTCTGCGGCAGACAATCATTTGCGTATTCAAAATGCGCTTAAAAATCCGGACGGAACTTTTCAATTGACGCTGCGATTTAAATCGTATAGTGAACTAAAAAAATATCAAAAGAAAATAAGAACCATTTCTGTCAGTCTTTCTTCTGCTGTTGCGATGGTGGCAGTGGCGTTTATTGTTGCGCCGTATATTATGAACCCTAGTCGTTCGAGCGCTGCTAGTTTTCAATGGACACAAAATAGTTGGGCGGCAGGCGCAGGTGCAGAATCAGCAACAAAAACTGGTTGGACAAAATATGCTTCAAAAGATGAAAATATCACAGCAGCGGAAGCGGGTATTTCCCTCACACTCCCAACTCCTCAAAGTGTCGCGGAGAATGCAGATGCTGATTTTACTGGCGCGCAGACAGGCGATGGGTTCTATACTAATGGATCTGGACAGCTGCTACTCAAAAAACCAACGGGCGCAACTTGCGGCGTTGGCGGAGAATGCGCAAGCGGGACCTGCACTTCGACGCTGTGTACGTGAGAACTGCAACCCCAGTTAAATACTGCGGAGTACCGCAATTTAACGGGGTAAACATACAACATACAACAAAATACAGAATACAAAACATATAACATATAGCATGTAACAAATAGATACTAAATACTAAATACTAAATACTAAAAAAACTTATGGATATGATAAAAAGGGAACAAAAGAAAACAGAGGGAGTTAATTTGGAAAAACAAACAGTAAGCTCAAAAAGAAAGTATGTGAAAATGATTGTGTTGGCTTTGGTTGTTGCGGCCATTGTCGCAGCCGGTTTTTTTGCTTGGCCCAAGATTGCAGAAAAATTAAACCAACCAAAACCTGCAGCAACAAATGCGATTGATCAGTATAAACAAGATTTGAAAGACTTGAAAAAACAAGCAGCAACTTCTGGCAGCAAAGAAGATTTGCAAGCGCTTGGCATTGCTCAATATGCAACAGGCGATCAGGCAGGAGCAATTGAGACGTATAAAAAACAAATTGAAAAAGAGCCAAACAGCATTGTTGCTCACAGTGGTCTTGCTAATGCACTTCGCGATCAGAAAAATTTTGACGGAGCAATCGAGGAGTACAAAAAAGTTATTGAAATTTCCCCAATCGACATTTCTGCCTATGTGAACTTGGCTAGTGTTTATCAGTATCAGCTTAAGCAAATGGACAAGGCTATCGAGGCTTATAAACAAGGAATTGAAAAAAATCCAAAATCAGATGATTTGTATGTGCTTTTGGGATTGGCTTATGAACAAAACGGGGACAATGAAAGTGCAAAGACATCTTATGAAAAAGCTTTAGAATTGGATGAAAACAACGCAGCTGCCAAGCCAGCCTTGGAAAGACTTAATCAATAGGGGTTAATAATTTCTAATTTCCAATTTCTAATTTCCAACAAAAAATCAAATGTCAAATGATAAAAGGATATATGATTTGGAGGAACGTACGGAAGTATTTGGTGAGAATATTATTGAATTTTGCAAAATAATTCCAAAAACAGCATTAACAACCGTATTGACGAATCAACTTTTGCGATCAGGGACTAGCGTGGGAGCAAATTATTGCGAAGCGGATTGTGCTGAATCAAGAAAAGATTTTGAACATAAATTGGGAATTTGTAAAAAGGAAGCCAAGGAAACAAAACATTGGCTTAGGATGATTGCAAAAGCTGCACCTGAAATTAAAAGTGAAGCGCAAATATTATGGAAAGAATCAAATGAGCTGCAGTTAATATTTATTGCGATTATTAATAAGTCAAAAATAAATGAAGCAGAGAAGAAAAGATAAGTTTGGAAATTATATATTGAAAATTTTGTTAGAAATTGGATATTAGAAATTAGTAATTAAACGAAGTATTCTCTGATGGGTGTAATCGGAATAAGGAAAAATATAAAAAGCAAAAATTGGGGACTGAAAATTATTTCAGCGTTTTTTGCTTTGAGTTTCTTTTTTGTGGCTGTCGCTTCAGCTGAAGTCGCTCCAACAATCTCTGAAATTTCTCCAAATAATGGGTTGCCAGAGGGTGGAACAAGTGTGACGATAACTGGAACAAATTTTTCTCAAAGTACAATAGATGCAAACACGAAATTGTTGATTCAAGGTAACGGCACAGGTGCAAGCTTCGTTGATTCTGAAATAACCCCAAAGACAGTTACCGCTGTTGGAAATGTCACCCAATCTTCTGCGCAGTCAAAATTTGGAGGATCAAGTGTTTATCTTGATGGAAATGGCGATTATTTGTCTTTAGCGGACAGCGAGGATTGGGCTTTTGGCACAGGAGATTTCACAATGGATATGTGGGTTAAAACAACCGAATCTGATGGTTTCTTGCTTTCTCAGATGCCTTCAAATGGTGCAGCGGGAGTTGCTAGTTTTTATTCAGTTGTGAGTGTGGATGGAAAAGTTATTTTTGTTCCTGATTATGTTTCCTACCCAAGTCATCACACTATAACATCAACAGTTTCTGTTAATGATGATGCTTGGCATCACATCGCATTTGTTAGGAACGGCGCATATATAAGAATGTATATTGATGGAACAGAAAGTGGCACAGCTTTAAATATGGGCGCTGGTTTTACTATGACAAATTCTGCTGAACTTTTGAAAATAGGTAGCATTGGGCTTCCAGAAAATTACAGTCCTTATGGTGGGTATATTGATGAAATCCGTGTTTCCAAGGGGATTGCTCGCTGGACCAGCAATTTTACACCTCCATCTTCTGAAAATCATTTGCAATCAACATTAACAATCGGTGGAACTTCTGCCACAAATATTGCAGTTACAAGCCCAACTACAATTACCGCCACAACTCCTGCTCACGCTGCGGGTGCAGCTGATGTAGTGGTTACAAATTACGACGGTCAATCTGCAACACTGACAAGCGGATATACTTTCAATGCTGCTCCAACCATTTCTGCAGGAGCTGTTACTCCAGCGAGTGCAAAACTTACGGGTGGCGACACAATTACAATTACAGGATCTGGTTTTTATGGAACTCCAAGTGTAACTCTTGGTGGAACAGCTGCGACTGCTGTTACAGTAGTAAATCCAACCACAATCACCGCGACAACCCCAGCACATTCTGTTGGTGCTGTTGATGTTGTGATTACAAATGAAGATTCGCAAAGCGCGACACTTGCAAACGGATTTACATTCACGGAACTTCCACCGACAGTTTCAGGAATTTCTCCAAGTGCTGGTTCACCTGCTGGCGGAACAAGTGTGACGATAAGTGGAACTAATTTTTTGGTTGGAGATGTTGATACATACACTAAAGTGTTGCTGCATGGTGATGGCACGGGAGCAAGCTTTGTTGATTCTGAATTAATCCCAAAAGTAGTTACAGCAGTTGGCAATGCTACTCAATCTGCTGCGCAATCTAAATTTGGAGGGAAAAGTATGTATTTTGATGGGAGTGGTGATTATCTTGATTTGGCAACCTCTGCTGATTTTGGTCTCGGCACAGGTGATTTTACTGTGGATTGTTGGGTAAATTTCTCCACTGTAACTAATGCAATATTTGTGAATACCACTAGTTCAGCAAATGGATTCTTTTTTCAATACTATAATAATGCTTTTACTTTTGGTCAAAATAATGTAGGTTTTGTAATTAATACACCTTGGACGCCTTCTATAAACACTTGGTATCACATAGCAGTGACAAGGGCGAGTGGCACAACCAAAGGCTTTATTAATGGAACGCAAATAGCATCTGTTAGTGATAATTATAATTACGCTAACAATATATTGCGCGTAGGTGAAAGCGTTAATGGTTATCTAGATGAAGTCCGTGTTTCAAAAGGGATTGCTCGTTGGACTAGTAATTTTACACCGCCGTCTGCTGAATATCACTCACAACCAATGTTAACTTTTGGCGGAATCTATGCTACAAATGTCGCAGTCACAAACCCAACTACAATTACCGCTACAACTCCTGCTCACACTGCAGGTGCAACTGATGTTGTCGTCACAAATTACGATGGACAAAGTGCAACACTAACAAGTGGTTACACTTTCAATCCTGCGCCAACAATTTCTGCTGGAGCAGTTTCTCCAGCCAGTGCCTTGAAGACAGGAGGCGACACAATTACAATCACGGGAACAGGATTTTATGGCACACCTACCGTAACTTTGGGAGGAACAGCTGCGACTGCTGTTACAGTAGTAAATCCAACCACAATCACCGCGACAACCCCAGCACATTCTGTTGGTGCTGTTGATGTTGTGATTACAAATGAAGATTCGCAAAGCGCGACACTTGCAAACGGATTTACATTTACAGAACTTCCATCAACAGTTGGATCAATTTCTCCAAATAATGGAACTGTTGCAGGTGGAACCAATGTGACGATTACGGGGACGAATTTTATTGAAAACAGCGCAACAGGTGGAACGATTACAACCTCTGGAGAATATACAGTGCATACATTTACAGGAAGTGGAACGTTTGTGCCGAATAATGAGATGGATGTTGAGGTTTTGGTTGTTGCTGGCGGAGGTGGAGGTGGAGGTGGAGAACCTAGTGCTGGCGATTCTGGTGGTGGTGGAGGAGCTGGAGGATACAGAACTGCAAATCTTACAATATCATCAGAATCTCATAATGTGACTGTGGGTGCTGGAGGCGCAGGTGCAGCAGGAACATCTTTACCAGGAAATAAAGGGAATGATTCAATTTTTGATTCCATAACTGCAGCAGGTGGAGGTGCTGGTGGAATAGAGGGCGGAAGTGGTGGAGCTGGAGGATCTGGAGGTGGAGCTGGAGGTCTCTGTTCAGTTCCAGTTTCAGGAGGAGCAGGTAATACGCCAGCAACGACACCAAGTCAAGGAAATAATGGAGGATTTACACCCGGGACAACTTGTTCTGGGCGAGCTGGTTCTGGCGGTGGTGGTGCTGGCGGTGTTGGAGGTGCAGGAACCACTGTTAGTGGCGCTGGTGGTGCGGGCGTAGCAAGTGATATTACCGGAACTTCTATAACAAGAGCTGTTGGTGGTGCTGGCGGACAAAGCGGCAGTGGAACAGGTACAGCAGGAGCTGCAAACACTGGAAATGGTGGAAAAGGAGGAGGAATAAGTTCTGCTGGTGGTGCAGGAGGAAGCGGTGTTGTTATTGTTAGATATTTGACCCATAAACCAGTAGTTACCATCGGTGGAACTTCTGCTACAAATGTCGCAGTCACAAGCCCAACCACCATCACTGCCACAACTCCCGCACATACCGCAGGCACAGCTGATGTGGTGGTTACGAATTATGACGGACAATCTGCAACGCTGACAAATGGATACACTTTCAATCCTGCGCCAACAATTTCTGCAGGAGCAGTTTCTCCAGCCAGTGCAAAACTTACTGGAGGCGATACAATCACAATCACTGGAACGGGATTTTATGGCACACCTACCGTAACTCTTGGAGGCACAGCTGCGACTGCTGTTACAGTAGTAAATCCAACAACAATCACTGCGACAACTCCCGCACATTCTGTTGGCGCTGTTGATGTTGTTATTACAAATGAAGATTCTCAATCCGCAACTCTTACCAATGGATTCACTTTCACAGAACTTCCACCAACACTAAGTTCAATTTCTCCTGATAACGGTCCAGTAGCAGGGGGAACTAATGTGACGATAAGTGGTACGAATTTTGTCGCTGGGTCTGTAAGTGCAATTGGCGGAACAATAACAACTGATGGTGATTATACGGTACACACATTTACAGGTAGTGGAACATTTACAGCTGATAGTGATATGCCTGTGGAGGTTCTGGTTGTTGCTGGTGGTGGAGGTGGCGCAGGAATGGCTGAATCTGGTGGAGGTGGAGGAGGTGGAGTGCAACATCATACTTCATGGCCAATAAATGCTGGTGCAAATTATAGTGTTGTAGTTGGAAATGGTGGTTTAGGTGCTACAAGTGTTTCAAATGGTGCAAATGGTGCAAATTCATCTTTTGGCGAATTGATTGCTAATGGAGGTGGTGGAGGAGGTGGATTTATCGGTTTAACTCCAGGATCTGGAGGTTCAGGCGGTGGATCTACGCGAGGAGTTGCTGCAGGATTGAGTAATCAAATTTCAATTAATGGTTCAAATTCTTACGGAAATCCTGGAGGTGTTGGATGGCCAAGTGGATATACGGCTGGAGGTGGTGGAGGTGCTGGTTCTGCGGGAGGAAATGCTACTAGTGGAGTGTATCCAGATGGAGGTGTTGGAGGTGCTGGAAGAGCATTTGATATTTCAGGAACATCAACATATTATGCTGGAGGTGGTGGAGGAATTTATGCTTATGGTGGTATTGGTGGTGGAGGCAATGGTAATATGGGAACAGTTGAATCTTATAATGGTGTGGCTAATACTGGAGGTGGAGGAGGTGGAGGAGCTAATGTAGTTGGAGGAGATGGTGGTTCTGGAATTGTAATAGTGAGATATTTGACAAAGGCTAAATTGCCAACCGTAATAATCGATGGAATTGCAGCTACAAATGTTTCACTTGTGAACCCAACCACAATAACAGCAACCACTCCTGCTCACACTGCAGGTGCAACTGATGTTGTCGTCACAAATTACGATGGACAAAGTGCAACACTAACAAGTGCGTTTGAATATCACAATTGGATTACGGCAGGAACGTATACCTCAACAGTTAAACCTCTGGCTAATGTTGGATTTGGAAACATTGATTGGGTTGCTGGCACGCCTGCTAATACTAATTTGACAATGCGAGTAAAATCTTGCACCTCTGCTGATTGCAGCGACAAACCAAGTTGGTCTGGATGCGACTTGGCTGCGCTGGACAATGGTACCGATATTTCCGGTAAGGGTTGTGTGGTGGATGGCCAAGGTTATGTTCAATATCAAGCATATCTTTCAACTGATTCAAATTCTGCTCAGCCATATCTCGACAGCGTCACAATTTCAACTCAACCAGAATATTCCAAAACATTTTTAAGTCTCATTTCTTCTCCTTTTGATACGGGAAATGAAAGCAACAGTGTTCAAAAAATTTCTTGGACTGCAACAAATGACAACTTGGCAACTCAGGGACAAGTGGCAATACAAATTCGAACTGCACCGGATAATGGCGGAATTCCTGATTTTACAAATTCAGTTTGGTGTGGGCCGACTGATTGCAGCGGCACAACAAATTCAACAACAGCTTTTGCAATCAGTTATTACACTGACAAAACAGGGGCTCTTGCGATAAATGCAATTAACAAGGATCTTAGTGATGATCGTTGGATTCAATATGCAACATTCTTGAAATCAGCTGATGGAACTTTGACTCCGACATTGACTGATGTGACGATGCAATATGCATATAACACTCCACCAGCAATTACAATTGACAGCAACCCAATATTTTTAAAGCAAAATGCAGATGGAACTTTCTCTGTTCCATACACCTTAAGTGAAACTTATGATGATTTTGGTAACATTCCTCACGGAACAGCTGGTTCTCCGATTAAAGCACTTCTTTTTTATCAACCGAAAAATGACATCACAATTGAAGAACTTACAAATGTTCGAACAGGAATTGTCACCCTCAATAATCCAAGCAATCTTCCAATTCCATCGCAAGGTTCAATGCTGATTGGCGATGAGTTGATGACTTTTGATTCAGTTGGAGCAACTGGAAATCAAAGAAACATCACAGCGCGTGGAATTGCTTTTGCAACTTCATATCCAACCACGGCTGCTGCACACTTGGCAAATTCCGCAGTATTTTTTGCAACTTCAGCTTCGATTCAAACAATCGATACGCTTGTTGAGACGGGCATAGTTGGCGCTGAGGCATCCGTATCAAATATGTTCTCTTGGAATCCAAGAACTGATGTCAATACAAATTTGAATGGTAACAAACTTTCAGACGTGGTTTTCAAAGTTGCTGCCAACGACGCTGATTCAACCAACATTAATAATATCGGACAAAGCAGTGCGACCACTTCGCAAGTTCTGGATTTGGAATCTCCTTTGATTAAAAATGTCACTTCATCTTCGGCTGATGGGAAATATAACGCTGGAAAAAATGTGGACGTCACGATTAATTTTGCTGACAGTCTTGGCAACGCAAAGAATGTGACTTCAACAGGCGCTGTCACGATAGTTTTGGAAACTGGCGTTAATGATTATGAATGCTTGATCCCATCTATCACAAACGCATCAAGCGCATCTTGCACATATCAAGTCCAAACAGGCGATGTTAGCGAAGATCTAACTGCAATTTCTGTAAGCGGAACAATTAAAGATCAATTCCAAAACACTCTTTCAAACTTTGCGATTCCAGCAGGACAAAACATTGCTGATTCAAAAGCTATTGTTATCGATACAATTTCTCCAATCATTTCAGGTGTGTCGCCAGCAGCAAGTGCGTTTGTAAATTCAATCACTAGCGCTAATGGTGGCTCTGATATTTCGTATGAAGCGACAGAACTTTTAAAAACAGGATCATATGTTAAATTCACTTCAACTTCGGGAACAGATTTGAACACCGAATATCTTTGCACTTTGCAGGGAACAGCACTTGAGGTTGGCGTGCACAGTGGTTTTGAAATCAAACAAGATGCAAACAACTGCACTGAAGTTCAAAGCGCGCTTCAAAGTGGTTCTGTTTATACAATGACAATTCACGCCATTGACGAAGCTGACAATGCCAGTGACCAAACAATTGCAAATATTAATTTTGACACAACCAATCCGACAGCTAGCGTAACTTCCCCATCAAACGATGCCTTTTTCAACAGCATTACAACTGGCTCAGATGTTTCATATAATCTTGATGAACAGTTGCAAGCAGGCAGTTATCTTAAATTCACTAGAACTGCTGGTAGCGCTGATGGATCTTCTCCGCGAACTTGTAATTTGACAGGGACTGAGCTTGAAGAAGGTGATCATAATAATGTGGACTTGAACGCTGTCTGTGGAGGATTTGCTTTAGTAGATGGTGCAGTTTATTCAATTGATCTTTTCGCTAAGGACTTGGCTGGAAATGAGGCAAATGCAACACAAAAAACAAATGTTACTTTTGACCAAACTGCTCCAACACTCAACTCATTTACTTCAGACAAGGCCAACAACACGCCAGCTACAGCTTATGGCGCAGGGGAAGTGATTGATATTAAGGCGGTTTACAGCGAATCATTGGCAGTTGGCTCAACAATGACAGTTAGATTGGAAAACACAGCAACGCCCGCTGTTGATGTTGTGCTCGATCAAATTGCTGGAAATGTGCTTTCGGGAACATTTGTTGTGGACGGTCCGCGTAAGGGATATGACACGGCTGATTTGACTTTGCGATCAATTGTTTCTCAAAATGCTATCGATCAAGCTGGCAATGTTAAAACTGATTCGGCGATACCGTTTGGACAAAACTTAGGAGACAACAAAGACATTGCGATTGATACAGGAACTCCAATTCTGGAAAGTTTTGCTGCTCAAAAACTTCCTGAGAATTCAACAAGCGGTTCTTACAAAGCAGGAACGGAAATAAAAATAACCGCGACATATTCCAAACCAATTGCCTCTGGCGAAATCACGCTGCATCTTAATACTCAAAATGGAGCTGAAGACATTGAAAACATTGTATTGTCAACAATTTCAGGTTCTACAATTTTCGGCACACACACTGTGCAAAATCTGGACAACGCTGAAGACTTGAAAGTTTTTGCCATCACTGCTCAAAGCGTTACTGACTTTAAAGGTAATGTGCTTGATAGAACAGGAACAATGACTGAATATGACGCATATTTCACTTCGCTTGTTGGCGAAAACATTTCTGCTGTTACAAATATTTCCAATTTCAAAATTGACACAACTGCGCCAACACTTGGAGCAACGCCAATTGCCATTGCAAATGTCGCAGGAAAAACTAGCAGTGCAACCCCAGTGATAACATTGTCTGCAACTGATAATGATATTTCTAAAGCAATCTTCTCATTGGATGGGGGAACTTCTTGGTGTGCTCCAATTGATTATGGTGCAACAATAAACACATTTGACATTACATCTAGTGCTTGCGGTGGTTCTGCTTCCAACGAAGTAAAAACTGTCACAGTCAAGTTCAGCGATGTTGCTGGCAATGAGAGTGCAACTTCCAGCGCTTCAGTTGAATATGATAATTTGAAACCACAGTTGCAAACAATTACTGCTGATGTGGTCGGCGGAATCTATGGACCAAATTCAGTTATTAAAATCACTGCAACATATGACGAAGACATTGCCAGTGGAACATTAGTTGTCAATCTTAACAATGGAAAGCAGCTTACGATTAATACTGTCGAAACGGCCAGAACACTGGTGGCAAATTATACTGTTGGCGCAACTATTAGTGGCGAAGACACAAGCGCGCTTCGTGTAGCTGCAATTGTTTCGCAAGCTGTTTCTGATTCAGCTGCCAACACGCAAGACGGAACCAGTCTGGCTGGAATAACTGCCAACATCGACACTGATAAAACAATTATAATTGATACTACTGCGCCAAGCGCTGCTGCGCCAGACGGCTCGATTGTTGCTGACAGGGCAAGCGAAGAAAACAAAATAAAAATTACAATTTCTCCTGATGATTGGGGTGTGGCAAAGGATGAAATGACCGCTCAAATTGCGCTGATGGACACGGTGGTTGCTTGCAACTTTACTGGCGCAAATGCAGCAGTCTTCAACAGTGAATTTCCAAAAACATTTACATATGATGACCTTGCAGGCGCAGTGAAAAAAGTTTGTGTTAAATTGACTGACAAGGCGGGGAACATTTCTTCTGATTTCAGTGTGGTCACTCCAAACACTCCTGAAAATTTCGTGTATACTGATCTTACCAGCGCGACGTTTACAGGTGCGATTTTGAAATGGGACAAACCAACGCAGGAAGGCACAGGAGATTTCAAGCAATATAACCTTTTGCGTTGTGAAAATGCTCCTTGCACGCTGGCCTCAAGTCAAACAATCACTGACAAGAATCAAAATTATTATGTGTTTAACAATTTGGACGCCGACACAAATTATTGTTATGCACTGACAACACAAGATGTTAATAACGACATTTCAAAAATAACAACACCAACAATTTGTGCGACCCCAGGAGATGGTCCTGTTGCAACTGACACGGATGTTGCTTTTGAAAACGACCCATTTGTCGCAAATGTTTCCAAAACGGGAGCCAGCGTGGTTTTCAAAACGATTGATTCTGCCAATGCCAATTCACCACTCGCAACAACTGCAAGTGTGGAAGTATATTCAGACGAAGGTCTTACCACTTTGGTAAAAACAGTAACCGACACTTTGGCAGTCACTCACTCAGTTGACATTGCAGGTCTTGATTCAGGCTCAAATTATTATTTGAAAATAACGGCTACTGACACATCAATCGAAAGCAATCCAAACAGGAGTGTGACGGTTTCCTTTGCAAGCATAACTCCTGAAAAATATTATTTTGCAACTGCAGGTGCTTTGAGCGCAATCACAATTTCTAATCAGCCTTCAATTTTGACTGACACGAAAGCAGTGGTTGATTTCAGCACCGATCAAAATGCTAAATGCTTCATTGATTTCAAGGAAGCAGCGGTTTTGGAATATAACGAAGTTAACAATGTGATTGAGAACGAAGCTCGCAAAAATCATTCCATCACCATTTCTCCACTGCTTGCTCAGCGCGAATATAACTATAAGATTACCTGTGTCGATGATGGAGATGCAACCAACATTATTACCAAGGGCAGCAGTGAAGGCGATCTTTTGCCATCATTTGTAACATTGGCAGTTGGAGCACTTACTGGCGAAATTGACAAAACAGCGCCGGAAATATCTTCCGTGTCATTGGCAAACGTGACGGGGGAAAGTGCAACAATAACTTGGAACACAGATGAAAAAGCAAACAGCTCAGTTGCATATGAAGCAGAAGGAGCATCTTTCACAAAAATGGAAGCTGATTGGCTCGTGAATTCAGATGTTGCAAAATATACAACTTCTCATTCAGTTGTGATCAATAATTTGGTTTCCGATACTAAATATCTCTTCACTGTAATGTCCACAGATGCTGCTGGAAACATTGCACTTTCTTCTCAATCAGCGCTTACTACCAAGCAGCCATCAACTCTTTCTTCCATCAAAGTTGTTTCAACTGCACTTGGTCAGGCGACAATCACTTGGTCAACAGGAGAAGCTTCAAGTTCAAGTGTTGAATATGGTCTTACAACTGCATATGGTCAAAAGAAAGAAGATAGTTCCAAAGTGAAAGAACATCAAATAATTTTGTCTGAACTCGAGCCGGGGGAAACATATCATTTCAGGGTTAAGGGTCAAGATGCTGAAGGAAACATCTTCAGTTCATCTGACATCACTTTCCAACCTAAATCTCCTCCAAAAATTTCTGACTTCAGAGTTGATAGTATCACTGAGCATAGCGCTATGATATATTTCGCAACTAGCGTTCCAACTGATGCATTGATTACATATACCGATGCGAATGATGCAACAAAAGCAGGTTTGCAAGGAAATCCAAACATCACTGCCAAGCACGAAATCAAATTGAGAGACCTTTCTTCTGGTGCAACTTTTGGAATTAAAATTAAAGTTAGAGATGAGGATGGAAATGAAACCGAGGAAACTTTCCCAAATATCACGACCACTAAAGATGAGACTCCTCCAATAATAGACAATATTAAAACTGATGCTGCGCTAGCTCAAAATGACAAAGTTCAAGCCATCATTTCTTGGAAAACAGATGAAATGTCGACAGGAAAAATTGTTTATAAAGAAGGCAAAAATGGCGATGAAAAAACATTTGAAGTAAACAGCGCTCCAGCATTCTCACACATCGGAGTCATCACAAGTTTCAAATCAGGCGTGGTATATTATTTCAAAGTTATCGCAATTGATCAAGCTGGGAACGAAGCCACTTCAACAAATTATGGCTTGCTTACTCCCAAGAAAACACAAAACATCATCCAAATCATCATCGGAAACTTCACTGAAATCTTCGGATGGGCAAAATTCTAGGAATTTTGTCCAGACGAAAGGAAAGGGGTCGGGAAAAACTGGGTTTTCCCGCGGCGGAAGTTTGAAACCGCTGGGTTTCAAGGAGTGAAGCGACTTGGATGTGGCAATTCTAAAAAATAACCTACAACCTACAACTTACAACTATCAACTTACAACTATCAACTTACAACATTTTAGGCATCTCTGTATTTGTTGTTTGTTGATAGTTGTCTGTTGATAGTTAAGGGTGAGTTAAATAATTCTTTCGTAGTTTGTTTTTAGATGAAACTAAAAAAGTATGCTAAAATAAATTAATAAAAGAATGTTTTTAAAATAGTAAAAGATAGTTTAAAAATGTCTTTGGATGAAAAAAAAGAAAACAAATTAGAAGAAAAAAACTCCACCCAGTCGGAGCATATTTATTCATGGAAAGAAATCAGAACTGCCAGAGAACCAAGGGAAACGCAGACCCAGCGGAGACTCTTGGAACTGAAAAAAAATCTTAACGAAAAAACACAATCCTTTTTGAAATCAACGAAAATATTTTTGCATGATCACTGGAATCTTTTGATAAAATCAGCAGCGCACAATCATCTTAGGATTGAAAAAATTAAAGTCAGACCGCTGCAAGGAGAACAGTGCAACTTGAGTTTCAATTCATATTCTGATTTAAAAAGATATCAGAAAAAGTTAAGACTTTTCACTTTCAGTTTTTCTTCAACACTGGCATCAATTTTGATCGCGGTTGTGGCGCTACAAATATTTTTCCCTGGCTCTAGCACTCAGGGTGCTACTTATACTTGGCTGCAAAACACTTGGTCCGGCGGAGCAGACGAGGTCACTGTCGCGACGCACAATTCAAACAAAACCGGCTGGACAAAATATTTTTCAAAAGACGCTAATATTGCTGCGGGAGATGAAATAAAATTAACTGAAATTGCAGGCTCTTTTGTTGACACGAGTGATGCTGATTTTAATGCGCAAACAAAAACAAATGTTTTTGTTGAAGGCACGGGAGCTGCTGGAGTTGTGTATGCGTTAAAACCAGAGGGTGGCGCGTGTACAGATGTTTCACAGTGCACAACTGGATTAATTTGCAATACTGGTGTTTGCTATAGTCCTTGGCAAAGCAGTCCTTGCGGCGTGCAAGTGTATAAATCAGACTCGGGTGGGGGTGTGGTTTGGAAAACAAGTCAAACTGTTTGTGTTGGTCCACAGTGCGCTGGCAATCTGTTGGTTGATGACAACTCAGTTGATTTTTCAGAATATACCGCTAGAAATCTTTGTAAGGCAGTGGATGGGAGATTGGCAACAAGAGCTGAACTGTCTTGCATATATAATAATAGGTTAAGCCTAATAGGGTCTTGGGTTGCTGGCAATTACTGGACAAATGAACAAGCGACAAGTGACCCTGTAGATGCGGCATATTATAGAAGATTTACGGATGGTGTCGAAGGCCAGGGTCTTAAGAGTGCATTTTATCGAGTGCGTTGTGTGAAATAATTGGTTGTTTAGAATTGAAATAAGTTAAAGTTGAGATAAGGTAAAATCTGAAATGTTTTTGAAAAATAAAATAAAATCAAAATCTTTATTACTGACATTGTTTTTATGTGTGGGATTTTTTGCTTTTTCAATTAAAGATGTGCAGGCATATGCATATTCAGCTAACACTATTTCTGCTGTAAAAACAAATAATGATGTTGTAAATTTCGGCACAATTTCTTGGACAGAAATAAATTCAAGCACAGGCGCAAGTCCTGCTCCAACTGATTCTTCCATCGTGGTTGGTGTGAGAGCTGGAAATACTATTACTCCTGACGGGACTTGGAGTAATGCCGGAGATTGGACAATTGTAACTAATGGGCAAAGTTTATCTTTTTTGGGCGCCAAGAAAAACATTCAATACCAAGTTACTTTTTCGTATGATGGAATAATAGTCCCAGGCATCGCCGATATGACAATTCCGTTTTCATCTTATCCAGCAGGATTAAATGCAATAATATCCACACCTTATGACACTACTTCCCAAGTTAATGTCCTGAGTAAGATTTTATGGACTGAAAATTTGCCAGCACAGACTGATGTGAAATTTCAACTCCGTTCTTCTGCTAATGGAAGCGCTTGGACTTCTTGGATGGGAACTGATGGAACCAACCAAACATATTTCACTGCGCCAGATGGAAGCGAGAGTCTTCCAGCGGCATTGACTGACAGTAGCAATGATCAATGGATTCAATATCAAGCTTTTCTTACGACCAGTGACACATCGGTAACACCGACTCTTTCGGATGTTAGTTTTAGATATGTTGTTAATGCTAAACCGGAATTTAATCCTGATTTTCCAACCGCAGGTGTGGGCGGCGCAGTTGCCGTGCAAGAGGAAACGGGAACTGTCAAAATTGATTTTTCAGTGCGTGATCCTGATGCGACAGAAGGAATTGCCACACCGAATTTGATAACTCCCAGCTATTATTATTCCATTGATAATGGTGCAAATTATGCGCAAATTACCAGTGGACTTTCAGCTGGCGCAAGCAATCCGAAGACAGTAGAAGAAGTTAACTTCTTGGATTATTCAGTAACTTGGAATGCTGCAACGCAACTTGGCAACAATGTTAATGTGGCTGATGCAAAGATTCGAGTGGTGGTAACAGACAATGAAGCAGGACCCAATACCACGCAAAAAGATTCCAGTGCTTTTTCACTTAACACAATGATCCCAACTCTTGGAGCAGTTCCAATTAAAGTTGATGCTTCAATTTCTCCTGCGGTAGTAACTTTGGATGCAACCGATGTTACACCACTTCAAATGAAAGTTTCAACCAGTCCAACCTTGGACGGAGCTGTTTGGGAGCCGTATAATGGGACAAAAACAATCACACTTGCCTCAAGCCCAGCAACTGTTTATGCTCAGGTTAAAAATGCCAATGGTTTCAGTTCAATTATTTTCAGTGCCACCACCCCAGAAATTCCTGCTGCAGCTATGGTGCAGGACACTTCTAATTTGGATATTGTTCCATCAGAATTCAGACTCTTTGTTGCTTGGAAAGTTGCAACTTTGCCTGAGCCAGGATTTGCTTCTTACAAAATATATCGCTCAACTGATCAAGAAAATTGGACACTAATTGCCACTGTTGCTAATCGCCTGACAAATTATTATGGCGACAATTCTGTCTTGGGAGACACAAATTACTATTACAAAGTTACCACTAATGATGCTGATGGAAATGTTTCAGCCTATTCTTCAATCATGAATGGAAAAGCCAATGGAATTCAAGATGCTGGCGAAGGTGGTGGGGGAAGCTTGCCTTCAACTGAGCCGGTAATATCAGCGGTTTCAGTTTCAAGCATAACTTCAACGTCAGCTCTTGTTTCTTGGGATACTGACACTATTTCAAATTCAATGGTGGCATATATCGACGAAACAGGTGGAGACTTTGATAATGCAAAAGTGCAAGGCGTGATGACTGTAGCAAACAATGTCTCTGGTATAGGAAAACACAATTTGATTTTAACAAATCTTACTCCAGCAAAAACATATTATCTTAAATTGCAATCAGTTGATTTGGCAGGACAGGTGGGAGAAAGCGTACAAGGCACTGATGGATATTCTTTTTCAACCACTGACAGTCCAGCCATCACAAACATTGGAATTACGGTGTTAGGAGAAAACGAAGCGCGCATTAATTGGACAACAAGCAGCTTGGTGCCTTCGGTTATTGCTTATTCGCAAAATCATACAGGAGCCACTTTGACCGAACCTATTGTTTTTGAAGATCAGAAAAAAGAAACCACACATTCAAAAGTAATTTCTGATTTAACAAGAGGCGTCCCATACTATTTCACCATCAAAGCCGTGGATGATGATGGAGGAGAAACAATCGCTGACAATGCTGGAGCGCTGTACAATTTTACTACCGATATTGATGAGCAAGCACCTGAAATTACTTTAGTTTCAGCTCCGATAACCACGACAGATCAAGCTGTGATTGTCTGGACAACAGACGAAGATGCAACATCTCAAGTTAAATATTCCACTTCTGCTGGAGGACCGTATACAACGTTAGCCGAGAATGCGACATTGCAAAAAAATCACACCTATATTATTCCTGATTTGAACAACACTAATCCAAGATATTATTACAAAGTAATTTCCAAAGATATCTATGGTAGTAGCGCCACGTCCAGTGAATATTCTTTCGAGATGGCAGTAGACGCAAGTTTGGATCATCCACCTCTTGAAATGATAACTTTTGAAGACGTGAATCCTTCAATGCTAACTGACACAGCAGCGGTAATTTCTTTTGCAACAGATCAAATCGCCAATTGCTTTGTGGAATATGGAGCATCACCAGATAGTTACACATATGTCCCAGTACAAGAAAAAGCAGATACTTTCAACAAATCACATTCCATTGCCATCACTGGAATGCTATTTTCCACCAAGCATTATTACAAAGTTACCTGCAGAGACAATTTGCCAGATGCGGTAGCAATTTCAAGCAACGAAAAAGATTTTACAACTCTAGACAAAATGATTGCCCAGGGGAGCATAACTGGTGGAGACAATTTGCCACCGACAATCAGCAACGTGAAAGTCTCAAACATCATCGGCGAAGGCGTGACCATCACTTGGGACACTGATGAAAAGGGGAATAGCACGGTTAGATATGGAATTGCCAACATTTCAGAAAGTGGTGCAATCGACAGTGTTGTTAATAGTGACATTGATAATTATGTGACAACCCATTCTGTTGTTTTGACAGGCCTTGTCCCAGGGACGAAATATTTGTATGTTACATCTTCGACAGACGCTGCTGGCAACATCGCTCAATCATCAGAATCATCTTTCACGACAGCTGCTCCTTCTTCAATTTCTTCAATAAAAGTTGAATCCAAAAATCTTGGCACAGCCACAGTTTCTTGGGAAACTGATCAAGAAACAACTTCAACAGTAGAATATGGACTTTCAACAAGTTATGGTGACAAGAAAGAAAACAGTGCATACACAAAAGAACATTCAATAAATCTTTCCAGTTTAAATCAAGGAGCAGTGTATCATTATAGAGTCAAAGGAAAAGACAAGGACGGAAGATTCTTTGCTTCCTCGGATAATACCTTTGAGCCAAAATCTCCAGCCAAGATAACAGATGTTTCCATTAGTGATGTTACTGAACATAGCGCGACAGTTTTGTTCAAAACCAATGTTCCAACAGATGCTAACGTGTCATACGCCAACATTAAAGATGGACAAAAAACTGGTTCGCAAGGAGCAAGAGAGCTCAGTACTGATCACAGAATCGAATTGACCAATCTTGATCAAGGTTCGACATTTGCGCTGACAATTACAGTAAGAGATGAACAAGGCACGGAGTCAACGCTTAAGGCCCCGGATCTTGCTACCGGTCAAGATCAAGCTGCACCGAAAATTGATAACATCAAAACTGACAGCGCGCTGACTCAATCAGACAAAGTTCAAGCCATCATTTCTTGGAAAACAGATGAGCAAGCGACCACCAGCATTCTTTACAAAGAAGGTAGAAATGGAGAAGAAAAAGAAATTAAAATCACTGACAATTTGACCAACAATCACATTGGAGTGATCACAGTCTTTAAACCCGGAACGGTATACAACTTCAAAGTAAAATCAATTGATGCCTCCGGCAATGAGGCAATCTCCAATGATTTTGCACTTCTCACTCCAAAAAGAAGAGAAAACATCATCCAAATCATCATCGGAAACTTCACCGAAATCTTCGGATGGGCAAAATTCTAGGAATTTTGTCCAGACGAAAGGAAAGGGGTCGGGAAAAACTGGGTTTTCCCGCGGCGGAAGTTTGAAACCGCTGGGTTTCAAGGAGTGAAGCGACTTGGATGCGGCTAGATTCTAGGACAGCTTGTTAGCTTTTTAGTGGAATGCGGCAAAAGCTTATGCTGATGAAGCGTGGGTTTTTGTTTGCAAAAAATGCCTATTTTAGGTATCATTAGTTTATAACTTTATGAATTTTATAACCATATGAACTTGCGTAAGCGTATTTTTTCAGGTGTTCAGCCAAGCGGAAATTTGCATATTGGAAATTATCTGGGAGCCATTGCTAATTGGGTCAAACTTCAAGACGAGTTCGAATCTATTTTTTGCGTTGTTGATATGCATGCCATCACAGTCCCGCAAGACCCTGAAATGCTTCGTAAAAAAACCATTGAAATTGCCAAGATATATTTGGCTGCCGGAATCGATCCGAAAAAATCTTCAATTTTCATCCAGTCTCAAGTTTCCGAGCATGCTGAATTGATGTGGATTTTGAATACGATTGCAAAAATGCCAGAATTGGAAAAAATGACCCAATTTAAAGATAAAACTCAAAAAGGAGGAAGTGAAAGTGCCGCTGTTGGTCTTTTTGATTATCCTGTTTTGATGGCAGCTGATATTTTGCTATATGGAACTGAAGTTGTGCCCGTGGGAGAGGATCAAAAGCAGCACGTTGAACTTGCGCGAGATTTGGCCAAGAGATTTAACCAGAAATTTGGAGAAACTTTTATTGTTCCAAAAGCTTTTATTAAGGAAGAGGGAATGAGAGTAATGGGACTGGATAACCCAGAGAAAAAAATGAGCAAGTCTGCAGCTTCAGAATATAATTATATTTCACTTCTTGACGATGAAGAAACTGTGAAAAGAAAAATCAAAAAAGCCGTGACCGACTCTGGCTCAGAAATTATTTATAGCGATGAAAAACCTGCACTTAAAAATTTGATTAATATCTATTCTTCATTTTCAAATCTTTCTCCCAAAGAAATTGAAAAAAAGTACACTGGAAAAGGTTACGGAGATTTTAAAACTGAATTGGCTGAAGTTATCATCGGATTTTTGAAACCATTCCAAGAAAAATTCAATGCACTTTCAGATGAAGAAGTTTTGAAAATTCTTGCCGATGGAGCCACCAAAGTTCGTCCAATCGCCAAAGCAAAACTTGATGAAGTTAAAAATAAGGTAGGATTTATAATATAGCTTGTTAGGCTTTAGCTTGTTAGCTTGAAAAATACAAATAAAAAAGTCCCATTAATTGGGACTTTTTTATTTGGGATAATGCTTGTTAGTTTCGGATAATGTTTAGCAGTTCGTCGCGTTTTTGCTCCATTAATTCCTTGGTATTTGCTTCGAGATTAAGTCTAAGCACTGGTTCGGTGTTGGAAGGTCTAACATTAAACCACCAGTCAGTAAAATCAATACGGATGCCATCCAGTGTATCTAAATTGCCGTCTTTGTATTTTTCCTTTAGTGTATTTATCACTGCATCTTTGTCTGTGACTTCTGAATTTATTTCTCCACTGTGATAATATTTGTTTAAATCAGTAGTTAATTCGGATATTTTTTTGCCCGTTTCATTTAGTAGGTTTAATAATATTATAACGGCAAGAGCAGTCATTTCTGCTTTGGAATTTTCTTCAAAATAATAATGACCAGAAAGTTCTCCAGCAAATATTGCACCTTCTTTCCTCATCTGCTTTTTAATTAAAGAATGTCCTACTCTTGAGCGAAGAACTTTTCCACCAGCTGCTTCAATGTTTTCTTTGATGGAATTTGAGGCTCTAAGGTCTGAAAGTATTGTGCTGCCAGGATGATTTTTGAGAACTTCTTTTGCAATTAGCGCGGTAATGTAATCCATTGGAATAATTTCTCCTTTTTCATTCACGAAACCAACTCTGTCCGCGTCACCATCATATGAAATCCCTAAATCTGCATTCTCTGCCAATACTTTTTCTTGCAAAGCTTTAAGAGTTTCGAGCTTTAGTGGATTTGCTTCGTGATTTGGAAATGTTCCGTCTAGATCTTCAAAAAGATATACTGCATCAATATCTGTTTTGAATTTCTCATATAATTCCTTGTCTAAACTGCCTACTGAGTTTGCAAAATCAATTACGATCTTTTTTTTGCCGAGTCCTTGTTTGAAGAAATTTGCTACATATTCTAAATAAATAGTCTTTAGCTGTTTGTTTTCAGTAACTTTTCCTGTGTATTCGCTAGGAGAAAAGCTGTTACTTATTGAGAGATTTTTAATTTCCTCCATGCCCTCTCCTTCGCCGATTGGCACTGCATTTTTTTTACAAAGCTTGAGACCATTCCACTCGGCAGTATTGTGCGAAGCTGTGATCATAACTCCAGCATCAACATTCAGTTTCCATGTGGAAAAGTATAACATAGGTGTTGAAACAAGTCCGATATTTATAACGTCAACACCTTGTTCCGTGAGACCCTTTATGAGTCCAGCTTCAATTTCTGGAGATGATGTTCTCATATCCATTCCAATTGTGATAGTTTTTGCTTGTGTGTAAGTTGCTATAGACCTTCCGATTATTTCAGCAATTTCACCATTAAGTTGTTCTGGATAAAGTCCTCGAATATCATAGGCTTTAAATATTTTTTCGTTCATTTTTTTTATGATTAATTATTTAGGCACCTTTAAATTCTAGCAAAAATAAGCTTTTTATTCAAGGTGGATATTTTGTTGGAATTTGTTGAGCTCTTTTTGTAGGAGTGGGTAGTCTTTCAAGTCGGGGCTGTTTTGCAAAGTTTGCTCGGCGTAGTCGTGGGCGATTTCAATCAGTTTTACGTTCGACAAATGCTCCATTGCGATGTCGGGAAGACCTGATTGGCGCGTGCCGAGAAATTCGCCGGGACCACGGAGTTTCAAATCTTCTTCTGCAATTGCAAAACCGCTGGATGTTTTCTCCATTGCACTAAGACGTGATTTTGCTTTGACGGTTTTGCTGCCAGTGAAAAGAAAACAATATGATTGCTTGTCTGATCTGCCGACTCGTCCACGAAACTGATGAAGTTGAGAAAGGCCAAATCTTTCCGTATCCTCGATCATAATCACAGTGGCATTTGGAATATCAATACCAACTTCTACCACGCTGGTGGCAACCAAAATGTCATATTTTTTATCTTTAAAATCGGCCATCACTTGCTCTTTTTCGCCAGCTTTCAATTTGCCGTGCAGAAGTCCCAATTTTAAATCTGGAAAAATTTCCCGTGACAGTCGTGTATGCTCTTGGGTGGCAGCTTTAAGTTCTGTTAATTTTTCTGATTCTTCCACTAGAGGGAAAATGATGAAAGCCTGATGGCCCTTGGAAATTTCTTTGCGCACAAAATCATACACATCTTTTCTTTTGCTTGGCAAAATAATTTCAGTGAGAATAGGCTTTCGATTTTTGGGCATTTCATCCAACACTGAAATATCCAGATTTCCAAAAAAAGCTAAGGTCAATGTTCGGGGAATCGGAGTTGCTGTCATCGTGAGCAGGTGGGGAATTTTTCCTGGCAAGCCGTCATTAATATCAGCAATCTGCTGTTGCAAAAAAGCACGTTGAGCCACGCCAAAGCGATGTTGCTCATCGATGATTATTAAAGCTAAATTTTTAAATTTTATATCTTTCTGAATAAGCGCGTGAGTACCTATTACAATGTTAATATTGCCAGACACTAGTTCCGATAGTAATTTTTTTCTAGAAATATCCTCTTTTTTTTCTGCTGATAATTTTGAATTTTGAATTTTGAATTTTGATTGAATTTTTAATGTTTTAATTTTTAAACATTCATCATTAAGATTTGATTCGAAATTCGAAATTCGAAATTCTGATTTATTAATCAAATGATAGGAATTCGTTAAAAGTCCTACAGTTATGTCTTGCTTTGAAAATATTTTTGATATACTTTCAAAATGTTGCTTGGCCAAAACTTCTGTTGGAGCCATAATGGAAACCTGAAAACCAGCATTAATGGCTGACAAGCTCGCCATTGCAGCCACAATTGTTTTGCCACTTCCCACATCGCCATTAAGCAGACGATTCATTGGAAGAGGTTTTTCCAAATCTTTCAAAATTTGAAATGCAGCTTTGCGTTGAGCATCAGTGAGTGTAAAAGGAAGTGACTCGACGAAATATTTGGTCAGTGTTTCATTGAAAGCAATTGAAACAGCATTTTGTTTGTCCCATGAAATTTTGACTCGCTGAGTTGCAAGTTGTACCAAAAACATTTGCTGAAAAGCAAAACGTTTTTGCGCAAGTTCAAATTCTTTGAGCGTTTTTGGGAAGTGTAAAGATTTTACAGCTTCACTCAAGATTGGCAGATGCAAACCCTTCAAAATATTTTCTGGAATTGGGTCAACAAGCGCATCGGCATATTTGATCATATTTTGCATTTGCCAGCGAATCCATTTTGAAGTGAGGCCTTCTGTTTCTGGATATATTGGAACAAGCCGTCCTGTGTTGGTTGGGGTGCGCGAAGAAAGTTCCCAAGCGGGATTGGAAAAAAACATTCCTTTTGCATCTTGCGAGATTTTTCCAGCTAGTCTCACGCCTTTGCCGGCAGTGAGCGAATCACTGACATATGGTTGGTTAAACCACACAGCTCTCACAGTGCCAGTTTCATCACTCACAAAGCACTCTGTGATCATCATCTTCTTTTTCCAAGTGCGCACCAATTTGCTTTGTACAACTTCTCCCATCACAGTGGCCGTTTCTCCTTCTTGAAGATTTTCAATCAAAACCCGCTCGGAATAATCTTCATAGCGAAAAGGGAAGTGCAGCAAAAAATCCTCCACAGTTTCAATGTTGAGTTTTTTTAAAATCGCGCCATATTTCATCCCGATACGCGGCAGTTTTTCCAATTTCATCTTCAAAAAATCCATACCTAAATTATAACTCAATGCATATTTTGTATCTAGTGATAAATTTTGGAATAAAAAAATCCCCCGAAGTTCGAATCTTCAGGGGCGGTCACATTTGGACCAGGGGGTAAGCGTTGTTATTTCTCTATGCCATTCCTGGCGACATTATGTAGGTTTGTTCTCGCAAACCTCCAACACGAGGAAGCACATAGCGTGGTTTTTCGGTTGTGCATTTAAAACAAAAAGGCGCTGTCGGCATTGCTTTTAAGCGAGCAATGGGAATGTCTTCCTTACATTTGCAACATATCCCGTACGTCTCATTATCAAGACGTCGCAGTGCTGCAGTGCAAGCCGCTATCGTTTCTCTGCATCTCGGGTTATTTACTGCTTGAAGAGACCGCTCATTGTGATCTGGTCCCTCCGACTCTATGCCACTGTTGCCCTTATATGAAAAAACAGGTTCATCAGGGCAAACGTCACAAATTATACCCCTCGTTGCTTCTTCGAGCATTCTCATTATAACTTCTCGTGCAGACTGTAATTCCTCGTTGTTTAATGACAAAGCGATTCTCCTTTTTAAAAAAAGATAAGATTTTTCCCCTTTAATAAAGCAAAAATACGAGCACTTACCACCAAAACATAATTTCATTGAAAAAGAACAACAATTAAGCACTAATCTATTATTATACTCCTTTTATCGAAAAATGTCAAGACTTTTAAATTCCTGACATTTTCCGACAATAATGCTGTGCCACGTGATGAGCGTAGCGAATTTTACGTGGTGCTCTCGGCAGGAATCGAACCTGCGACCTTCTGGACCGCAACCAGACGCTCTATCCACTGAGCTACGAAAGCAAATTTTTGTACGGGGTCCACTGAGCTACAAGGACAACTTCACATAACACGTATCATAGAACATGGAACAAAAAAAATCAATAGATTACGCACTTATTACATTTATGCTCTATGTTTTATGCTATATGCTATATGACCTTAGATATGTAAAACACGTTCAATTGCATCAATAAGTCCGGGATCCTGTTTGATTTCTGGAATATTGCGCATCAAAATTTCTCGCATTTTCACTGGGTCTTCGTTGGCGATGGGGATGTGAACAAAGGGAAGCATAGAAGCCTTGGTATGAAGGCTGATAGTTTTGGTGTGATTTGGATCATAAAAAATCCAAAAGGAATGAATATTTTCATATAAATACATTTCCTTGTCAGCAGTCACACCTTTGGATGTTATCGAGAATGTGATCACGCGCGGATCTTTTTGCAAATAAATATAACCGACAATGCCAAGCAAAATGAAGGTAATTGCCATAATTGGACTGTTTGTAGCCAGCGCATATCCAATCATTGCAACAATAAAAAGCCCAAAAATAATATACCAACGGGCAGATTTTTCGTATACTTCAAATTCCGGAGCTTTCCACTGATGGAAAATTTCATCCAAATTGCTTTCTTGGTCGGAATCATTTTGCTGTCTTGTTGGCGCTTCTTCTGTCTGTCTGCGCGTAGCAAAATTCTGTGATTCCACTGGCGTGTTCGCCGAATTAAGCAGCTTGGAATTTCTAAGATCAAATGACATATTTCTTGCCCCGTGAAATTCTGCTAGCAGGCAGACATATTTCACTGGGGTGTATTTCTTTATTAAATAGTCCTGGCTCAATTCTAGCATATTTACCCACACACTCAAAGTGTTGTATATTATAAATAGTAGCTATTATTTAATGTGGTTATGTTATTGAAACTATTGAGTGTGTGGGTTTACAAATATGTTTCTAGCTGTTACTATATGCTTTATGGAAGCGTGGCCGAGCGGTTCAAATGCGATATAGGAGCATTTGAAGGTTTTCAAAAGAAAACCAGGGCAACCGTGAGGCATCAGTTTTTTATGTTTTTGGAAAAACAATTTGGAAGCGTGGCCGAGCGGTTGAAGGCAACAGTCTTGAAAACTGTCATGGGGCGACCCATCAAGAGTTCGAATCTCTTCGCTTCCTCAAGAATCTAATAAAAGAGATTTCTTAAAATTGAATAATTCCGGAGAGGTGGCTGAGAGGCCGAAAGCACCTCACTGCTAACGAGGCAGGGGGTAAAACCCCTCGAGGGTTCGAATCCCTCCTTCTCCGCAAATTTTTTAAAGACCCATTTTTATGGGTCTTTAAAAATATACAGAAGGAGGGATTCGAACGGGCAGAAGCTAAACAAATTTTCATTTAGCAAAATGAAAATGCAGTGTGCGTCGATGGATGCGACCATAGGAGCATTCAGCGCTGCCCAGGGCAAGGAGCGAGCGAGTGTCGACGAGCGAGCGACGCGGAAATCCCTCCCTTTCCGCATTAATACAAAAAAGAGTTCATCGCGAACTCTTTTTTGTGTATTTTGCTGAGTAGAGTATAATGAAGAAAGACAAATAAACAAAAACATATGAACGAATCTTCATTTGAAAATCCATTTTTGAAAAAAGAAACTTCTAATCGAGAGTGTTTTTTTCGGAAGATGTTTGAAAAATGTTCTTTGGAAGAAAATTGCGCAAAATGCAGTAGAAAAGGTTTGGAGTTTGACGGCGATGGTGCAGTTGCAACAATACGCAGAAAATCGGAAGCAGAAAAAGAATATTATTCAATAATACAAGCCAAGGGCGACGCTGATTTTGTTTTAGATGAAAGATTGATTACTGATGATTATTACGTTTTCTTTCAAAGAGATGAATTTAAAGAAGCAGCTTAAGTATATAACAATACAATAAATATTATGACTGATGTAATTTTTGAATCAAGCCTCGAAATAAAAGCAGCCCAGGCAAGCAACATTCCGCAAATAGTTGGCGATTGGTGGAAGGAAATTTCGAAACAATCAAACTCTCCAGCAACTCCGGGAAAGTTATATGCTGTGGGAAATTATCTTGTTCAATTGGTAAAAAATTCGTTGAGCGATGGAAAAAGCAATGGGAAAGTGACCGCTATTTTTGACGAGGAAAAAATAAAAATTGTGATTGATGATCTTGGCAGTGAAGAAAAAGATATTAATTTGAATGTGAAAGGAGAATATGGAATGAAAGAAGCGATTGAATATTTTGATGTTTTCAACATTGAATCCAAGGGTAAGTTGTATGAAAAAGATAATCGCAATATGATTGAAGAAGTTGATGAGAGCGACGTGTATGCCGGCTCGAAAGTTACTATTATTAAATATCATATAACACCAGTTGAAGAAGCGGAGGAAACTTGGCAATCCAGCAGAAATTTCGGACAAAGGATGTAATAAACAAAAAGAAATTTAATGAAATTTGAAAAAATAAAAATTATTATTCTGCTGACTGTTTTGGTTGATGTGATTGGGCTGGGGATTATTATTCCTGTGCTGCCTTTTTATGTGGAAAGTTTTGGCGTTTCTTCTTTTGTGGTAACTCTGCTTTTTTCAGTTTTTGCATTCTTTTCTTTTGTTAGCAGTCCATTTTTGGGAGCACTTTCTGATAAGATTGGACGTAGGCCAATTTTGATTATCAGCATTGCAAGCACAGCTTTTGGTTGGTTTGTTTTCGCTTCAGCAAATTCTGTCTGGCTTTTGTTTTTGGGGCGCATTATTGATGGAGCAGCTGCGGGAAATTTTCCAATTGCACAAAGCTATTTGTTGGACATTGCGAAAAACGACAAAGAACGAACCATGAATCTTGGGTTGATTGGTGCGGTTTTCGGAATTGGTTTTATGGTGGGTCCTGCTATTGGCGCAACTCTTGGAGGAATTTCACCGGCGCTTCCATTTTGGTTTGTGGGATTTTTGGCGATGTTTAATGCAATCGGTGCATATTTCTTTTTGCCAGAAACAAATCGCAACAAAAATGCTGTCAAAAAAATTCCGATAAATCCCTTCATTCCACTTTTTAGTGCAATGAAAGACGGGATGCTTAGGTCTCGATACTTAGCTTGGTTTCTATTCGGCATTGCTTTTGCGGGAATGCAATCAATCTTTGCGCTTTTTGTGAAATCAGTTTTTGGTTTCTCAGCTTCCGTCACAGGATATCTCTTCACAGCTATGGGGGTTATTCTTGTTATCAATCAAGGTTTTGCGCTCAAAAGAATATGGCTTAAATATTTTAAAGAAGCTGATTTGGAGATCTGGTTTTTCGTGGTTATGATTTTGGGTTTTGTTTTTCTGGATTTGAAAATCTTCGCTTTTTTTGCTGCCGGTCTTTTATTGACCACCGTTGGTCAATCAACACTGCGCGTTGTGATGTCCAGTGGAATTGCAAGTGTGGCAGGTGCTCAAAAAAGAGGAGAGGTTATGGGGATTATGGCCTCGATAATGTCTGTCTCTATGATTGTCGGACCACTGGTGGCAGGCGCACTATTCGTCAAAAATGTGCAATGGCCCTTTCTGCTTAATATCCTATTATTATCAGCAGCTTTTTTCATTATGAAAAAATGCTGTATAAATGAAAAAATTGTAACACAGGAAGATATTGAAGTGCTTGGATAATTTTTAGAATGACAAATTCTAGAACCTAGAACCTAGCAATTATGTTTGAAGTAGAGAAAAAATTTATACTTTCTGAAAGTGATGCTAAAAAGCTTGTTGAGGGAGCTGATTTTGTTGGCGAAAAAACTTTTACAGATGTGTATTATGACACTGATGAGTTTGCGCTGACAAAAAATGACATTTGGCTGAGAAAAAGAGGGGGGTATTTTGAATTGAAATTACCGATGCATTTGGGTGATAAAAATTTTTCGCAGCAATATCAAGAAATTGAAGGGGAGGAAAAAATAAGGGAAATTTTTGCGATTGCAAAAATAAATGATTTTGAAAGTGATATTGAAGCGTTCGGTTATAAGCTTTTTTGCAATTGCATCACAACAAGAAAAAAATTCAAAAAAGAGGGATTTGTTATTGATCTGGACAGCGTGGTTTATGATGACAAAAGCACTTATAATATTGGTAAGATAGAACTTTTGGTGGAAGAAAAAAAACAGATGGCTGAAGCGCTGGAAAAAATTGAAAAATTTGCACAAAAAAACGGACTGAAAAGTTCGCCCGTCAAAGAAAGGGTTATTGAATATTTGTCACGTAGCAAACCCGATCATTATCGCGCACTTGTTGAAGCAGGAGTTATTGATCTTTCATGACTTTTGTGCTTGGCTGGATGTTATTCTTTGAAATTATTTCAACATACCTTTGCCAAAAGGGAAGTCGTTGCCTCTTTTTTCGTCGAGAGTTTTTTTGGAAATTGGTTTTAAATGTAGATCTAATTCTGGCTCTACCTCTGGGTGTTTCAGTTCAGTTTCTATTTCTTTTTTTGGCATCTCCCTAGGTGGAATTACTATTGTAAACTCTACGGGATCTTCCTGATCGTCTATATCTCCAGTGGGTAAGCTTTTTTCAATGTGTTCATCTCCATGAAGTCCAGCAAGAGAGGATGTGCGGTGTTTGTTTGTTGTTTGCATTATTTCTTTTGGTTGCAAATCTTTGTTTTCATTATTGAATAAAAAGGTCTTTTGTTCCATTGTTAAACTTTCCAATCTCGCATTCTCGCTTATTTCTCGCAAAAAAACAGACATATTTTTTTTAAGATATGCCAGCCAAAAACTTTTGTCTTCATAATAAACATCTCCAAATTCTTTGTTGAGCGTTGAAAAAAGCTCCTCGGCAGTTATTTTTGGTTGATTTGTTAATCTTTTTTTGCATGACAATTTGACACCTTCAATAACGTGCTTGTTTTTGTGTAGAAATTCTTGATATTTCGAATGCGTATTTTGAGGCATAATGTTTATCTTTAGTTATGATTCATTGCTATCGTGTTTCAAATATAGCAAAAAAAAGTTGATTTGGCGATTAAGTAGCTCGTTTGCTATTTCGTTTCCTGCCTGGCAATTACGATTGCGAAAACCTCGCTTGCCCCCGCTTCTTTTAATATTTTGGCGCATTCAAAGAGGGTGGAGCCAGTGGTGGCAATGTCGTCAACCAACAAAACAGTTTTGTTTTTGATTTCCGCATTAGGAGAGAGTGAAAATGCTCCGGCAATATTTTGCTTGCGCGAAATGTGATCTTTTATTTTCATTTGTGGCGACGTGTAGCGATTGCGAATAAGAATGTTTTCGTCAAATGATATTTTGTTTTGAGGCAATAAATTGTCGGCAAGATGTTTTGCGAGCAGCGCTGATTGATTGAATCCTCGCCAGCGGAGTCTTCTTTTGTGAAGCGGCACTGGTGTTATGATGTTTGGCAGTGGAAGTTCTGTTTTTCTTAAGACATTCACAAATAAATTTCCCAAAGGAACGTGCAAATCATCCACGAAGCGATATTTGAAAAGATGAACTGCTTTTGAAATTTGAAATTGGGAATAGGAAGCTGCAACAACCATTCCATCAAGAGAACTTTTTTTCTTGCAAGCAAGACAAGTTTGTCCATCCGGAGTAATCATTTTTTCGCATATTGGGCACAAATGTTCCTCATTAATGTGAATGTTATTTTGACATTTGTTACAAAGCCAAGAACTCTCTTTTTTGCAGTTTATGCAAGAAATAGGAAATAAAGTGTCCAATAATATGAAATGCGTTTTTTTAAGAAAGTTTTTCAAAATTATGATATGATAATAGTGTCATTGTAGGGAAATAATAAAAAAGAGTTGTTGTTTGTTTTTCAAAATTATGTTATTATGATAACATAATTTTCGAGTTGTAGTATAAAACAAATATAAAAATGTTTGAATTTTTAAAGAAAGTAGACAATCACTTTGTCGGAATAGATTTTGGAACATCCTCAATTAAAGTTGTGGAGCTTTCCTTTGAAAATCAAAAAACCAAATTGGAAAATTATGGTGTTGTTGATTTGAACTGGAATGGGCAAGGCGATCAAACAAAGGGTGCAAGTGTTTCTTCTTATGAGCAAAAATTGAACAGCGCACTCAAGAGCTTAATTGCAAAAATGAAATTGAAACGAGGCTCAAAAGCGTTTGTTTCCATTCCTGGATTCAGCGGGCTTATAACAATCATTGAATTACCTGAGATGCAGCAGGACGAGCTTGCCAGGGCTATTCAATTTGAGGCTCACAAATATATTCCAAGCTCTCTGGATGAGGTTGCAATGAGTTGGGAGATTATTGAACATCTTGAAGCGGACAAGGTGCCGCAGCAAAATTTGGAGAAAAATAATGCCAAAAGAATAAGGGTTCTTCTTGTTGCTGCACCAAAAAAAGACATTGAACACTACGACAGACTTGTTTCTGGAATGAATATGGAAGTTAGAGCCATCGAATTGGAAACTTTTTCAATCGCACGCTCTTTGGTGGGAGAGGATGTTGGCAACTTTTTTATTATCGATATTGGTTCTCGAGCAGCTAATATGATTTTAGTAGAAAAAGGAGTTGTGACAGTTAATCGAAATATTGATGCTGGTGGAAATGAAATTACAACTGCTATTGTTGATAGTATGGCTGTTTCAAGACAACGGGCAGAAAGTTTTAAAAAGGGAGATAAGGATTTGATAAACAGCAGGGAATCAGCACTTGTTATTCCAGTGCTGGAATTGATTGCAAGCGAATCAAAAAGAATATTGAACGCTTGTAGAGAGAAAAATAAAAACTTGCGCATCGATGGGATTTTTATTTCAGGCGGCACATCAAAAATGAAAGGCCTTGAAGAATATCTCACTAGCTCGCTTGGAATGCCTGTTACAGTGGGAGATCCTTGGAAAAGAATTTTAGTTGATGAAAATGCTAAACCGTTAGTGTCTCAACTAGGGGCTTCTTTTTCTGTCGCAATCGGTCTTGCTCTGCGAGGAATAGAAGAGTATAAACGTAAATAAAAAATAAAAACATAATAAAAGAAATTAATATAATACCTCAGTTGAATAGTCGCCAAAGGCGAATTCAAAGGGGCAAGAAAAAATGACCACTATAAATTTGCATCAATCCCAGCAGGAGGACAATTCTTTTTTGAAAAGCGGGAACAAAGGAATGTTTTTTTCATTGGGAATTTTAGCTGTTATTGTATTGTTGTTTGCAGCATTGAAATTTTATGTTCCAGTTGTGGAAGGAAAAGACAACGCTTTGGCAGAGACTATCTTGGTTGAAAAAGGAAAAATTGTCAATTTGAAAAGTCTTGAAATGTCTATGGATACGCAAAATCGTCTAACTGAAATTAAAAAAAATCTTGAAATTGAAAATGAAAACGTAACACGTCTGGAAATTACCAAGGTACTTGATTATCTTGGCGAAGATATGAGCTCAGGAATGCTTGTTTCTGAATTTGAATATGATCAAGAAAAAGTGGTCGTTTCTTTTAAGGCTGATAATTTTAATAACTTGGCTTTGCAAATTTTCAATCTTAAAAATTCCAAATATTTTGATGAAATAAACATTATGGACGTTGCTCGTAGTGAAGAAGGTGTAGAATGTAACATTGAAATGAAAATTAAAAAATAAAAGATAAAAATATATATTGTTCTCGTTTTTGCTTAGAAACAAGCAATAACCTGGATTTAAAAAAAATGAAATTAAAATTCCTTTTCTTTCCCATTATGCTTTCTGTCTCGGTCGTTATTTTTATTAGTTTTGTGTGGCCGGAAATAAATAATATCAAAAAAATAAATGAGGATATTATTGCAAAAAAAGAGGAATTAAAAGAGATTAATAACAGAAATGCAGCAATTGAAGCGCTTGGGAAAGAACTTGTTGATAACGCTGACATACAAAATGTTGTAAAAAGATATTTGCCAAGCAATAAAACTGAGGAGCGAATTATTAGTGAAATAAATTTTTTGGCCAACGACGCGAATGTCTCCTTGTTGGACATTTCCTTGAAAAGTGGCGAAAAGGCTGCTGCTCCAACAACTAAAAATGTTACATCTCCTGATGGTCAAGAAACTTTAAATGAAATTAATTCATTGCAAACAATTCCCGCTGAGATTTCAATCGCTGGCGAATATGAAAAAATAAGGATATTTCTCAACAACTTGCAAAGAATGCCGGTTTTTAATGTTGTTAAATCTGTGAAAATTGCAAAGCAAACAAATGAAACAGATGGGGAGCAGGAGGCAGAGGGAGAGCCTGTTGTTAACAACAGTAATTTGTTGTTGGCCGATGTCGAAATAAATTTTGGGTATTTGGATACTATAAAAATAAATAATCAGAAAGTTGAAAATTTTAATGCCATTTTGGATAACGAAACAATTGTCGCCTTGAAGAAATATATTCCTCAAAAGGCTCAATTAATCGGGGATTATATTGCTCCTGAAGGAAAGCAAAATCCGTTTGTCGTTAATTAATTTTTGCTACCCGAATTCCTGATTTAAGGTTCCTTATTTATTATGGAGAAAAAAAATACATCGAAAAAAAATGTCGCATCAAATGCAAGCAAATCAAACTTGGCGCATTCTGATTCTGATGAAATAGCAAAAAAAGCCAAGGAATTGGGAATTCCGTATCTTCAAGATGCTCCAATCATCAATTCCGAAACGTTGAATATTATTTCTGAAGACATTGCAAAGCAAAATAAAATCGTTGCTTTTGAAGCAAGTGGAGCCAATGTTAAAATAGCAATAATTGATCCGCAAAATACAAATGCCCTTAACATCCTGCGCTTTATTTCTGAAAAAAGAAGATTAGAGTTTGATTTGTACTTGGTTTCGGAGGTGATTTTTCAGAAAATGATAGAGCAATATGAAGGTGGCGCAGAGAAAGCTATTGAAGAAGCAATGGATTCTTTGCAGATGGAAAGTGTTAAGGATATGAATTTGACGGCAGAAGAAGATGATGACTCAAAAGCTAATGATAGTTTGCAATCAGCGCCTGTAACAAAACTTTTAAGTGTCGTTATTAGGCACGCAATTGACGGAAAAGCGAGTGATATTCATATTGAGCCGTATGGAGCAAAAGAATATCGCGTTCGTTTTAGAGTTGATGGTGTTCTGTATGCTTCTCTTTCTATTCCAAAAGAAGTTGGCAGGGCTGTTGTATCAAGAATAAAAATTCTTTCTAATTTGAAAATAGACGAAAAAAGGAAACCTCAGGATGGAAGATTTAAGATTAAAGAAGATGGACATTCGGTTGATTTTCGCGTGTCGACTTTGCCTGTGATTGATGGTGAAAAAGTCGTGTTGCGTCTTTTGGACACGGGTAGCAAGGTCATCGACCTTGAAAGTATGGGGCTTATGGGAAGCGGGCGGGAAATTCTTACTCGAAATATCAAGGAACCATTCGGTATTATTTTAATGACGGGTCCAACAGGAAGTGGAAAATCAACAACACTGTATGCTTGTTTGGATATTCTTAACAAAGAAGAACGAAACATAATAACACTTGAAGATCCTGTGGAATATTCAATCTCCGGAATCAATCAAAGTCAAATAAACCCAGAAATAGGATATACTTTTGCCAGTGGACTTCGCAGTATTTTGCGTCAAGATCCTAATGTTATTATGGTTGGGGAAATTCGTGACAACGAAACGGCTGAGCTTACCATTCACGCAGCACTCACGGGGCATTTGGTTGTTTCTACTTTGCATACAAACAGTTCTATCGGTGCAGTTCCGCGACTTATTGATATGGGAATCGAAGCTTTTTTGTTGGCCTCATCTCTTCGAGTTGTGGGAGCGCAGAGACTTGTACGAAGAATTTGCAGCGATTGCAAAGAAGAAGTGAAAATTTCTCCGGCAGTTTCAGAATATATTCATGAACAAATAGACAAAATGTCAAAAGAGGAAATTGAAAAGTATAAATTAAATTTGGAAGACGGAGTGCATATGTATAAAGGCAAGGGATGCGAATCTTGTGGGAATAGCGGATATAAGGGTCGCGTAGCAATTTTTGAAGCACTTGAAATTGATAAGGAAATGAAAGAAATAATTTCTGAGCACAATGGTTCAGAGACCGCTGTTCAAGAATATGCCAACAAGCAAGGAATGGTAACAATCAAACAAGACGGTGTGCTCAAAGTTTTGCTTGGACTGACAACGCTTGAAGAGGTTGAAAGAGTAACCGAGGGAAGCAAAAATGTTGGAGGCGAGATGGAGGATGATAAAGGCTAAATTTAAAAAATATAAATATGGCTATGAAGGCTAAGAGAATATTGATTGCTGAAGATGATGCGTTTATTAGGGATATTTATGAAATGAAATTTTCTCAGGAAGGTTTTGATGTTATTGTTGCTGAAGACGGAGTTGATGCTATGGAAAAATTGAAAAAAGAAATTCCTGACATTATTTTGCTTGATATAATTATGCCGAATATGGATGGTATTCAAGTTTTTAAAAAAATAAAAAGTATTGATGCTTTAAAGGAAATTCCAGTTATAATGCTTACAAATATTTCAAAAGATAATGAAAATATTGTTAATAGTGTTGAAAATGGAGCTGATGGATATTTAATAAAATCGCATTTCACGCCGTCGGAAGTTGTGCTCAAAGTAAAAACTTTGCTGAAGATGTAAAAATTGGTATAATATAAACACAGTGTTTTTAAAATAAAAACAAAATGACAACATTGCATAGTGAACAAAGAATAAAAAATCTTTTAAGATTGGTGGCTCAGCAAAATGCTTCTGATTTGCATTTGGTCGTGGGTCGTTATCCAACGCTTAGGCTTGATGGAAAACTGTATCCCTTAACTCAGGAAACTATTTTATCTGCTGATGACACGCAAGCACTCAGTGATGCCTTGATGAGTGAAGACAACAAGAAAAAGCTGATTGCAGATGGTCAGGTCGATTTTTCATATAATTTTGAAGACAAAGCTCGATTTCGAACTAATATTTTTCATCAGCAGGGAAACACAAGTGTGACTATGCGTATGGTTTCTGGAAATGTTCGCACTTTGGAAGAATTGAACATACCGCCGATATTATATGATTTTACCAAAAATGCCCAGGGGTTGCTCTTGGTGACAGGGCCTGTTGGACACGGAAAATCAACAACACTTTCCGCTTTGGTTGATTTTGTTAATCATAATGAAGACAAGCACATAATCACGATTGAAGATCCTATCGAATATATTTACGAGCAGGATAGATGCATAATTAACCAGCGTGAAGTCGGCAGGGATACAAAATCTTTTCCGGATGGACTGAGAAGTGTTTTTCGTGAAGATGCAAATGTTGTTCTTATTGGAGAGCTTCGAGATTTGGACACAATAAGTACGGCTATGACAGCAGCTGAAACTGGACATTTGATCTTGGCGACGCTTCACACTAATGACACCTCACAAACCATTGATAGAATCGTGGATGTTTTTCCTGCGCATCAACAAAATCAAATCAGATCGCAGCTTGCAAGCGTGCTGCTCGGAGTTGTTTCTCAGCGCTTGGTTCCGAAAGTTGGAGGAGGAAGAATTCCTGCTATGGAAATTATGATGAACAATCATGCAGTGGAAAACTTGATCAGAGAAAATAAGTCATATCAAATTGACAGTGTGATTGAAACAAGTCTCAGGGAGGGTATGGTCTCATTGGACAAATCATTGGCAGATTTGATTCAACGAGGACTCATAACGATGGATGATGCACTTATTTATTCAAAAAACGAAGAATACCTGCAGATGCTGATCAGTAAGAAATAAAACGTCTGTTATTCCAGACTCCCGCGCGGGAATGACAACAAAGAAGGTTTTAAGAAAAAGTTAAAAAGTTGTAAGTAGTTAGCTGTAAGTTGTAAGTTAATATATTTTATGAAATTTTTATTTCAGGCAAAAAATTCTGGTGGCGAGATTATTAGTGGCAAAGTGGATGCTACCAATAATGATGCTGCAGTGGCAATGCTTCAAGAAAAGGGGTATATTCTTCTCAAAATTGAAAAAGTTGAAGAAGTTTCTGCTGTGATGAAGGATTTGCAACACCTGTGGGAAGGTGTCAGTTTGCGAGAACTTTCTGTTTTTTATAGGCAGCTGGCAACCCTGATTGAGGCCAAAGTTTCCATTATTGGTTCTTTGCAGGCAGTGGGAGATCAAACCGAAAATGTTTTTTTTAGAACAGTGATAATTGAAATGATAAGCGACATTGAAGACGGGATACCTTTTTCTGAAGCTATGTCCAAGCATAAGAATGTTTTTGAAACGTTGGCTGTCAGTATGGTAAAAGCAGGGGAGCTTTCTGGAAATTTGCAACGCAGTATCTTGTTTTTGGCGGAAAATACTGAGAAAAATTATGACTTAAATTCAAAAATAAAAGGAGCTTTGTTTTATCCTATCTTTGTCTTGTCTGCCGCAGTTATAATTGGGTTTATTGTTTTTACGATTGTTCTTCCGAAACTCACAGGTATTTTCAAGGATATGAATGTTGAGATTCCTTGGTATACAAAAGTTTTGATGAACATAGGTGATTTTATGAGCGTGTATTGGTGGTTAGTAGGGCTTATTATTATTGCTGTTGTCAGTGGAATCATTTATTACGTTAAAACAGAGGATGGGAAAAGGGAATGGGATATTATCAAAATGAAAATCCCTGTAATCGGAAAACTTTTTCAATATGTGTACATATCTCGTTTTTCTGAAAATCTCTCAGTGCTTTTGGATGGAGGAATTCCAATTGTCAGAGCCTTAGTTATCGTGGGAGAGGTTGTAAACAGCACGGCATATGAATCTGTCATTTTGCGCGCAGCAGACGAAGTGAAAAAAGGAGGAACAATAAGCAGTGTTTTTGCTCGCAGTGAATATTTTCCGCCAATCGTTGCGCAAATGGTAAAAATAGGAGAAGAAGCCGGAAAGATTAGTGAAGTTTTGAAACATATGTCAGTTTTTTACAATCAAGAAACCGATCGTATTACCAGAAATCTTTCAACAATGCTCGAGCCAATCTTGATTTCTTTTCTTGGTTTAGGGGTTGGAATCTTAGTCTTTGCTATTTTGATGCCGATATATAGCATAGCCGGGCAGATGCAATAGGACTTGTTTAAATTAATCAATTTGTATGGTATAATTATTGATATGAAAAATCAAAAAAATAAAAATAGATTAAGAGTTGGGTTTACACTGATCGAAATTATGACGGTAATCGCAATTATTGGCATTTTGGCTAGTGTGGTTACTGTTAGCTTACAAGGAGGGGTTGATAAATCAAAAACTGCTTCTGCAATTACGACAATGTCTAGTCTTCTTCCAGAAATTGTGACTTGTCAAGATGATGGAGGGCGAATCAGTGCTTATTCTGCAGGTGCTGCAATTTGTATCCAGGCTGGATCAACAACTGCTCTTACTGGACATGAAAATGCAACTTGGCCAAATATTCTTGCTAAGACTGGGTATGCTATTATAAAAGCAGGCATAACAGCAAATGTTGATATCCAAGCTCTTTCCTTTACTGCAACAAAAACAGGTCAACCAACCATAACCTGCGATTATTCTGACAATGAATGCACAATACCGTAAATCTTTATTAGATTGCGTGTGAGTTTAAATATATGCTGAAAAAAATGGGTCGATTTTTTAGCAAAAACATAATAAATAATATTAAAGAATAAAATAACATCCCAGTTAAGTGGTGCGGAGTACCGCAATTTAACGGGGTAAAAACAATATGAAAAAAACAACTAGAGGTTTTACATTGATTGAACTTTTGATTGTAATCGCAATCATCGGTATTTTGGCAGGAGTTATTTTGGTAAGCACAAGCTCAGCACGTCAAAGAGCTAAAATGGCTAATTTTAAATCACAAGCAACATCACTTAATTCTGCGCTTATCGTGGAATGTGATAAGAGTACCCCAACTCTTCCAATTGCTTGGCCAGATGCTACGACTGGAAGTATTACCACAGCTGCAACATGTGCTAGTGGTGTTATAACTGGTGGAGTTGCCACAGCCGCAGCCGCAACTGGCGGAAACTGTACAGCAGCCTTCGGATCAACAGGCGTAACATTTAATGGAACGGGTTGCTAAAAAATCTTCAGAATATTTTTTGCTAACTTGTTCAATAATATGTTGGGCAAGTTAGTAAATATTTATTTTTAACAAATATAAAAAAATGAAAAAAGGTTTTACATTAATTGAGCTTTTGATTGTGATTGCAATCATTGGTATTTTGGCAGGAGTTATTTTAGTAAGCACTAATTCTGCAAGAAATAGGGCTAAAATGGCTAATTTTAAATCACAAGCAGTGTCACTTAATTCAGCAATGGTTTCTGAATGTGATAAAAATACTGTTGATTTAAGTGGACTTGTTTGGCCAGACGCTACTACTGGAAGTATTACCACAGCATTGGGTTGTCTTGATGGAGAAATATCAGCAGGAGTTGTAACGGCGGCAGCTGCAATTGGTGATTGCGTTGGAACGCTTGGCCAAACTGGGATGGTATTTGCTGGGGCTGATTGCTAGTATTTGATTGTATGAATATTTTTTATCTGCCAAATATTTAATTTGGCAGATAGTGAATTATTTATAAAACTTCTAATCATATCCCTTTATGCTTATTATTTTCCTCATCCTTGGACTTATTATTGGAAGCTTTTTGAATGCGGTTGTGTATCGTTTGAATGCGGTGGAGTCTTTGATGGAGAGAAGTCATTGTCCACATTGCAAAAAGAAAGTCAGATGGTTTGATAATGTGCCGCTTTTAAGTTTCGTTTTGCTTAGCGCAAAATGCAGGGATTGTGGCGAAAAAATTTCTTGGCAATATCCAGTAGTGGAAGCTATGACCGGGATTGTTTTTGCGCTCATCGGAAATTATTTTTTCAATGTGCTTGATCTTTCAAGTTGGATGCTGACAATGTATTATTTGGTTTCGTTTTCAATTTTGATGATTATTTTCGTGTACGATTTCAAATATATGGAAATTCCAATGCTTGTTTTGTGGCTTGGTGTTGGAGTGAGTTTGGCATTCTTTCTCTTTTCTGATTGGCAAAATTTTGCTATTGCAACTTCAATTTTGGATTTGCGCACTATTTCAGGAATCGTCGGTGGATTGGTAGCGGGCGGATTTTTCTGGTCACTGGCAGCATATTCCAAAGAAACCTGGATGGGATATGGCGATGCTTATCTGGGACTTTTAGTCGGGATGGTTGTGGGTTGGCCAAATATTATTGTGGCGCTAATGCTTTCATTTACAATCGGCGCGCTAATCAGTGTGGCGCTTATTGTCGCCAGCAAAAAAACAATGAAAAGCCAAGTTCCTTTTGCACCATTTTTAATTACAGGAACATTCCTAGCAATCATTCTTCCACAAATGTTCCCAGCTCTTAAGTATTGGTTTTTTATGATCGGGTAAATAGATGCGTTTGTCATCCTGAATTTATTTCAGGATCTCGATTATAGTGGGTAAACTTAAACAAAGAAAGTAGATTCTGAAACAAGTTCAGAATGACACGAAACTAAAATGAAACAAAAATTTTCAAAAAATAAAAAAAATCGTCAATCGTCAATCGTCAATAGTAAATTGTTCTATAGGCGGGGTTTTTCCTTGATAGAAATGCTAATTGTGGCTGCAATTATGATTTTTATGACAGGAGTTCTTTTTGTGAATCAAAATAGCAAGAAGGCATCTTCAGATGTTGAAGTGGTAGCCCGTCAAATTGCAGCTCAGATTAGAGCTTTGCAAAACGAAGCATTGAATGGAAAACGTTTTGATACTAATTCAGATGGTGTTGCTGATATAAATGCTTGCAGATTTTATCTTGATGCACCCGTAGGCTTGTCTTACTATGTTAAATATTATAGCAATTGTGCTGTTGCACCCACGGAAATAGTTTCCGCAGCACAAACAGTTAGTCTTACCAAAAAAAGAGTTTCCATTGTTGGCTCATCTACAAATTTGTTTTTTAGTCCACCAGACGGAAGAGTTGATGGTGTAAAAACAATAGTAATAAGATCAACAATCGCCAATGTTTGTGCGTCAGTAAGTGTTTCGGCAAATGGTTCCGTGACTGAACAAAGGGGTGTTGTTTGTCCATAAAAATGACATAAAAAATGACCCCAATTGAATAGTGTTTCCGCCCTGTTGAATATAAATAAATTCAACAGGGTAAACAATTCAATGGGGTAAAAAAATGAAAAAAAAATATAATAAAATTAAGCAAGGGTTTTCTTTGGTAGAGGTTTTGATCTCTCTTTTGGTTTTGTCGATCGGCATTTCATCTGTGCTGTTTTTGATGACAGCGAATACGAAAAATTCAATCAATGCTAAAAATCAAATCATCGCTTCAGGGCTTGCTCAAGAAGGAATTGAATTGGTAAGAAACTTGAAAGATAATAACCCAGCAACATTTACTACTGATATAACCACTCAAAATGATTATAGAATAGATTATACTTTTAGTTATGATGCATTTAGAAACTCAAATAACGCAAGTAACGCACAAAAACAATTATTTTTGAATGGTAATGGATTTTATTCTCATAGTAATGGTGTTGGAGCAATTTCGACAAAATTTTACCGAAAAATTTCTGTATCTATAGCCACTGTGAGTTTGAAAAAAGTTGCAACAATAACAAGTTATGTGAGTTGGAATGATTCTGGAATTCCAGCAGTTTGTAATGTTGCAAACAAATGTGTTTCAGTGGTGGCCGTGCTTCCTGATTTATAAAAATATCTTGAATATGTTGAATAAAAATATAAAAAAGAAGAAAGGTTTTTCCTTGGTTGAAACCTTGATTGCGCTGCTTGTTTTTTCTTTTATCATCGTTATGTTGATGGGGTCTTTTTCATCGTTGCTGAAAAATTATGCAAATGTTAAAAAAACTCAAAGAGGTATGGAAAGTGCTCAATATGTCATAAATATGATGGCAAAGACAATTAGAAGTAGTGTTTTTCCGTCGACGCCAACTTCTTATACTGGAGCAACTCAAATAACGATGTTTGATAATTCGAGATCTTTGTGTGTTGTTTATAAATACGAAGCAGGTATTTTGCAGGTTGCTTCTGGGGGTGCAGGAACGGATATTGTTACTTGCATTGCTTCTCCGCCAACATCATTCACATCTCTTACTGCGCCAAATGAACTTTCAAGTTTTTCTTTTTCTGGTGTTCCAACAATAGGAGCAGCTTTTGGAAAAATTTCAATAACGGCAGATGCATATGGTGGTAATGCTGCTAAAATCCAAACCACTGTTTCACTTAGACAGTAAAATCAAAAGGTTTTAAGCTCCTCATTGATAGAGGAGCTTTTATTTTGTATAATGAAAATATGGACAAAATACAGGCTCAAAATCGAATAGAAAAACTTCGTAAGGAAATTGATGATCTTCGTTATCGATATCATGTTTTAGATCAACCTGATGTGACAGATGTGGTTTATGACTCATTAACCAAGGAATTGCGTCAACTTGAAGATCAGTTTCCTGAATTTTTTTCACCGACAAGCCCTACTCAGCGTGTAGGAGGAACGGCTGTCAAAGGATTTAAAAAGGTCCGCCATGTTAGCAGGCAGTGGTCTTTTAACGATGTGTTTAGTTATGAAGAATTGAAGGCTTGGGATGAAAAAGTTAAAAGAATGCTTGAAAAAAGTGAGTTCAAGGATGAATCATTGGAATATTGCTGTGAGATGAAAATTGATGGACTTAAAATTATTTTGACTTATGAGAATGGAAAATTAATTCAAGGCGCTACGCGCGGGGATGGTGTGATTGGTGAGGATATTACGCACAACATTAAAACAATCCAAAGTGTACCGCTAGAGTTAAATGAAAAAGTATCGGCAGTTGTAGTTGGTGAATGTTGGCTAAGTAAGACTGAGCTTGAGCGTTTGAATATTGAACGTGAAAAGAATGGGGAAGTTATATTTGCCAACACTCGAAATGCCGCAGCTGGAGCGGTACGGCAGCTTGATCCAAAAATTGCATCGAAGCGTAAACTAGATTCTTTTATTTATGATATTGATCAATTGAATGTGGATCTTCCTGCGACACAAATTGAAGAGTTAGCTCATTTGAAAAAACTTGGATTCAAAGTAAATTTTGATCATAAACTTTGTAAATCAGTGGATGAAATTCAAGAATTTTATGAAAGCTGGATAGAGAAAAAAAATGAGCAAGATTATGAAATCGATGGCATCGTGATCAAAATAAATTCTAGGAAATTGCAGGACGCATTGGGTTATACGGGAAAATCTCCACGTTGGGGAATTGCGTACAAATTTCCAGCGGTGCAAGTGACAACAGTGGTTGAAGATATTAAGGTGCAAGTTGGGCGCACTGGAGCGCTGACACCAGTTGCACACCTTCGCCCAGTGCTCGTGGCAGGCTCTGTGGTAAGCCGCGCGACCCTTCATAATGAAGATGAGATAAATAGGCTTGACGTGAGGATTGGGGACACTGTGGTCATCCACAAAGCTGGAGACGTCATCCCAGAGGTTGTTTCTGTGGTAAAAGGTTTGCGAACAGGAAAGGAAAAAACGTTTAAAATGCCTGATTTTTGCCCTATTTGTGGGGGAAAGGTAGAAAGACAGGCAGCAGCTGGTAATCGCTTGATTTCAACCGACAAAAAGAAAACACAGAGATTATCCAGTAGTTCTCAAAAGCAGGATTTTAGTGTGGCGCATTATTGCACAAATCCAAAATGCTTTGCTGTTGAAATGGGGCAGCTTGTTCATTTTGTGAGTCGCAAAGGTTTTGATATCGTTGGCTTTGGAGAAAGTATTGTTGAAAGATTGATGACAGAAGGAATTGTTTCTAATTTTGCTGACATCTTTGATTTGAAAGTTGGCGACCTTCAGCCCCTGGAAAGATTTGCTGAAAGATCCGCAGAAAAATTGATTGAGTCAATCGAAAAAAGTAAAACCATTTCTTTGGAAAAGTTTTTGTATTCTTTGGGGATTAGATTTGTAGGAGAAGAAACAGCTTTGTTAATATCATATAACATACAACATATAGCATATAACAAAATTCAAAACCTGAATGATTTGGTTAAAGTTTTTCCAAAAATTACGGTGGAAGAATGGAGGAATATTAAAGGTATTGGGGAGAAATCAGCGGAAAGTTTGGTGGAATGGTTTGGTAATCGAGAAAACATCGAACTGCTTTTGAAAATGGAAAAATTGGGAGTGAGAATTGAAATGGGAGAAAAGGGAGCTATTGGGAATGAGAGGGGTGCGGGGAAATTGGTTGGACTCGTTTTTGTTTTGACGGGAGAGCTTACTGGCTTTACAAGAGACGTTGCTAAAGATATGATAAGAAGAGAGGGTGGAAGTGTTTCATCTTCTGTCAGCAAAAAAACCGATTACGTTGTAGCTGGTGAAAATGCCGGGTCAAAGTTGGAAAGGGCTAGAGCATTAAATGTTAAGGTTATTGATGAAGAAGGGTTTTTGAAACTGTTAAAATAAAAAACCCACAAATCTACAAATCTTTTACAAATCTACAAATGTGTGAAAAGTTTTGTCTGTGAGAATTTGTAGATTTGTAGTTAATTTGTATATTTGTGGGGATAAATAAATGTTGACTCGAGAAGAAATTTTGAATATTGCTACTCTTGCACGAATTGGTGTGAGCGAGCAAGACGTGGAGAAATATCAACATGATTTGTCTGAGATTTTGGATTATTTTAAAAAATTGGACGAAGTTGATGTTGCTGGCGTGGAGCCAATCGGACATATTACAGGAATGCAAAACACTTTCCGCAGTGATGAAAATTTTGATTTTGGGGAACTGGGAAAGGAAGAAATTATGAAAAATGTTCCGGAGGTTAAGGGTGAATATATTAAAGTAAAGTCAGTTTTATAGTCCCTACAAATATACAAATAAGCTACAAATCTACAAATGCATTAAAGGGTGTCATCCTGAATTTATTTCAGGATCTCGGTAATCGCAAGTTTACTGAGACAAAAAGGATAGATTTTGAAACAAGTTTAGAATGACATGCGAATTTGTAGATTTGTAAAAGATTTGTAGATTTGTGGGTTATTACATAAATGATACGAGAATTACACGAAAAACTTATAAACAAAGAAATAACCTCTGTCCAACTGACTGAGCAGTATTTTGATGTTATTGAAAAGAATGATGCTGAAATTGGTGCATATTTAACTCTCACAAAAAAACTTGCAATGCAGCAAGCGCAATTTGTTGATGAAAAAATTGCCAAAGGAGAAAGTATTGATTTAATCGAGGGAATTCCTTGTGCAATCAAAGACAATATTTGCGTTGATGGTGTGCGAACCACAGCAGCATCAAAAATTTTGGACAATTATATTGCACCATATGATGCAACTGTGATCAGAAAATTGAAAGAATATGGCGCTGTGATTTTGGGAAAAACCAATCTGGATGAATTTGCAATGGGATCATCAACTGAAAACAGTGCGTATAAAATTACAAAAAATCCAGTGGACACTTCTCGTGTGGCTGGTGGTTCTTCGGGTGGAAGTGTTGCCGCTGTGGCTGCTGGGCAGGCAGTTTGGTCACTTGGAACTGATACGGGTGGTTCAATCAGACAACCAGCTTCTTTTTGCGGAGTGGTGGGACTCAAGCCTACGTATGGAAGAGTTTCAAGAAGTGGAGCAATTGCAATGGCTTCGAGCTTGGATCAAATAGGACCGATTGCAAAAAGCGTTGAAGATGCTGCCATTATTTTATCTCGAATTTCTGGGCAGGATTTGCTTGATGCAACAAGTGCCAAAAGCAGTGATAAAAAATATGAAGATTATTTGACTGGAGATATTTCAGGAAAAGTAATTGGTGTGCCGAAGGAATATGTTGAAAGTTTGGAAGGAGAAATAAAAAATATTTTTGAAAAATCTTTGGAAAAATTCAGGACGCTTGGTGCTAAAATTGAAACAATAAGTTTGCCGCACAGTCAGTATGCATTGCCAACGTATTATATAATTATGACGAGTGAGGTTAGTTCCAATTTGGCAAAATTTGATGGAATTAAATTTGGTATGCGCTCTGATGATAATGTTGATTCTGATATCAATAATGAAAATGGGTTGCCCAAAAAATTGTTAGAAACATATTTGGACACGCGTAAAATAGGATTTGGCGACGAAGTGAAAAGAAGAATTATGCTTGGAACGTATGCTCTCAGTGCTGGATATTACGATGCGTATTATTTGAAAGCACAAAAAGTTCGCGCGCTTATTCGTAGAGATTTTGAAAATGCTTTCAATCCGCCAGCTGGCGGAGTGGATTACATTTACTGCCCGACAGCACCGGAAGTTGCCTTTAAAATTGGTGAAAAATCAGCTGATCCTCTTAAGATGTATTTGTCTGATATTTTTACAATAACTGCAAATTTGGCTGGTGTGCCTGCAATTTCATTTCCAATTGGTGCAATCTCAACGGATGGTAAAGATTTGCCAATCGGTGGACAGTTGATGGGCAAGTGGTTTGATGAAGAAGGAATGCTCAATTGCGCACACACATACGAGATAAACACTAAAAAATAAAAGTAAAAATTGTTTGCGTTTCTTATTTTTTAAATGTCAAAATTCAAATATCAAATTCCAAATAAAATCTAAATGCTGAAATTAAAAAATTGATGCATTGGAAATTAGGCATTGATTTGAAATTTGAAATTTTTAATTTGAAATTGCCGTAGCCTTATGTTTTACGATATAGAAAATTTTATTGTAGTTTTGTTGGAAACGTTGAAGAATTTTTATTATTCTCCATTTGTTTTGGTGTTGAAAATATTTTTGGCTATTTATTTATTGGTTTTGTTTATTGATATTGTTTTGATGCTTATTTTGCGAGATGTGCCGCAGCATCTTCGTGTTGGTCTTAAGGGTATGGATATTCCACTGGCTTCAAAAAGCAAGATGCAAAAGCGCTGGGACAAGGTTAAGAGTAGGCTTAAAGATGAAAATCCCTCACAATACAAAGTTGCGATTATTGAAGCTGATGCAATTGCTGATGAAATATTGTCCGGTATTGGGTATAAGGGCGCCAATATGTCTGAAAAACTTGAGCAAGTTAGTGCCGCTCATCTTGACGATCACTTAGAATCCTTGATAGGTGCTCATAAAATCAGGAATCAAATTGTGCACGAAGCAGATTTTGTCATTGACCAACGTATGGCTGTGGCTGTGATTGGCGTATATGAAAACTTCTTAAAATATCTCGAATTTCTGGATTGAAACATCCAAAATTTAAAAGTAAAATAAAAAAAGACATCCTTGCGGATGTTTTTTTCTTTCTGCGGGGCCGATGGGACTCGAACCCACGACCTATTGCGTGACAGGCAATCGCTCTAACCAGCTGAGCTACGACCCCAGAAATATTTTCATTTTTTAAAACCTGTAGCAGGGGCGGGACTCGGACCCGCGACCCCAGCCTTATGAAGGCTGTGCTCTAACCAGCTGAGCTACCCTGCCAAATTCTTGTAATCCCAAAACTGAATCCTATACGCAAAAAACGAAATTAATTCGTTTCAAGTTTTGTCACGATTCACGCTATAGGTCAGGAATTTCAGGATAACTTGTTGCGGGAGTAGGATTTGAACCTACGACCTCGTGGTTATGAGCCACGCGAGCTGCCAGACTGCTCCATCCCGCTATATTTGATAATAACCCTAATCAACACCTTTTTATTATACGCATTTTTTTAGTATTGTCAAACACTTAAAAAAGTAACTTTTTGCTTGCTTTGCCATCTAATTTCCTCTATAATGAATAAGTAGTGTTTTCAATAAAAATAAAAATATGACGTTAACATCGTATCTTTGGGGAATAAGAATCTCCACGGCGATTTCATTTGCGGCTTGGATTTTGGTTATAATACAAATGGATCCGCAAAAAACTGGCGCTGCTGGGCAACTCCTTTTTTTTGTTAGCGCGCTGCTGTTTTTTTCGGGAGTGTTCATCCTTTTTTTCACATGGATGCGCAAAAAAGTTAGTGGAAGTGAGGATAATGCTCTTGCACACATCGGGATTAGTTTTAGACAGGGAATATTGATTGCGATACTTTTGTGTTTATTATTAATTTTGCAACAATATCGCATTTTAACCTGGTGGGATGGAGCACTCGCTGTGGCAGGAATATTTTTAGTAGAATTGTATTTTTTAACTCGCAAATAGAGATTAGTGAATTTAATAAAGATCTAGGTCTACGAACTTACAAAAAATTACAAAAATACAAAAAATATGACGCAAGTTTTTCGTACTTTTGTATTTTTGTAAAAATTTGTAATTATGTAGACCTAAAATAATTTTATGGCTAAAGATAAAGTGGAAAAATCAGAATATGGTGCTAAATCGATTCAAGTGTTGGAAGGTTTGGATCCAGTTCGAAAGCGTCCGGGGATGTATATTGGAGGAACTTCAACCGAAGGTCTGCATCATTTGATTTGGGAAGTGGTAAACAACTCAATCGACGAAGCGATGGCAGGTCACGGAGATGATATTTTGGTACAACTTTTGCCTGATAATATTATTTCAGTGCGCGATTATGGTCGTGGAATTCCAGTAGAAATTCATCCTCAAACAAAAAAATCAACCTTGGAAACAGTTTTGACAGTGCTTCACGCTGGAGGAAAATTCGGTGGCGATGGGTATAAGATTTCTGGCGGACTTCATGGAGTTGGTGTTTCCGTGGTTAATGCACTTTCTGCTTGGACGAAAGTTGAGGTTTGTCGTGAAGGAAAAGTTTGGGTGCAAGAATATAAAAAAGGTATTCCACAAGGAGATGTGAAGCCAATTGGAAAATCAGATCATACAGGAACAACAATAACTTTTCAAGCTGACTCTGAAATTTTTCCAGAGATTAAATATTCTTGGACTAAAGTCTTGGATTATGTTCGTCAACAAGCATATTTGACAAAAGGTGTGAAAATCGTGATTGAAGATCGTCGCGAAGCAATAACAGAAAAAGATGATCATAAAATCAGGCGTCATGGTTTTTATTTTGATGGTGGAATTGTTTCTTTTGTGAAATTTTTGAATCGTGGAAAAATTGTCAAAAATGAAATGCCTGTATATGTGGAAAAAACAGTCGATGATGTCGCTGTGGAAATGTCTTTGCAATATACCGATGGATACAAAGAACATTTATATTCTTTTGCTAATAATATTTTCACTCCGGAAGGTGGAATGCACGTTACGGGATTCAAAATGGCACTTACTCGCGTGCTTAATGATTATGCAAAAAAGAATAATTTGATCAAAGAAAAAGATGGGGGAATGACAAGTGAAGATTTGAAAGAAGGGCTTACTGCTGTTGTCAGTGTGAAACTTCGCAATCCTCAATTTGAAGGTCAGACAAAATCAAAACTTGGAAACGCTGAAGTGCGTGGTATTGTTTCGAGCGTTACTTCTGAGGGGTTGGTGGAATTTTTGGAAAAACATCCTACCAATGCCAAGGCAATGATTGAAAAATGTTTGCTTACTGTGCGAGCTAGAATTGCGGCCAGAGCTGCCAAAGATGCGGTGCTGCGAAAAGGGGCGCTGGAAGGAATGACACTTCCGGGAAAGCTTGCAGATTGTACCACGCGAAATGCTGAGCTTTCAGAATTATACATTGTGGAGGGAGACTCTGCTGGTGGCTCTGCCAAACAAGGTAGAAATCGTATGTTTCAGGCAATTTTGCCGCTTCGAGGAAAATTAGTAAATGTGGAAAAAACCAGTCTGGATAAGGTGGTAAAATCAGACACCTTGAAACCGATTATTATTGCACTCGGAACGGGAATTGGAGAAACTTTTGATGTGAGTCGTCTTAGATATGGAAAAATTATTATTATGGCTGATGCCGACGTTGATGGTTCGCACATTCGAGTTTTGCTTTTAACATTTTTCTATCGATATTTTGAAGACTTAATTACAAACGGTCATATTTATATTGCTCAGCCTCCACTGTATCGAATTCAAAAAGGTAAAGATGTGCGTTGGGTTTATAATGATGAAGAAAAAGATGTCATCGTGGAAGAATTTAGATTGAAAGCTGTTGAAAAAGGTGCTGAAAAAGCAGCTGATAAAAAAGCCGCAAAGGCAGCAAAAATGGATACTTCAGAAATATCAACAGAAAATGAGATAACTTCGGAAGATTTGGAATCGGGAGATGGGGAAATTGAAAAAATTGCCGGTGTTACAATTCAACGTTACAAAGGTCTTGGAGAAATGAACCCACAACAATTGTGGGACACGACAATGGATCCTGAGCATCGCAAGATGATGAAAGTGGAAATTGAAGATGCTGAGGAAGCTGACAGGATGTTTGACATTTTGATGGGCTCAGATGTTGAGCCGCGTCGTCGTTTCATTCAAACCCACGCCAAAAATGTGAAAAACTTGGACGTGTAGAAGTTTTCTTCATATTCATTCTCTCCTCAGATGAGGAGAGATGTCCGTAGGACAGAGAGGTTGAGAGGGTCAAATAAAAAACAAAAATAGTATCTGAAAAATTTCAAAAAATCCCGACATTTTGTCGGGATTTTTTATTGCGCAAATTTACCTGTGGATAACTTTTTATTTTGTTACAATTTTGCTTATTATAAGCCAAAAATTGAAGTATCAAATTGTTGTCTAAAAGTGAAAAAAAAGGTATAATTCATATAGATATTTGCATTCAATTTTTATTTGAAAAAATGTAAAAAGTTGGAAACGGAAAAAGAAAAAAAACAATCGGAAATAGTTGAAAAATCCAAGAGTGTTCCTGCTGGTGGGGAGGCTCATTTTGGCGTTGAGGAGAATGAATCAGAATTAATGTTCCAAGCTTTTCAGCAGAAAAAAGCTCTTAAGAAAAAAATTCTAAAAATTGCAGGATCAGTTTCCATTGTTCTTCTTATGATTATTGCTGGCGCATCTGTGTATCTTAGAAATAAAAATTCTCAGCAAATCGCTGCTCCTATCAAGCAGGCGCAAATTGAAATCCCACAAGACAAGGATCACATTATTGTTAATGAAACAGGGGATGTTAGCAAAGAGCAAAATAATCTTGCAGAGAATGATTCAAGGGGAATTGCTGGAAAGAGTGAAAATTTTCAAATCAAGGACATTGCAATTGGTGGTGCTAGTGTTGTGCTAGCTGCTGAAACTGAGACTTTGCCGCTTAAAGTTTTGGATGTCCGCAGTGAAATGCTTATGACAAAAGATGGAAAAAAAATGCAAGTGCTTGTTTCTTGGAAAACAAACAAGTTGGCAAAATCAGAAGTTAAATATGCCAAAGATGGAAAAGGTGCAGAAAAAAACATCAAAGAATATGGATATGGATTTTCACACGCATTGGTTTTAAACAATCTTGAGCAAGCCACGCGATATGTTTTTACTGTTAGCGCTACCGATAGAAGTGGAAACAACTCTGTTTCAGATGCGCTCGCCGTGTACACAGGTTCCAAACCAGTATCAGTGTTTGATTTGATTTCTAATGAGATGGGCAATATTTTTGGTTGGGCTTTGAAGGATTAAAAAAGTTATAAAGTTATAAAGTTGAAAGCTATAAAGTCTGGAGAAAAAGTTTTTAAGTATAAAAAGGGGTGAGTATTATTTTCTGATAATGCGTAATAATAAAAATAAAATTTTAATAGCGGTAGCGACTTCCTTTGCTTTTTTGTTATTGGCAATTGGTTTTAAATTTACTCGCGCTCAGGTTGCACCGCAAATAAACGTTTCAGCTTTTGTGTCCAATGACAAAAGTGAATCTTTGCAAAACGGAGAATATGAAATTCGTTTTTCATTGTATCGCACAGACAGAACAACTACTGATCCATATCCATCCAATGCTGATGCTGGGCAAAGATCTTGGCAAGAAACACAAAAAGTTTATATTCGAGACGGAGTTTTGAACGCATATCTTGGTGCCAGTGTGCCACTTCCTTCGGATTTGAATTTTTCTAACAATGAATATTTTCTTGGAATAAGAATAAACAACGATAGTGAATTTGTTCCTCGCAAAAAAATGAGTTCAGTTGCACTTGCTATGGATTCTGCTGCTCTTGCTGGTGCAATTTTGGGAACAGGTGAGGGAAACATTCCACAACTTGGAGCAAAGGGAAAAATAGACATCAAGATGTTGCCGACTGGAACAGGCAGCAATCAATTGGTTTTGGGCAATGATTCTCGTTTCAGCAATATTGGAGACATTCATTTGCAAAACACTGATACTGGCACTGCAAAGCTCGTGTTTAATCTTGGTTTGGAAAGTGGAATTGCTGGAAATAATTTTGATTTGGCAATTGGCAATGAAACAAACAAGCCAGCAATGAGATTTAACGGAACTTCGGGAAGCTGGCAATATTCCAATAACGGGATTGACTTTTCAAATTTAGGTAAAGCTGATCTGCTGGATTCTATTGATGGAACAACGACAACAACACAATCATTTTCCGGTCTTGAATTTGCGGGAGATTCTTCAAATCAATTAACATTGCTTCAAGGATGTGCCAACAGTCAAGTTTTAAGCTGGGACAATGGAAGCAAGGTTTGGAAATGTTCTAATTTTGTCGGAGCATCAATGGCTGTCATCAAAGTAAACGGTGAGGAATCAATTGAAGAAATTAATTTTAATACACTGGCATTTAATGGAACCAGCGATTTTACTTTTAGCTTGGCTAGCAATATTGCAACAATAGGAATTGATTATACCAATTCTAAAATTGCAAGAAAAGATCAAAACGAAGTTATAACAGGTGGCTGGAATTTTGCAAATGCTGCTAGTGTTTGGAATGGAGGAACAATAAGCGCTGTGCGCGGTGGAACAGGAATTAATAATTATGTTGCAGGAGATTTGATTTATGCCAGCGCATTAAACACGCTTAGCAAGCTTTCTAATGTTGGAGCCGACAGCAAAGTTTTGATGATTGATCCAATCACTCATTTGCCAAGTTGGGTTTCAGTTCTTGGTGCTGGTGGAGTGACGGGAAGTGGAACACAAAATAATTTGGCAATTTGGGGAGCGGCAAACACATTGACAGAGCTTGCTGTTTTGGGAATTTCCAAAGGTGGCACAGGACTTTCTGCAACTCCAACTAATGGTCAACTTCTTGTTGGAAATGGAGCAAATTTTTCTTTGGCAACCATAAGTGGCAGCACTGGAATTTCCGTTACCAATGGTCCCGGAACTGTTAGTATTACAAATACAGGTGTGACGCAACTCAATGGAACAGCAAATCAAATCACAGCTTCAGCAAACACGGGTGTTATTACAATTTCTCTTCCACAAAATATTTCAACCACCGCTGATGCTACTTTTGCTTCACTTACTCTTACTTCGCCTTTGACAATTGCTAGTGGTGGCACTGGACTTTCAACATACACCGCTGGAGACTTGTTGTATTATTCATCCGGCACTGCACTTTCTAAACTTGCAATAGGAACCAATGGTCAAGCACTTACAGTTGTTGCTGGAGTTCCTACTTGGGGAGCAGTTTCAGGCAGCGCTCATCCATTTCTTTCAGCTTCACACTCAGANNCAAGGAGCAACACCAACTTGGTCATTGCTTGGACCAGGGACTTCTGGACAACTTCTAAAATCAAATGGCGCAGGAGCTGATCTTGCTTGGGTAACTCTCACAAAAAATGATATTGGACTTGGCAATGTTGAAGACACTGCACTTTCAACTTGGGCAGGCTCAACAAACATCACAACCCTTGGAACAATTGCAACTGGAACTTGGAATGGAACTGCAATCGCTGATAATAAAATTGCTTCTGCACTTACTGGAAAAACATATAACGGTCTTTCCATCACAGCTAACGGAACAAACACCTTGAACATTGCAGCAGGTCAAACACTCATAGTGACAACTGGTGGAACACTCGGAACTGCAGCATATACCGCATCTTCATCATATGCTCCGGCATTTTCATCAAGCACAGCAAACTTTTTCTGGGCTGCTCCAAATGGATCAGTAGGAATGCCAACGATGAGAGCAATTGCAGTAGCTGACATTCCAATTCTTAATCAAGACACAACAGGAAATGCTGCAACCGCAACAAACCTTACTGGAATGACTGCGACAGTTGCAAATCTAAATTCAGTAACTGGACTTCTTGGAACCGCAGCTTTCACTGCAACGACTGCATACGCAACAGCAGCTCAAGGAACACTAGCAACTAACGCACTTCCATCAGCAAGTTTCACAGACACAGCAGTAACAGGAAAACTTCTCACAAATTATATTTCCGGCGCAGGAACAGTTGCAGCTACTGACACAATTTTGCAAGCTATTCAGAAATTGAATGGAAATATTGTTGCTAATGGAAATGGAACAGTTACAACAGTTTCAGTAACAACTGCAAATGGAATTTCAGGATCAGTTGCAAATGCAACAACAACTCCTGCAATTACGTTAACATTAGGAAACATTACGCCTTCGTCAGTTAATGGACTCACACTTTCAGCGTTGGCCGATGGTTTTTCAATTGCAGGTGGCACAACTTCGCGAACACTCACAATTGCAGGATCAAATGTATCTATCAATCAAAACCTTCAAACAACAAACTCCCCAACATTTGCAGGAGCAACTTTGGATGGCGTGCTAAACATAAAATCTGGAACGTATAAAACTGCTTTTCAAAATAGTGGAACACAAGCCAGTGATATTGCATACACATTGCCAGTTGCAACTGGAAGTAGTGGGCAAGTTTTAAAAATTGATGCAAGTAGTAATCTTTATTGGGGATCAGTTGAGGGTGGAAGTGGAGGAATTGGAACAGTAACAAGTGTGGCTTCAGGAAATGGACTTACTGGAGGGCCAATAACAGAAACAGGAACACTTTCAGTCGCACTTCTTTCTGCTAATGGTGGGACTGCCAGCACCTCATCTTTTTCAGGGCTTCAATTTTCCGGAGCACTTAACAATCAATTGTCATTGCTGCAAGGTTGTGCAAACAACGAGGTTTTAGCATGGGATAATACAGGAAAGGTTTGGCAATGCGCTTCGGTTTCTGGTGTCGGAGGGATTACAGGAACAGGAGTTAACGGTTATGTAACATATTGGACAGGGACAAACACTCTTGGCAATGAACAATATTTGGCAGTAACCAGGGGTGGAACAGGTGCGGGGGATGCTGCTGGGGCCCGTACTAATTTGGGCTTGGTTATTGGCACAGATATTCAAGGATATAATGCAAATTTGGCAGCGATTGCTGGCGGAACTTGGACTGGTTCCACTAGCCTAACCACTCTTGGCACTATTACAGCTGGAACTTGGAGTGGAGACAATATTGCTATGACCAAAGGGGGTCTCAACGCGGATGTCTCAGCTTTCAGCGGAATTCTGAAGATTTCTGGAGGAATAGCTTCCGCTATCACTGACAATTCAACCAATTGGAATACTGCTTATGGTTGGGGAAATCATTCCTCTGCTGGATATATAACCGATGGAAACACTAATTGGGGCAATGAATATGGATTCATTACTGCAAGTTCATCCGAAACATTGACTAATAAAACTTGGAATGGAATTGTGATTGCTTCAGATTATGGTGGCACTGGACTTTCAACATACACCGCTGGAGACTTGTTGTATTATTCATCCGGCACTGCACTTTCTAAACTTGCAATAGGAACCAATGGTCAAGCACTTACAGTTGTTGCTGGAGTTCCTACTTGGGGAGCAGTTTCAGGCAGCGCTCATCCATTTCTTTCAGCTTCACACTCAGACACAACAACTGCGAGTGTAACTCAAGGAGCAATAATAACTGGACAAGGAGCAACACCAACTTGGTCACTGCTTGGTCCAGGAACTTCTGGACAACTTCTAAAATCAAATGGCGCAGGAGCTGATCTTGCTTGGGTAACTCTTACAAAAAATGATATTGGTCTTGGCAATGTTGAAGACACTGCACTTTCAACTTGGGCAGGCTCAACAAACATCACAACCCTTGGAACAATTGAAACTGGAACTTGGAATGGGACTGCAATTGATGTGACTCACGGTGGAACTGGAACAACAACACAATTTACTCAAGGGTCACTTGTTTTTGCGGGAGCAAGTGGAATTTATTCGCAAAATAATGCAAATATATTTTGGGATAATTCAAATAATAGATTGGGAATTGGCACTGCCGCACCAACTGCTAAATTGGAAGTTGTTGGCGACATTGTTTCTAAAGGAACATCCTGGACTGCTAGCACCAGTGCCGCGGATAATAACTGGATGTCTGTTACTTATGGCAATGGTTTGTTTGTAGCTGTGGCTCAGTCTGGCACTGGAAATCGTGTGATGACTTCGCCTGATGGTATTAATTGGACCAGTCGCACCAGTGCCGCGGATAATAACTGGATGTCTGTTACTTATGGCAATGGTTTGTTTGTAGCTGTGGCTCAGTCTGGCACTGGAAATCGTGTGATGACTTCGCCTGATGGTATTAATTGGACCAGCCGCACCAGTGCCGCGGATAACAGTTGGTCAGCTGTTACTTATGGCAATGGTTTGTTTACAGCAGTTTCGTATACTGGCACTGGAAATCGTGTAATGACTTCACCTGATGGTATTAATTGGACCAGTCGCACCAGTGCCGCTGACAATAACTGGATGTCTGTTACCTATGGCAATGGCTTGTTTGTGGCAGTTGCCACTACTGGTACTGGAAATCGTGTGATGACTTCGCCAGATGGTATCAACTGGACTATTCGCACTAGTGCTTTGGATACCAGTTGGTCATCCGTTACCTATGGCAATGGCTTATTTGTTGCTGTTTCATCTAGCGGAATTAGTAATAATGTGATGACTTCTCCAAACGGTATCACATGGACTAGTCGCACTGGAAGTATGAGTAATGAATGGCGCTCTGTCACTTATGGCAATGGTTTATTTGTAGCTGTATCTGATACGGGCTTTGAATATCGGGTAATGACCTCAACAAATGGAATTAATTGGACTACTCGTACAAGTGCTAATGAAAATTATTGGCGCTCTGTCACTTATAGTAATGGTTTATTTGTCGCTGTTGCTATTACCGGAACGGGAGATCGCGTGATGATTTCAGGTAAAACAGAAAAAAGTATGTTGGCTGCTAATAATATTTATCAAGGGGGTATGAATATTTTTGGTAACGTCGGCATCGGTACTGTAACCCCCACTGCACTTTTTTCAATTGGTGCAACTTCACAATTCCAAGTTAATGCTTCTGGTCAAGTTGTAGCGGGTGCTTGGCAGGGAACTGCAGTTGGCGCGCAATATGGTGGAACTGGAGTTAATGGTGCGACTGCAGCTAATGGATCATTGCTCATTGGAAATGGTGCTGGATTTTCATTGGCAACATTAACTGCTAGCACTGGAATTTCCGTTACTAATGGCGCAGGCTCAATTTCAATTGCAAACACTGGAGTGACAAGTCTTGCTGGCACAGCCAATCAAGTCGCTGTTTCTGCTGCAAATGGAGATGTGACAATTTCCTTGCCGCAAACAATCAACACCACATCAGATGTAGCTTTCAATTCATTGACACTTTCAACTGCTCTTGGCGCGCAATATGGCGGAACGGGATATGCTTCATATTCTGTTGGTGATATGTTATACGCCAACACGACAACCACGCTTGGAAAAATTGCGCTTGGCTCAGATGGACAAGTTTTGACATTGGTTGGCGGAGTTCCAACTTGGAGTGGCACAGCAATTCACAGCGCTGTCACGTTGGCAGGCGAAAATTATCTTTCACTAACTGGTCAGCAAATCACAGCTAATGCAATCAATCTTGCCTCAACAAATGTTACAGGAATTTTGCCAGTGACTAGCGGTGGGTCTGGAACACTGACGCAATTCACTCAAGGTTCGCTGGTTTTTGCAGGAGCTTCAGGAGTTTATGATCAAAATAATGCAAATCTTTATTGGGACAATACTAACAACTATTTCCGTCTTGGCGCTGGTGCTCAACAATATTCAATGGGAGTTGATACAACCGATTCAAACAAATTTAAGATTGCTGCAGGCAATGGCATCGCAGGCAGTGGTCAATTTTCAATCGACGCGAGCGGCGTGACAAACATTTCTAGTCTTCAGCTTGGTGCGCAATCATTTGCTGAAAATTCCGGAGCAATTGCATGGACTGATATGCCCGTAACAAGCGCAGCAACAAATGGAACTGTGGAAAGTTATGGAGCGATGCTGGATGGAAATGCAATGCTAACAGTACATGGAACTTCTGATGGCGCAGGCAGTGTTTCAAATTTGGCAGTAAAAGTCGGAGCTAAACTTGGAATTATTGAAACAGGCACAACCCCAACATATTACACATATTTGCAAGGTGGCGATCAGGCAGCTGACGTCACATACACCTTACCAACTGCTTCAACCAATGGCTTGCTCAAAAACACTGCCGGAGTTTGGAGTTGGGATTCCACTGCATATCTTTCTGGCACAGTCGCAGTGGCTAACGGTGGAACTGGCGCAACTGATGCAGCCACAGCCAGAACAAACTTGGGACTTGCAATCGGAACAAATGTCCAAGGATATAATGCAGAGCTGGCTGCAATTTCTGCGGGAACTTGGACAGGAGCAAGTTCAATCACAACTCTTGGCACAATCACAACTGGAGTTTGGAACGGAACAGCAATTGATGTGACTCATGGTGGCACTGGCTCAACAACGCAATTTACTCAAGGTTCATTGGTTTTCGCAGGAGCTTCAGGAATTTACGATCAAAATAATGCAAATCTTTATTGGGACAATACTAACAACTATTTCCGTCTTGGCGCTGGTGCTCAACAATATTCAATGGGAGTTGATGCAACCGATTCAAACAAATTCAAGATTTTTGCAGGCAATGGAATTGCCGGCACAAGTCAATTTTCAATTGACACCAATGGTGTTGCAAGCATCGCCAGTCTTTCAATTGGAACACAGGAATTTGCTCAAGATTCTGGAATAATAAGCTGGATTGATATGCCTGTAACAGCCGCATCCGCAAACGGTGTTGTTAATAGCTATACTGCAAGTCTTGATGGAAATTCAATGCTCACGATATATGGGACATCAGACGGTGTAGGAGGTGTGACTGCATTAGGCGTTGGAATCGGAACAACAACCCCTGGATATATTTTGGATGTCCAGCACGCATCTTCTAAAATTAATTCCAAAAATGGATATCTAACCAATGGCGCTGATTATGCTGAATATTTTTACACTAAAGATACTGACTTAGAGCCGGGTGAAGTTGTTTGTGTGGATGTGACAAATGAAAATGCTGTTAAACGCTGCACTCGTTCAGGCGACAATAATGTGATGGGTGTGGTTTCTTCAAATCCGTCTATTGTTGGAAATGGAAACGGAACTGAACGTGACAATGATCCAAATTACAAAATTATTGGTATGCTCGGTCAGGTTCCAGGAAAAGTTTCTACTGAAAACGGAGAGATTCAAATCGGAGACAGTTTGACAGCAGCCCAGACTGCAGGATATTTGCGCAAATCCAATGCTGGCGAATCAACAGTTGGTGTTGCAATTCAAGCTTTTTCTGGCGACAAGGGAACAATTCAAGTCTTGATTTCACGCAGAAATCAGAGTCTTACTGTTGAAAAAGTTGAAGAAGCTGTGGCACTCAACATTGCAAATATGAACGTTGAAGACCAAGTAAATCAATTGGTAAAAGTTGCTGAGGATAATTTCAATCAAATTGTTGCAAATCAAACAACTGTTGTTACTGATTTGGGAAGTCAACTTGCACTTCAAGCAAATCTCATTCAAACATTGCAAACTCAAATGGATGAGCTTCAAATTAAAGCAAATTCAGAACTGAACATCGCGCAAATTGATTTGAACACCCAAGATGTTGCGCTTATAAAAATGATGCTTGGAATTGGACAAGGGCAGGATGTTAGTGACATTTCAATTGCTGGAAAATTAACCGCAGTGCAAATTGAAGCGGGCAAATTAGTGGTGTCTGTTTTGGACCCAGAAGCTCGCACAATTGGCGAGGCAACAATAACTTCAATCAAAAATGATGTTGACGGCGACGGAAAAGATGATGACACAAAGAGCGATGCCAAAACTTTCTTTGTCAAAACAAAAGCTGCAAACATTTCTTCAAAAGTTTTCATCACACCAAAAGTCGCACTTGATCAAGGAATCGCTGTAACCGAAGTTAAATTCGGCGAAGGATTCACTGTCAGTGTCAAAAATGTTGTCACTGAAGATGTGCTTTTTGATTGGGTAATTATGGAAGAAAAACTTTAATTTAAAAACTAATTCATTGGTTTTTAAATAATTTTAAATTTTAAGTTTTAAATTTTAAATCAAATCTAAATTAAAAATGACAAAATCAAATTACGATTTAGAAAAGAGAACCACCGAATTTAGTGAGGATATGATAGTTTTTCTCAGAACAATAAAGAAGGATATGATAAATATGCCATTAATTAGTCAACTAATTCGTTCAGCAACTAGTATTGGTGCTAATTATTTTGAAGCAAATGGCGCTTGTTCCCAAAAGGATTTCAAAAATAAAATAGCTATTTGTAAAAAAGAAGCCAGAGAAACAAAATACTGGCTTCAACTCATTGCTAAAAGTAATCCTGAAGAGAAAGATAAATGTTTGAAATTCTGGAAAGAAGCACAAGAATTAACTCTAATATTTTCTAAAATCATCATTACAATTGATAAAAAATAATTTATTTATTTGAAATTGTAATTTCATTTAAAATTTAAAACTTAAAATTTAAAATTTTCTACCGATGAATTTTCTCAAACCCAAATTTTATCTCCTAACCCTCTTCACCTGTATAGGTTTTTTTGTCGCGACTGCTGAGGCACAAGCAGCAACCCCCGTCTATTACAGTGTTGGGCAATCCACCGCCGACCTCAAAACCGGTACCCCAACAGTCACAATTTCCTCAGGCGTGGCAACTTTCTCAGCAGCGCAAACTGGAAATATTGGAGTTGGGGACAGGGTGACATATAACACAACCGACATTGCATATATCGCAGCAAAAACCTCAACCTCAGTCTGGACTCTGGTTACAAAAACAGGCGCAGTTCCTGCAGACATCACAACTTCAACCGTGGTTTCAATTAAGCGTGAGTACACTTCACTTTCTGCTGCAGTCACTGGCGCAATTGATGCAAATCATTTAAACACCACGGATTTGGTTGCTGGAAATTATCAATTGAATTTTCCTTGTTATTATGACAGTGCTGCTGACACGACAGCTGTTAATGTTACAGGTTATACAACTGGTGCAAGCAATTTTATTAAGATTTATACTCCAAACAATACAACGAACGAAGCGAACAACTCCCAGCGGCATCAGGGGAAATGGGATGATGGGAAATATCAACTTTCGGTTGTTGCAAACGAAATTATAACTGTTTCAAATAATTATACACAAATAATTGGTTTGCAAATTAAAAATAGAAATTCTGGAGGGGTTGGGCATGGTCTTTCTGGTAATGGAACTAATTTAATAATTTCATCAAATATATCAATATATGCTGGATCGGGAAGTTCTGATAAATGGCAATTTGTTTCCAGTGGGGGAAGTGGTAAATATGCAAATAATATAGCGTATAGTGATGGTAGTGGTGTGGGATTTTTCATAAATTCATCAGGATCACAATACCTTTATAATAATACAGTGATAAATGATGGAACTGGTTTTTATTGCTATGCTTGCTGGCCTGGTCCGATTGTTGCAAAAAATAATATAACACAGGTAGCTGACGGTTTTTATGGTACATTTGATTCTTCCTCCAATTATAATATTTCAAGTGCTGCTGCTGATGCCCCTGGTGCCAATTCAAAAAATTCAACTACAGTCCAATTCGCCGACGCACCCAATAAAGACTTCCATCTTTCTCCTTCTGACGCTGCTGCCAAAAACGCGGGTGCTGACCTATCAGCGGACGCGAATTTGCCAATCACAACAGACATCGACGGACAAACCAGACCGACTGGTGCAAACATTGTTGACATTGGTGCCGATGAAGCAGCAACGGCAATATATTATTCCGTCGGGCAAAACACAAATTCCCACGAAACTGGTGCGGGCACAGTGACAGTTGATGCCACAGCCAGAACTGCAACTTTTAGTGTGGCTCAAACTGCAACCAATATGGGAGTTGGAGATTTGATCACATATACTGGAGGAAGTTGCTACATCTCATCAAAAACATCAACCACCATTTGGGGTTGCCAAAGTGCAACTGGAGGAGCTCCAATTGCTGCCACTGATGCGGATGTTACCTCAATCGCACACGCCTACGCTTCACTTTCCGCTGCCGAAGCCGGAGCAGTTGATGCAACTCATCTTAATACCACAAATTTGGTAACAGGAAATTATCAACTTAATTTCCCTTGTTATTATGATTCAGGCGCGGACACGACAGCCGTAAATGTTTCAGGATATACAACTGGAGCAAGTAATTTTATTAAGATTTACACACCGAATAACACGACAACTGAGGTAAATGCAAGTCAAAGGCATCAGGGAAAATGGGATAATGAGAAATACAGGCTAGAAATTTCGGCTATTGCTGATTATGCCGTTATTGTAAGTATTGGAGTGAACCATTTAAAACTTGAAGGGATACAAATAAAATTTACCAACAATGATTATGGTTATGGGTATAATGTGAATGTTGCTCCCAGTGCAAATTCTGAAGTGTATCTAAATCAAAATATTATTCGAAGTGTTTTTACAACGACAAATGCTGATAGCAATTTAGGAATAAAGGTAAATCATAATAATGCTAATGCAAAAGCATATATTACAAACAATATTATTTATGATATTGGCAGAGGAGGGCACTGGTCCAGTGCTGCTATAACTATAAACGGTGTTGCCATTGCATATGCTTATAACAATACAATTTATAATTCTCAGCAGGGTATTAATAGTGGGATAACTTCTTCGATAATCAAAAATAATCTATCGTATGATAATGGGAATGATTATTATGGTTCTTTCAATGCAGCTTCGGCTAACAATATCTCCAAAGACGCAAGTTCACCAAATGTCTCTTTCAGAAGTAAAACCGTTTTTTTTGTTGATACGGCTAATAAAGATTTCCATTTAAGTCCAACTGACATCGCCGCCAAGAATTTTGGTGTAGATTTGTCATCAGATTCGTCATATTCGTTCACGACTGACATTGATGGCAATGCTCGTCCAGCTGTTGGAACTGTTTGGGACATTGGCGCTGATGAAGCTGCTAACGCTGTCTATTATTCCGTTGGGCAAAACACTACTGATCACAAAACTGGCGCACCAACAGTCACAATCGCATCAGGCGTTGCAACTTTTTCAGTGGCTCAGACTGCAACGAATTTGGGAGTAGGCGACAAAGTCACATACAACACAACCGATGTTGCATACATCGCATCAAAAACTTCAACTTCGGTTTGGAATTTGGTAACAGCCACAGGCGGCATTCCTGCCGACATCACAACTTCAGCTGTAGTTTCAATCGCACACAGTTACGCTTCACTTTCCGCTGCCGAAGCTGGAGCGGTTGATGCAACACATCTGAATACAAGTGATTTAGTGGCAGGAAATTATCAATTAAATTTTCCTTGTTACTATGACACCGGCGCAGACACTACTGCTGTGACAATTGATGGATATACGACGGGCATTTCAAATTATATAAAAATATATACCCCAAATAATATTTCTACTGAAGTAAATCAGAGTCAGAGGCATAATGGGAAATGGGATGACGGGAAATACAGTTTAAGTAAAACAAACAGTGGTATAATTGCTATTACTGAAAATTACGTTTGGCTTGATGGACTGCAAGTTTTTTTAACTGCTGGAACTGGAAATTGGCATGCAATAACAGCTACAGGACAAAGTTCAACTGCAGTTCTAAGTGTTTCTAATAGCATATTAAAATTTAATAATACTGCTGCTGGCGGTAGCTATGCTATCGTTGCCCATGATAATAATTTTCTTACATTGAAAGTGTGGAACAATTTATTATATGGATGGCTTGGAACAAATACTAAAGGAATTGTAGTTTCTTATGCTAAAACAGGGTATCTATACAATAATACCGTTTATGATAGTAATATTGCATTTGCATGTAGTTACAATGTGTATGAAGCAATTGCAAAAAATAATATAGTCAATAATATATCAGTAGGTTTTAGTGGAACGTTTAGTCCTTCTTCTGGTAATAATATTTCCTCTGATGCAACTGCCCCCGGAGCTAATTCTAAAAATTTCACAACAGTTTCCTTTGTCGATGCCCTCAACAAAGACTTTCATTTAAGTATCAGCGACACATCAGCGAAGAATTCTGGTGGCGACCTATCAGCGGACACAAGCTTTGCATTTGCAACTGATATTGACGGACAAACTCGTCCATCATCTTCAAACACGCTTTGGGACATCGGTGCCGACGAAGCATCATCACAAATATTTTACTCTGTCGGGCAATCCACTGCGGATCTCAAAACCGGTACCCCAACAGTCACAATTTCCTCAGGCGTGGCAACTTTCTCAGCAGCGCAAACTGGGAATATTGGAGTTGGGGATAGGGTAACATATAACACAACTGACATTGCATATATTGCAGCAAAAACTTCAACCTCTGTTTGGACTCTTGTCACAAAAACAGGTGCAGTTCCTGCTGACATCACGACTTCAACAGTGGTTTCCATCAAGCACGAATACACAAGTTTGTCTGCTGCAGTCACTGGCGCAATTGATGCCAACCATTTGAACACCACTGATTTGGTCACTGGAAATTATCAATTGAATTTTCCTTGTTATTATGACAGTGCTGCGGACACAACTGCCGTAACGGTTTCTGGATATACAACAGGAGTTTTAAATTACATCAAAATATATACGCCGAACAATACAACAACCGAGGCAAACAATTCACAAAGGCATCAAGGGAAATGGGATGACGGGAAATATAATTTATATAACAATGTTACTTATGCTGATACACTTGATAGTAGAACTGGACATATATTTTTCGAAGGACTTCAGTTATATGGCGGTGTAAGTAATAAGAATGTAATTAGTTTTCTTAGTGACGTCGGTAACTCGTCATCTTCAATTGTTCGGGATTCAATTATAAAAAGCAATAACAATGTAGGTATAAGTGGAATTTGTACATTACTTTGGATGAATGATTATTATGTGTATAATAATATTTTTATCGACATAAGACGAGCTATTAATCGTCAAGATGGCGATATGTATGCGTATAATAATACTATTATAAATAGCTCCGAGTATGGTATTTTTAGTGGGGGAAATAGAACTGCTATAATTAAAAACAGTATAGTGCAAAATTGCACGGATGGTTTTTACGGCACATTTAATGCTGCTTCAAACTATAACATCTCTGATCTCGCTGCTGATGCCCCCGGAGCCAATTCAAAAAATTCAACTACAGTCCAATTCGCCGACGCTGCCAACAAAGACTTCCACCTAAGCATCAGCGACATATCAGCGAGGAATTCTGGTAGCGACCTATCAGCGGACGCGAATTTGCCAGTTACAACCGACATCGACGGACAAACCAGACCGACTGGTGCAAACATTGTTGACATCGGAGCCGACGAAGCAGCAACCCAAATTTATTATTCCGTCGGGCAAAATACAAATTCCCATGAAACTGGTGCAGGCACTGTCACAGTTGATGCCACGGCCAGAACTGCAACTTTCTCAGTGGCGCAAACCGCAACAAATATGGGAGTGGGCGACAAGGTATCATACACAGGAGGAAGTTGCTACATCTCATCAAAAATTTCGACTACCATCTGGGGCTGTCAAAGCGCAATTGGCGGAGCTCCAATTGCTGCCACTGATGCGGATGTTACCTCAATCGCACATGCTTACGCTTCACTTTCCGCTGCCGAAGCCGGCGCAGTTGATGCAACACATCTTAACACAACGGATTTGGTCGCTGGAAATTATCAACTCAATTTCCCTTGTTACTACGACACTGGCGCAGATAATTCGTTCTGGGTTGAGTTGAATGGTTTAAATACTGGTTTAAATAATTATGTAAAAATTTATACACCAACCAATACTTCAACGGAGGTCAATTTTTCTCAGAGACATTCTGGCAAATCGGGAAATGGTTTTCAACTAGCAGCATCAAGTGGTTATAATTTTGTTATTTACGCTGGATATTATCAAATTGATGGGCTTGTTGTGTTAAATGGAAGAGCTTTTTATGAATCTTCTGGTGCTGGTAAAATTAAGATTAGTAATTGCGTAATAAATAGCAGTACTAGTGAAGCGGCTGTGTATCAAGCAGGTGGTTCTCATATGTATGAAATTTTTAATAACATAATTTATAACACAAGTGGGGGTGGGATATTGGCTTTCTCTCCTTCAATTATTTATAATAATACCATTGTATACACAGGAATTACTCCAAATATTTATGCGGGTATTTATGGAAATTCAAGTGTAATTGTAAAAAATAATACAGTCCAAAATTTTGGAGGCAGTAGTGGATTTTATGATTTTACAGGAACTTTCAATGCAGCTTCGGCTAACAATATCTCCAAAGACGCAAGTTCACCAAATGTCTCTTTCAGAAGTAAAACCGTTTTTTTTGTTGATACGGCCAATAAAGATTTCCATCTCGCATCAACCGACACTGCTGCCAAGGGTGTGGGGTTGGATTTGCAGTGGGACTCATATTTTGCATTTGACACTGACATTGATGGACAAGTGCGTGTGAATCCTTGGGACATTGGCGCCGATCAATTTTCCGATACCGTTGTGCAAACAGATCAGCCTTCACCAAATCTCGATGCTGGCTTGGTTGGACATTGGACATTTGATGGAGATGACACCAGTGGAAACATTACCAAAGACGTTTCAGGAAATGCCAACAATGGAACAATCAACAGTGCAATAGTAACTCCAGCGAAATTAGGGCAAGGAATGAATTTTAATAATACTAGTAATTATGTTGAGGTTGCAAATGCCTCTTCACTCCAATTTTCCAATGGCGCACCCATAACCATTAGTGTATGGGTTAATCCTTCGCAAATTACCAGTGTTGGAACATTTTTAGTAAAAGGTAGAGACAGTAATGATCTTGAATGTAACTATGCCATTAGGCAGGATGCAAGTGGTAAAAAATTAGAATTTTATTATAACGATGGCGGTAGTTCAGCTTGGCAGATTTGGAAAAGTTCTACTGATAATTTTACTCAAGTTGGCGCTTGGTATCACGTGGCTATCACTTATACATTTGGCAGTGCTGATACTATGAGTGCATATATTAATGGACAAAGTGTTGCTGGCGCTTGGTATCAAGGCACGGGCAATGTTACTCCAGATGTTTCTTTGCAAGTTATCAGTATAGGGAAGAAAAAATCAGCAACCGTTAGTTATGAACCTTTTGTTGGAAAACTTGATGATATTCGTGTTTATAATCGTGTGCTTTCTTTGACTGAAATTACTCAATTATACAAACAGGAGCAAGCTACAATGCAAAGCTCGCAAAATGATAAAGTTACCAATGGTTTGGTTGGGCTCTGGTCTTTCGATGGTCCCGATATTTCCGGCAACACGGCATATGACAGAAGTGGTGCGGGTAGAAATGGTACAATTTCCGGAGCGACAGTGATTCCCGCAAAAGTCGGGCAGGGATTGAATTTTAATGGAACAAATTCAAATGTTTCAGTGTCATATGCTGGTTTGGATTTTGAACGTACCGATCCTTTCAGTCTTTCAATTTGGGCTAAGCGAAATTCAACAGGACCACAACCAATTTGGCAAAGTTTAATCGGAAAAGGAAGTGCAACTAGTGGAATTTGGTTTAGTGAAACCACGACTACTGGTGGGGCTGTTCCTGCAAATGCAAATGCTGTTATGGTGGCGTTAGTAGGAACAAATTTTAATCAAAATACAGTGAAAACACCTATTAATAGTGTGATGCCTAATAGTTGGTATCATATTGTCTTTACTTATGATGGCAGTTCAACAATTGTTGGTATGAAAATATATATTAATGGCGTTAGTCAAACACTTACTACCGTGTATAGTGTTTTAAACGCAAGTATTAAAAATACCAATAATTGGATGATTGGGGATGATAATACTGGTGATCCTTTTAATGGCATTCTCGATGAAGCCCGCATTTACAACCGCACACTTTCCGCCAGCGAAGTTTCCAATTTATACAACACCGGCAAGGTTGAAATGCGGAGGTAAAATTCTTCGGACTCGTCGGACACATCGGACAAATCAAAAACACATAAGGCAAAAAATCAAAACTAAAACCAAAACCAAAACAAAATGCAAGATCAAAAAACAACTCTCATTGGACCACACGGAGGATATCGCAATTTGAAAACATTTCAATTGGCGCAGACCATTTTTGATTTGAACATGTTTTTCTGCAACACGTGGATAAAGAGTTGGAAATTAAAAGAACAGATGACTGGTGCTGGCAGAAGCGGAAAGCAAAACATTGTGGAGGGTTCACAAGACAGCGGAACTTCGAAAAAGATTGAAATAAAATTGACTGGTACTGCTCGTGGCAGCTTCGAAGAACTTTTGCAGGATTATGAGGATTTTTTGGCAGAAAAAAGACTGGAACTCTGGAAAAAAGATGATCCGAAAACTCTTGAAGTTCGAGCTATGCGTTTTTGTGGACGGATTGATTCGTCCGACTGGTCAGATTTGTCTGATCGGGGGTTTATCGATAACTCGGAAAAGATGGCAAATTTACTCATTTGCCTGATTCATCAGGAAAATTATCTTCTTGATCGGCAGTTGCAGACACTTGAAAGAGAACTTATGGAAAATGGTGGTTTTACCGAAAACCTATACAAAAAGCGCAAAGAATATCGCGGGTATTGAATTTTCCGCAACCCCACACCCTTCCATCCGCCCCCTCTTGGGTTGAATTTGATGTGAGTAAAGATTATCAAGGCAACCTGTGCTATAATTGAATCAATACATAAGCATTTTCAAATAAATATATGAAAAAAATCCACATTGCTAACAAGAAAAGATTTGCCGCATTTGTGATTGGAATTGTTTTAATCATTGGCGCATTGGGCTTTGGAATTTATAAAGTCGTCAAATGGACAAAAGTTACACCGGAGATTGAAAAAATGGGTATTAAGGATGCTGCTAAAACGGGGGAGAAAAAAACAGTGCAGCTTTTGGTTCAGATTTATGACACTGGCGGAGTGGAGGGAGCGCTGCAAAGAGGCGATGTTCTTTTTACGGCTGATGAAAACAGAGAATTTTCCACCGCAGAGCAAGAAGGATTTTTGATTATCAAAATGAGGCTTACTGAGCAGCAGCAACAGCTCTTGGAATTGTCACTAAAAGAAAAACCTGAAATTTTTGCCAATGAGCAAGAACAACAAAATCCTAAAGAAATTAAACGCCGCAAATTTGCCGTCGACCTTGTCAAAATAGGCATTGGTCCCGAACAAAAAATGGGCAAAGTCATTTCCGACAAAGTTTTTGAAGATGAGGTACTGATCCAGAAGGAACGCTGATAAGTCGCTGATCTGAAAACCGCTGATTAAACGCCGATTCTAAAATGCTGATGGATAAAAATAAGGTAAAAGATTTTTTATATGAACAAGAATCTTATCTGATAAGAGGAGCTTGTTTTGATGTATGGAAAGAATTTAAAGGAATGTTTAAAGAATCTGTTATTGATAAGGCGTTAACAATTTCTTTAGAGGAAAGAGGTCTTAAGGTTGAATCGCAAAAAAGAATTGAGATTTATTTCAAAAATAAAAAAGTTGGCACTTACATTCCTGATAAAATAGTTAACGATATAATACTTATTGAATTAAAATGCAAAACATTTGTACTCAAACAAGACATTGAACAATTCTGGGGATATCTCAAAGGCTCGCAATATAAGTTAGGGTTTCTTATTAATTTTTCTCCTACCAAATTGGAAATCAATCGTGTTGTCTATGATACTGCGCGCATAACATCAGCGACCAATGGCATCAGCGACCATTCAGCGTCATAATTAGCGTAATTTCAGCGTTCAAAAATAAAATCAGCGATCAATCTGCGTTTTAATCAGCGATAAATCAGCGTCCAATATAATGAATTTTCTCAAACCCAAATTTTATCTCCTAACCCTCCTTGCCTGCATAGGTTTTTTTGTCGCGACTGCCGAGGCTCAGGCGGCAACACGCACAATTTCAGATGCTGGGGGTAATTGGGATGCAACAACTTCTTGGGTTGAAGGCGCAGTGCCAACGAGCGCGGATGATGTTGTTGCAACTGCAACAAGTGGGAATTTGACAATCAATGTGGCTGGCGCAGTTCGCTCAATTGACCTTACAACTTATACGGGAACACTGACTCATAACGCGTTCACTCTTTCTGTTGGTGACGCTTCTGGCGGCGCACTGAATTTTTCCGGAAGCTGGACATATACAACGGTGGGTGACACAAGTGCTATAACTTTTGGTTCATCGGATAATACAAACAATAATATTACTTGGGGTGGTAAAATATATGGAAATATTGTTGTAAGCTCATCAAACAATGGTACCACTTTTGTTTTTCAAGATAACTTAACTCAAAGATCATCTACGGCAACATTTAATTTTTTTAGAGGGAATTTAAATGTAAATGGTAAAAATTTGAGCGTCGGAAGATTTTTTGCTGATCAGAATTATACACGTGGTTTGACACTTGGAGCTGCAAATATAACATTGAATGGTACTGGAAATGTGTGGAGTTTAAATTCAGAAAATCTTGGGCTTAGTGCGGGAACATCAATTATTAATATCACTGATACTAGCGCATCCACTAAATCATTTGTTGGTGGTGGTTTAACTTTTAATAATATTTCAATTACGGGTGGTGGCACAGGTGCGGTCACTTTTACGGGCTCCAACACTTTCAACAACTTCACAATCAATGCTCCAAAGACAGTGATTTTCACTGCGGGCACAACGCAGACCATAAATGGACTCTTCAATGCAACGGGAACTTCAGGAAATATTATTACAATCAATTCTTCATCTGCTGGAAGTCCTGCCACACTTTCAAAAGCTAGCGGAGTTGTCACTGATAATTATCTTTCGCTTCAAGACATTGCAGCCACAGGTGGTGCAGCTTGGTATGCAGGCGCAAATTCTACCAATGTTTCCGGCAACTCTGGTTGGTCGTTTTCAAATTTCCCAGGAATTTTTTACTCTGTCGGTCAATCCACTGCCGACCTCAAAACTGGAACTCCTACTGTTACAATTGCAAGCGGCGTTGCGACTTTTTCAGCGGCGCAAACGGGAAATATTGGAGTTGGGGACAGAGTGACATATAACACAACTGACATTGCGTATATTGCATCAAAAACTTCAACCTCTGTCTGGACTCTGGTCACAAAAACAGGAGCAGTTCCTGCAGACATCACAGATTCAGCAGTTGTCTCTATCAAACACGAATACACCTCTCTTTCTGCTGCCGAAGCTGGAGCAATTGATGCAAATCATCTTAACACCACGGATTTGGTTGCTGGAAATTATCAACTTAATTTTCCTTGTTACTACGATTCGGGTGCTGATACAACTAGCGTGGTTGTTTCAGGATATACAACTGGGGTAAATAATTTTATTAAAATTTATACTCCAAACAATACAACCACTGAGGCAAACAACTCACAAAGGCATTCTGGAAAATGGGATGATGGAAAATATAGACTTGAAAAAAATATGAGTCTGGCTTCGACCGAATATTTTATTCAATTGAACTTAGAAAATATAATTTTTGATGGTTTGCAAGTCAAAACTAAATTTTTTGATACAAGTACTGGTGCAAAGATTGGAATTTACGGTACAAATAATAATTTAGTCATTTCTAATAATGTATCGAAAGCTGATTTTACTGCCGTGACATCAGCTCCTGCTGTTGATTATGTGAATGCTATGCATATTGGTAATTATACCTCGGGAGGAAAAAGTTATGTTTCAAATAATATTGTTTATGATTATAAATATACAGGACTAAGTTCTCTTAGGGGTATATATTCTGATGGTGCTGGTACAGCAAATATTTATTTTTATAATAATACTTTGTATAATAATTATCTTGGATTATCTGATGGTTGGAATAATAGTGTTGCAAAAAATAACATAGCTAATGAAAATACGGTAGATTATGCTTCAGTTAATTCTTTTGATGCGTCTTCTTCTAATAATATTTCCAAGGATGCCACTTCTCCTAATGCGACATTTCAAAATAAAACTGTTTCCTTCGTCGACGCTGCTAATAAGGATTTTCACCTTTCACCAAATGACACTGTCGCCAAAAACGCTGGTGCTGATCTTTCAGCGGATCCCAACTTTGCATTTGCAACTGACATCGACGGCAACACGCGTCCAGCTGCTGGAACTGTTTGGGACATTGGCGCCGATGAAGCAGCTAATGCTGTCTATTATTCCGTTGGGCAAAACACGACTGATCACAAAACTGGCACACCAACAGTCACAATCGCAAATGGCGTTGCAACTTTTTCAGTGGCACAGACCGCAACCAATTTGGGAGTTGGAGACAAAGTAACATACAACACAACTGATGTCGCATACATTGCATCAAAAACATCTACTTCGGTTTGGAATTTGGTAACAGCCACAGGCGGAGTGCCTGCAGACATCACAACTTCAACCGTAGTTTCAATTGCACACAGTTACGCTTCACTTTCTGCTGCCGAAGCCGGCGCAGTTGATGCAGACCATCTCAACACCACAGACTTGGTCTCTGGGAATTATCAATTAAATTTTCCTTGCTATTACGATTCAGGTGCGGACATAACATCCGTGTCAATTTCTGGTTATACGACAGGAGTTTCAAATTATATTAAAATTTATACTCCAGTTAGTACAGCAACCGAAGCAAATGCAAATCAAAGACATCAAGGGAGGTGGGATGATGGGAAATATAGAATTGAAATACCAAATATGATTGGTGGGGTTTTTGCTATTGGTGTATCTACTGGTTATGTTAGGATTGACGGGCTTCAAATAAAAAAATCTAGCAGTAATTATGCTGCTGGCGGAGGAATTAATATGGGTTCGAGTATAAAGGCCGAATTATATTTAAGTAATAATATAATTCAAGGAGCTATAACTGGCGATCAGGAGGGTACTGGAATTTATGTTTCTACCTCAGGAGCACCTGATTTGAAATTATTTATATGGAACAATATTATCTATGGGTTTATAAATACATTGAATAATCTCGGGAAAGGTATTTATATGAACACGGGAACAATTAGGGAGCCAGTTTTGTATAATAATACTATTCAAAATTCATATTTTGGCATTAAAAATACTAGTACTAGTGCTATAGCAAAAAACAATGTTATCCAAAATTGTTTTAATGGTTTTGATGGCTCTTTTACTGCATCTTCTGATTACAATATCTCTGATCTCGCTGCCGATGCCCCCGGTGCTAACTCTAAAAATTCAACAACAGTAACATTTGCCGACTTAGTCAATAAAGATTTTCATCTAAGCATCAGCGACACCGCAGCCAAGAATTTTGGTGTAGATTTGTCATCAGATTCGTCATATTCGTTCACGACTGATATTGATGGACAAACTCGTCCATCAGCTTCAAACACAACGTGGGACATCGGCGCTGACGAAGCATCAGCACAAATATTTTATTCCGTCGGGCAATCCGTTGCCGACCTCAAAACCGGCACGCCGACTGTTACAATTGCAAGCGGCGTTGCGACTTTTTCAGCGGCGCAAACTGGAAACATTGGAGTTGGGGACAGGGTAACATACAACACAACTGACATTGCGTATATTGCATCAAAAACTTCAACCTCAGTCTGGACTCTGGTTACAAAAACAGGTGCAGCTCCTGCTGACATCACAACCTCAACAGTAGTTTCTATCAAACACGAATACACAAGTTTGTCTGCTGCAGTTACTGGCGCAGTTGATGCAAATCATTTAAACACCACTAATTTGGTCACAGGAAGTTACCAATTGAATTTCCCCTGTTACTATGACAGTGGAGCGGATACGACTGCTGTTAATGTTACGGGTTACACAACTGGGGCAAATAACTACATCAAAATATATACACCAAACAATACTTCAACTGAAGTGAATAATTCTCAGAGGCATCAGGGGAGATGGGATGATAGAAGATATATTTTAAAATCAAACGCGGGTGACGTCTTAGTTGTAAGTTCCAATTATTCAAAAATTGAGGGAATACAAATTGATCAAATTGGTAACAATATGTATTTTGATGGTATAGTTGCAAGCTCTAGTTCAACAGAAGTTTTTATTTACGAAAATATTATCAGATACTCTGGTGTGGATGAAAAAGGAAATGCTATATATTTGTCAAATAATATCTTAGCAAATAGTAAGATTTATATTTATAATAATGTAATGTATGGCTGGACTACTGGAATTGCTGTCGGTGGTTTTTTTGATAATTCAGTTTTTGTTTATAACAATACTATTTATGGAAACACTGTCTGTGGAATAAACGAGTCTAGTTATTATGATGTAGTGGCGGTAAATAATTTATCTTATAACAATGGAAATTTTGATTATTGTACTACTGGAACGGTGGCAATAAATTATTCAAATCTTTCAAAAAATAATCTTTCAGAAGATTCTTCTGCCCCCGGTGCAAATTCCAAAAATTCAACAACTGTTTCCTTCACTGACCCAACCAATAAAGACTTCCACCTTTCTCCAACCGACACTGCAGCAAAAAATGAAGGAACTGATCTTTCATCAGATCCAAACCTTGCATTATCAACAGACATAGACGGACAAACAAGATCGGGAAATTGGGACATCGGCGCAGACGAAGGTGCAACAGCAATCTATCGCAGCGTGGGACCATCTGCATCAGGATCACTTGCCCTGGGAACAAGCAATGCGCTGAATATTTCAGGAAGCACAGCAACATTCGCATCTGCTTTGCCGGATTATGTTGGTGTTGGCGATGCTTTGCAATATGACAGTGATAATAATGGAACCATTGATTCAATCGCATTCATTCATGATCGAACATCTTCCACCGTTTTCACGATTGCAAGGAATGATGGTTCAAGTCCGACTGCTACGACCGCAGCTGATAATGACTGGGCAATTTATCGCGCGCATCAATCACTTCAGGCAGCAGAAGCTGGAACGGAAAATTCAAGCATAAACGTGGCTGTTCGTTCATTCGACTCTTGGTCTGGAGGGGTGGATTTGGTTGCAGGCAATAAGCAGTGGAACATTGCTGCCTATGCGAACGGCTCAACTGCTGATGCAACTTCCGCAACTATAATCACAGGCTGGGAAACAAGTCCATCAAATAACATTCGCATTTACACCCCAATCGCTTCAAATGAAGTTGGAATAAGTCAAAGACACGATGGAAAATGGAATGACAATGCTTATAAAATTGTGCAAACAAGCTCAAGTGATTATCATTACGGAATTTATAATCAAGAATCATACGTTACTATTGATGGATTGCAAATTAAAAAAATTGTAACTGGTGGATACTTGGCAAAGGCTATCACAAATTCCAATAACAATCTTACAAATGTAACTATAAAAAATAATATATTGGCTGGAGAATATAGTGGGACATCGAATGCTGGAGGTGGGACGGATTGCTCAATAAGAAATTGTTATGTCTTTAATAATATAATTTATGGATTTAAAAATGGTTCAGAAGAAGGATTTATTGGTATAAATCTGAGTCAATCGGGAGAAAACACCGCTTTTATTTACAACAATACTATTTATGGTAGCTATAAAGGCATTTACAGTTACTATTCAAATAAGGGAATTTTGAAAAACAATATTGCTAACGGTAATGATGTTGATTATGCTACGACATTTGACGCATCGTCAGCAAGTAATATTTCTCAAGATGCAACTTCTCCAAATGTAGCCCTTAGAAACAAAACAGTTTCTTTTGTCGATGCTGCCAACAAAGATTTTCATCTTGCAGTTTCTGACACTGTTGCCAAAAAGATGGGGCTTAATTTGCAAACCGACACATATCTTCATTTCGGCGAAGACATTGACGGGCAGGGTCGCGCCGGTAATTGGGACATCGGCGCAGATGAACTTGCTGAAGTTGTTCAACAAACTCAGCAACCATCTCCAAATCTCGATGCTGGACTTGTTGGTCACTGGACATTCGACGGCACGGACATTTCTGGCACAACCGCCAAGGATATTTCCGGAAATAATAACGACGGGACAATCAATGGAGCAACTAAAGCGATTGGGAAGTTGGGACAGGGGCTGAGTTTCAATGGAACAAGCAGTCTTATCGCAATTTCCAATTTCCAATTTCCAATTTCCAATAAATTTTCAATTTCACAATGGACCAATTTCCAAACACTGGCAACTGCCAAACCGATTGTTTCCCAGTGGGGTGCAAGTAATAATAATATTTTGCTTAAAACTGATGATACAAATTCAAATCAAATCAGGATTTGCATTGCAGCAAGCTTGACTGATAATTGCGCCAACTATGCTTATACAAGTGATGCTAATTTTTTGGTAAATTCTTGGAATCAGATGCAAGTTGTTTATGATGGTACACAGACTGGAGATGCAAGTATTCTTAAATTTTATCTTAACGGAGTTCAAAAAACTTTGACATTCTCCGGCACGATTTCAACAACCTTGCAAAATCCAGCCGCAACTTTGGAAATCGGTGGCGACCTCGATCTGGCACAATATTTAAGTGGAAAAATAGACGATATTCGCATTTATAATCGTGCACTTTCCCCTAACGAAATTTCACAACTTTATCATAAAGGCCGAGTTGAAGTCCGAGAAACTGGAACAACAACCATAAGGAAATAGGTGGGTATTTTAATACCCACCCAAATACCCATACACATTGTATTTTTTGCTAAAAGGGGTTAAAATTGATGTATATTAAAAAGGTTAATATCAATTTTAACGTATTATGAATATTCAAATTCAATCAGGTCAAAAAAGTGAGAATGAGGGCGTTTCTAGTGTTTCAACAAAAAGCGCTGCAAACAACGATGAATTTCGAAAAGAGGCAGCCAATATTTCGATTTCCAATGGTACTCACTTTAAGAGTATGTTTGGCAGCAAAAAGGAAGAGGAAAAACAAGAAAAATCAGGTCCGCAAGAATCAAAAATGATTGGGTTTTTGGATTCTATTGTGACTGTTAGTTTGGTTTTGCTTTTTTTTGGAATCCCACTTTTTTTCACAGGGCTAACTTTGCAAGGAATTTCATTTGAAAAACAGATTTATTTTTATGCTTGGCTTTTGATTGCCTTGGTTGCTTGGGTTTCAAAAGGAGTAATCACTGGGGAAATGAAAATTAAAAAAACACCGCTGGACATCCCAGTTGTTCTTTTTTGGTTGGCTTGCGGCGCATCTTTGTTTTTTTCAGTTGATCGTTGGCACAGTTTTTGGGGATATTTCGGAGACCCATCGCGCGGGTTTATGAATGTGACCGCCTTGGTTGTTGCATATTATTTGATTGTCAGTCATTTCAACAAGAAAAGATTTGTGCTGGTTGGCAGCTTTTTGATTGCTGCAAACTTTCTGTTGGCTCTTTGGGCAACACTTAATCTTTTGGGAGTGCAAATTGTGCCAGCCAAGTTCAGTCAATTCGCGCCGTTTAGTCCAATTGGATCAATCACTGGAATGGGAATTTTCTTGGGAGCGATGATTCCAATCGCATTGGTTTTTATCTTGAAAATATTTTCTCAGGAAAATGCTGAAACAGTGCAAGAAAGCAAAAGTGTCAAAAAAATTGTTGCAGCTGTGTTTTTGTTTGCCACACTTATTTTAAATCTGTTTGTTTTGCTAGCACTGTATTCTTTTGTCACTTGGCTGGGCGTGCTTGCCGGAGTCAGTTTTTTCTTGATTTATATTTTGGCTCAAATTGTGCGTCCAAAAGAAAATTGGACTTGGCTTCCAATGGCAACTTTTGTGGCTATTTTGACAATTCTTATTATTGGTTCAAATTCAATTGCGCGCGTCAAACTTCCAGTGGAGGTCAGTCCTGCTCGCGAGCTTTCTTGGGAAATAACCAAAAATTCCTTGAAAGACAATTTGTTGGTTGGCAGCGGTTTGGCAACATATGGATATGATTTTTCCTTGTACAAACCACAAAGTTTTAATTTGAATCCATATTATAATCTGAGATTTTTTCAAGGAGCAGGTGTGCTTTTTGAAGGACTTTCAACCATTGGAATCATCGGAACGATTATGTTTGTTTTGCTTGTGCTGACGTTTATAAGTATCGGAGTATATCTTTTGAGTATTGGTAAGCAAAAAAACAAACTTTATTCTCTGGGTTTTTTCTCTGCTTCTTTGGTTGTATTGGTAAATGCATTTTTGGGAAAAACAGAAGGTTCAATCGTTATTTTTGGAATTTTGTTAATTGCTCTGACAGTGGCGATGCTGCTTTTTGAAAGTGAATCAGAGGAAAATTATTTGTCATTGTCTCTCAAAGCTTCGCCAAAATATGCCTTGGCGCTGGCTTTTGTTTTTATGGTTGTCAGCGCGGGCGTGGTCTTTCTGTTTATTTTTATCGGAAAGATTTATGTTGCTGATATGCGAGCGGCAAGCGCGATGAAGCAGGAAAAAATCACAGCAGAGGGCAGTGTTGCAAAATTGGCCGGTGCAATTTCTCTTAATAATAAAGAAAGCCGATATTATATTTTGCTCGGGCAAGAATTGATGAGTTTGGCAAATGAAGAAACACTCAAGGGAGAAAGCGAGCGCAATTTGGGACTTATTCAGGATTATTTGAACAATTCGATTTCTTCAGTAAATCAAGCTAAAAATCTTTCGCCAAAAGATGTTGCGGCGGTTGAAGCGCTCGCACAAATTTATGAAAATTCCGGATTGTATGTGACTGATTCGTTTACGCTGTCCAAAGATAACTACAAAAAAGCCTTGGAATTTGAACCGCATAACCCTGCTTACTGGGTAAAAATTGGACAAATTGAAATGGCGCAGGCTTCAGCTCAAAAAACTCCCGAAGAAGCAAAAGCATTGATTGGGCAAGCAAAAGATTCATTTCAAAAAGCTATTGATGAAAAAAATGATCTGGCTGTTGCGCATTATCAACTTGCTTTAACCAAAGAAGCCTTGGGCGACTTGGATGGTGCAATCAAGTCAATTGAGCAAGCTGCCATTCTTGAACAAAGCAATTTGAATTATGTCTACAACACTGCGCGCATTCATCAGGCACGTGGAAATGAAGATGACAACAAGATTGCTGAAGCAATTTATAAAAATATTTTGAGCAAGAATGACAAGGAAGTTAACACGCATTTTTCTTTGGGATTGCTTTATGAAAAAACCAATCGAAACTCTGATGCAACTTTGCAATATCAAAAAGTTTTGGAACTTTTGCCTGAAGAAAATGCTGAAGTGAAAACCAAGATTCAGAAAATGATCAGCAACATTGCGGCTGGCATTGAAAACAAACCTGAAAATTTGGGAGTTGATGTTGTTCCTGCGCCTGCACCCTCGTCTGAGCCTGCTGCCCAAGAAGCTCCAGTTCAGCAACAACCTATTGATGGTGCAACTGCAGAAAATATAAACCCATAGAAAATATAGCTTTAGGAAACATTGATTCACACCTGAAAAACCGTAATTTGTTGAAATGATTGGTTGCTTGTGCGGTGTGAGGAGTTTACTTGCAAAACCGACCTGAAAAAGTTCTCATTCTGTGAGTGCTTCGTGGTCGGTTTTTTGAATTATATACAATCAGAAGTTACGCATTTCGAAACATTTCTTTTTTGGCCAATAGTTGGCGACAGCAACTCTTTGAGCTTTTGGATATTGAGCATTCATCCAAAAGCGTGCCAAATAAGAAATTGTTGAGAAAATGCGCAAGTCTAATAATGAAAAAACAAATTTTAAAATCTTTTTTACTTTCAGCTGTAATTTTTTTTACAGCTAATGTTTGGAATGTTCAAGCAGCTGGATTAACCTTGACCGAAACTGATCAGGGAACCATTGATCACACAGTAACGATTGAATCTGAGGGACAATTTCGTTTAGCATTTGAGGCTGCGTATAATTATGGTTTGTCAAAATGGTATGATCTGGTTAATGATCAATCTGCATTATTGGATATAGCTCAAAATCCTACGGATTATATTCCATCTCATCAACAAGGCGCGCTTTTTAATCAGTGTGTTAATCCTAATGATTTGATTGGACATGTTATTTCTGCAAAACTGTATCTTCCTAATTTGGATCGGTCACTTTCCATTGTTGAAAATACTTCATCGCGTGTGATTATTGAAGTTGGGTATTATCCAATGTTGGGTAGCTCTAATAATCAAAATTTGCTTTTTACTGATAGATATTATATTTATCCTGACGGGAAGATATACATTAATCACAAGATGCGTAGCAGCATCGATCAAACCCTTACTGAATGGCGTAACTCTATTATTGGTGTAGGAGATCCTTTTTATCAATTAAGCGGTGACAGCGCAACTTTTGTGGCAGATAATGTTGCGCGCACCCTGACAGATGCAACTAAAAATTGGACTCCAAATCAATGGGTTGGATATTTAACATCAAAAGACTATAATCAATGGTCTATTATTGGTAACACGAAGGATACTTTGCAGATTGGAACACATATAGGGGGTGGTGGTGCCGATATTCTTACTGATGGGAATTGGAATGTTTCTTCTCGCTTTGATAAATTTGGTTGGCTTAGAGCTACGGACACAATGAATCCCTATACCTATTCTGGCACTGTTGCAAAATATCTTTTTGAATATTGGGATCCAACCACTCCGGCTCCTAACACGGATTGGACTAAGGCCAGTATTATGATGGTTCCTAAAGCGGGAAATCCATATCAGGGAGGACAAGGCACCCATGAATGGCAAGGGTTTAAGCGTTGGTTTTATAGATATTACACAATTAACTTAACCGCTGGTCAGGAAGTTGAACAACAATATTATATGCAGCTTGGCGCTCAAAATTCTTCCATCTTGCCAAATATCATCAACTCAACCATTGCTAATCCATATGCCGATGATTATCTTAATCCTGCCACTCTTGCAATGACCATTGGAACATCAAGCGGTTATGACACAACTGAAGGAATATATAATATTACAGCTGCCAATAATCAAGCCCAATTTTCAATTGATGGCGCGACATATAAAAGAATAAAACCTGCTTTTAAAATCTCAAATTATAATTCTGTTAAAATTCCAACCGTAACTATTGATGGTCAAACAAAAACATTTCAAACAGATTTCAATGCAACAAAAATTGATTCCTCAACCCTGTTTGTTCAATTGCAAAGTGATCTTGATACAAGCGCAAGTATTAATTTGATTGAAGGCGTGCAGGATTTTTCAGATATTGATTTGGTAGCGCCTGCGCCGCCCCAAGGATTAGCGGTCTTGTGACCGAATACAATGGAGTAAGCCTGTACAATAAAAATTTTTTAATAAAAAATGCAAAAAAAAATCATAAAAATAATTTGTTCGACATTCTTCTTGTCCAGTTTAATATTTTTCAGTGTGCCAAAATCGCTTGCTGATAGCTATGGCTATGGAGTTCTTGATTATAATGCCAACTCATCAGATGCGGTTATTGCTTGGATAAGAGATCATTTCAAATTTAAAATTTCAGGTCGCAATCCAAATGATGCATCGATTCATTGGGACAATTATTTTGATATTTATGGCCCGGGTTCAATAGGAGATTTGATAAATATGAAAAACTGGGCCGCGGATAATGGGGTGTCGTATGAGGAAATGTTGTTGCATGCCAAGATAAATTTTACATCATCTGTTAATCCCGCTTGGAGTCAGATGGATAAATTTGATAATTTTGAAGGTGCTAATGGAATTTTGCGCACCGCTGATGATGTTACATATACAGATTTAACTAGTGCTGCATATAGCAGCAGTGTGACTTGGCAAAACACAATGTATGTGGGATATGAAGAAGCATTTGATCAAATTAATTTTGTTTTTTCAACTCCTGGGAGCGGCATTACGAAAGTCTGGGAATATTGGAATGGTTCTTCTTGGGCAACGCTTAGTGTGACAGATGGCACAAACTCTTTTAGTACAAATGGTCAAATTTTGTTTACTCCGCCATCCAATTGGTCGCGGAAAATAATCAACAATAGTCGCAGCAAATATTTTGTGCGATGTCGAATTACAGCGGTTACAACTAATCCCATCACGTCATCAGTAAAGGGCGACAACTGGCTCAGGGGAGCCGGAAATCTTTTGCGTGGTTGGGATTCGACAAGTGGAACAGTGGTTAATTCAGGCGAGCTTAAATATAATCCCTCACCACCAGAAGGAAGTTTGGCGAAATTTCCTTATCAAGCCAGAATCGCATATTGGAGCAATAACCATTTCGTTGCTAATCCTGCTGATTTCCAAGACATTTCTGGTGTTAGCACGAGAACTTGGGCCAAATATGTTGCATATCGCATCAATAGTAGTGTGACATCTTCGGGTGCTACAGGTTTAATGTGCGATGATGGAGAAAGAAATGTTGTTTCTGACGGAATCACTTCAACGAGTACTGATTTGGTGGATAAAACTTCTAACACTTGGGACGTGGAATCTACCAATAAATATCAAGACATTGTAACGTATACTCATTTGTTAAATCCGGCAATTCAAGTTGGAATAAACGCGCAAACAAAAGCACTTGTTAAAATAGGCGATTGGAATGTGGCGGAATATCATACTTTCAATTGGAAAACAGGAAATCCTACAGGAATAGCAATTAGCGGAACAGTTATGACATATGATGATTATTTGCCGGAGAATAATCCTGCAGGAACAAAGGGTCTGTTGCTTTATCAAGATACGCAAGACACTGTTCCAACTATCGGTGCTACTTGGGAAAGAGGAAATCGGGGTCCGATGGCCGCACTGTCCAAGCATTATATTGGTGCCAATGAAAATACTTATTTTTCTTATTACACAAAAGGAGGATATATTTATAGCGATACCGATGAGGTATATTTGAAAGACAGCACTGTTCTTCATCAATCATCCCCTGACTTTGTTGTGCCATCTGCTTCTTTGGTACAGCGTTGGGGGACATATTTTCCTGCTATGGGCATTGATGTTGGTGTGCCAGATGTTAGCGGATATAACAGTGGAATTAGGAATATGGTTTGGATGTTAGGCACTGAAATTGGAGGGGTACAAAATGTTTGGCGCAGGGATTATACTAATGCAATTGTTTTGCATAGACCAGCTTCTTGGAATACTACAATCTCAGAATATGACACATATTCAACCCCGATGGATCTTGGTGGAACATATTATCCACTTTCAGCAGACGGAACTTTTGGTGCAGGCATAACTCAAATTGCACTGCGCGCAGGAGAGGGTGCAATTTTAATGAAACAAGCAACTCCTGACATCACAGCTCCGGCTGCGCCGACTAATCTTTCTGTGCAATGAAAAATATGGAGCTTAACGCAAAAAAAATCTTGCTGGTATTTTTTCTAATATTTGGAATGTTTTCTTGTGGTAGTGTTCAAGCAGCTGGATTAATCTTGACCGAAACAAATCAAGGAACCATTGATCACACCGTGACGATTGAATCCGAAGGGCAATTTCGTTTAGCATTCGAAGCTGCTGACAATTGGGGATTGTCTCAATGGTATGATCTTGCAAATGATCCAACTGCGCAAATAAATATTGCAAGTGAATCTTATTCTAATCCGCCAGCATCTTCAGATGAGTCGGCTTTGTTTCAGCAAGTTTATAATCCAGGGGATCCAAAAGCACATATGTTTGCTGCTAAATATTATCAGCCTGGAAATCCTCGTTCGTTTTCAATTTTAGAAAATACAACTGCCAGAGTGGTTGTTGAAAATATGTACTATCCTTTAATTGGGACTCAACTTTATTCAGCTTTGCAATTTCATACTAAATACGTTATTTATCCGGATGGAAAAATATATATCACTAATAAATTAAATGTAATAAATGATTATCTTTTGACCGAATGGCGCAATTCTGTTATTGGTTTGGGAGATCCATCTTATGGTCTTAATACGAGTAGTATGTCTGCTGTAGCTGATAACAACAATTCTCCTCGCACGCTTACTGATGAAACTAAAAACTGGACAACAAATCAATGGGCTGGATATATGGCATCCTATGGCTATGATCATTGGGCAATTATTGGTAATACAGCTAACGTTTTGCAAATAGGTGCCAAAATAGCTGGAGGTGGCGCTGATGTTCTTGTGGATGGCGTTTGGAGCATTTCTTCGCGTGATGATAAATTTGGTTGGCTAAGGTCTACTGATACGCAAAATCCTTATACTTGGTCTGGCACTGTTGCAAAATATCTTTTTGAATATTGGGATCCAACCACTCCTGCTCCGAACACGGATTGGACAAAGGCTAGTATTATGCTGACTCCTAAAGCAGAAAATCCATATCAGGGATCGCAGGGACTGCATGATTGGGGAGGTTTTAAACGTTGGTACTATCGTTATTACACAATAAACTTAACTGCTGGTCAGGAAGTTGAACAACAATATTATATGCAGCTTGGAGCTCAAAATTCTTCCATCTTGCCAAATATCATCAACTCAACCATTGCTAATCCATATGCCGATGATTATCTTAATCCTGCCACTCTTGCAATGACCATTGGAACATCAAGCGGTTATGACACAACTGAAGGAATATATAATATTACAGCTGCCAATAATCAAGCCCAATTTTCAATTGATGGCGCGACATATAAAAGAATAAAACCTGCTTTTAAAATCTCAAATTATAATTCTGTTAAAATTCCAACCGTAACTATTGATGGTCAAACAAAAACATTTCAAACAGATTTCAATGCAACAAAAATTGATTCCTCAACCCTGTTTGTTCAATTGCAAAGTGATCTTGATACAAGCGCAAGTATTAATTTGATTGAAGGCGTGCAGGATTTTTCAGATATTGATTTGGTAGCGCCTGCGCCGCCAACTAATTTGTTAGTTCAGTGATAATATTGGATTTTAGAAAAATAATATGTTTTATGAAAATTAAGCAAAAAATTTTTTTACTGATATTTTTTTTAACATTTGGGACGTTTTCTTTTTGTGATGCTAAAGCAGCGCTAACGCTTGTCGAGACAGGAACAGAAAGAGAAAAAATTATTTCAATCGAATCTACCGGACAGTTTGGGTTAGTATTTAAAGCTAGTATAAATGGAGGTATTGCCGAGTGGTATGATTTAGTAAATGATCCTGATAAAACCAGAAACCTTCATCAGGGTGGCAATGGTATGATCGGTGCTGTGTGGGGCAATGCAAATCCTACCATTGATTTTCCTGATGATCCAAAGCTTTACTTTTCTGTGGCTGGCTATCCTGATCAGCAGCCAGAATTAACAGCGGTTGAAAATACTCCTTCTAGGGTCGTTATAAAAACTGTAGGACACCCATTGCTAGATTGGGGAGTGGCTACAAGTGTCTTATGCACAACTTATTATTACATTTATCCTGATGGAAAAATCTATCTTAGTTTCACTACCCACTATGACAATTCAGTAACCCTGAAGCCAGGTAGTTGGAGATATTTTATATACATCTATGACCCTTATTATGTTGCAAGTGACAATGTGTATAATGTAGGTTGGAAACTTTGTAATAATCACCAGTGCCCAGAAGCTGATTGGTTTTCTTCTTTTGCATATCAATTTATGTATTGGAATAGTGAACAAACGGCAGACCGGGGATTAAGTGATTGGACAAAAGCTAGTGCGCTGTTAGTGCCAGCTTCAGATCCGTTGGTAGGCGGTTATAATTTTCATAGCTGGGATCATTGGAAACATCTTTCATATAATTATGTCGGGTCAACATCTATACCCGCAGATAGCACTTACACATTCAATTTCCTAGTTCAACTAGGCACCCAGGGCAGTTTGCTCCTCCCTGATATTAATAGTGCTCTCGTTGCTGAACCAATAGCTAATGCTTATCTGGATAACCCAACTCCGCCGAGTGAGGATTTAATTGCTCCCGCTCCACCAAGCGGGTTTACCGTTTTGTAAAATTCATATTTATTTGGGCTCAATTATGTGCTATAATTAAAATACAATTTTAGGAGATTCTGATCCACATTAGTAAAGCATCTTTTGTTTGAAATGAATGGTTGCCAATGAATATGTGGGGAGTTGACTGGCAAAACCGACCTGAATTAATCATTCATTTTTTGAATTGGTTTGAGGTTGGTTTTTATGTTTATAGTGATTGTTATATTGGTGTAAAAAGATATATTTTGTGCTATAATAAAGCTAATAAAAAATATGAATAAACAAAAAAAGCTATTAATATTAATACTTTGCACAGGCTTGTTTTCAGTTGTGGCTTTTGCGAAAAATGTTAAAGCGGCTGGTTCAGCCACTGTGTCTTGGACACCTCCAACAACGGATGAGGGAGGCGGAGCCTTGACTGGACTGACTGGGTATAGAGTTTATTACGACACCGTTTCTCATTGGGCAAGCAGTTGTCCCACCAACGTAGGAAACTTCGTTAATATCACAAATGGTGCTACAACCAGTTATTCTTTTAATAACACATTAACAGCGGGACAAAGATATTATTTTGCGGTCGTCGCTTATGATGCTTCTGGCAATTTAAGTGGCTGCGCAACTGGAGCCAATGGTGTTACTGAGGTTAGCAAGCTGATTACAGAAAATGATCCAGTGGTTGCTCCAGTGGAAACCCCAGTTGTCGTCACTACTGTAGTGCAAAGTTCAAGCAAGAGCTCAAGTAGTAAATCCAAAAAAAAGAAATCTTCGCCTTCACGCTCTGTTTCTAACTCTAAAAAAACTATCAAATATGGTCAGAAATTAATTCAACGAGGTAAGAAATTTTCCAAAAAATCTTTTGTTTTGCTATATTTTTCTAAGGCAGGTGGTGGTTATTATGCTCCACAAAAAGTAAAAACATCATCTTCTGGTTCATTTTCACTCACTTATCGCGTCAACAAACCAAAAGGCAAATATAGTTGGTATGCTGTTGATGTTAAAACTGGAAAAAAGAGTAAAGTTACATATTATACAGTGAAATAGCATATGACGATGAATAAAAAAAATATAGGCAAGGTTGGGGCAGTTATTGTGTTGTTTATAATAATTTTCAGTGTAATTTTTTTGGTTAATAATATTAACCAGAAAAAAAATGATTCTTTGATTGGCGAAAAAGAAAATTCCATTGAAAATGGCGTGCAAGTTTTTGAAAACAAAGTGTTGGTTGAAACTGTTGATGGCATAAAAAAGGTTGATGTGGAAAGTGGGGAAATTGAAAATGTGGATACTGTTGAAGAAAAAGATTCAAGCAAAAAATCAGAGGTGGCCAAATATCTTTGCGACACTCAAAAGAAGTTTTGTCCTCAATCTGACGACGATGATAATTTATGGGGAGACGAGATGTTGTCTGAGACTTTTTCTCCATCCTTGGAAAAATTTGTGATAATCGAGCAAAATGATGAACCAAACATTCAGACTGGAAAGAATTGGGAGCTTTTTCTCTACAATACTAATGATTTGACTAAATCGCTGCGCAAATATGACATTTCATCAATTATTGACCACGACGAAAGTGTTGCATACGATTCAGTGTATTCATTGGCTTGGAGCGCCGATGAAAAGAAACTTGCTGTTGGAACTGCGCGCAAAATTTTTATGATGGATATTGAAACTGGAAACCTAACATTGATGTATGTCGCACCGTTTGACGAAGAGGGCGAATTTTATTGGGACAGTAGCGCGCTATATTTATCACCGGATGCTAAGTTCATTGTCTTTGTGGATGAGACTGATCAAGTTCTCGTGCCCGAGGGCTTAAGTGTTGAGGATGAAGATGAGGATGAGCAAGCCGATGAGATCCCCATTAATGCTTTGAAAAAAATTGATTTGGAAAATGGAAACCTTGTTAGTGAAATAATGCGAGGAGTTGAATTGAGTCTAATTGTATTATAATAACTTTAAAAATTTAAAAAAAGAAATTATTGAAGAAGTTTTGTATTTATACTCGCCTCGACTCGCGGAGACGACCGCTCGTCGACGCGAGGCGGGCATAATATTTGCTACTTTATAATTTCTACAAACGCTTATGAATCCAGTTCAAACATGGGGGCAGGCAATTACAACATCGCTTCTTGATTTGTGGATGAGATTTATCACTTTTATTCCAACACTGATTGGGGCACTTTTAGTTTTTTTGCTTGGATTGATTATTGCTTCAGTGATTGGAAAAATTGTAGAACGTATAGTTAAGGCGCTTCGTGTTGATCAAGCAATTGAAAGAATTAGTATTGGAGAAAAATTGAAAGAACATGGAATAACCACGACCTTTTCAGAATTTTTAGGAAGTTTGGTGCAATGGTTTTTGGTGCTGGTGTTTTTGATGGCGGCGACTGATATTTTGGGGCTTGTGCAAGTCACTGACTTTTTAAACAGCGTGCTTTTATATCTTCCAAATGTGGTGGTGGCAACCATCATTCTTTCAATTGCATTTTTGCTTGGCAGTTTGGTATATGCAATTGTTCGCTCAAGCACTCGCGCTGCAGGCGTGATGAATGCTGGACTTCTCGCAACGATTATAAAATGGGCGATAATCATTTTTGGACTTTTGGCAGCACTTATTCAACTTGGAATTGCAACTTCACTTGTAAATACAATTTTCATTGGGCTTATTTCTGCCATTTCATTGGCAATGGGCTTGGCGTTTGGTCTTGGCGGACGTGAGGAAGCTGCACTTATTCTGAAAAATATTCGTGAAAACATTACAGAAAAGAAATAAAAAAGATCTTTTCTGAGATGAATTTTTCCAAATTATGAAAGAAGGTGTTATAAAATCGCATTCTTTATTTTTCGCAATTGTATTTTTATTGGTCTTATTTTCCAATAATACATATGCTGCGATGCAATGCAGTGACGGTGTTGATAATGATTCCGATGGTTTTGTTGATTTTCCAGACGACGTTGGTTGTGTTGATGCAAATGATAGCGATGAAATGAATGTTGCAGGTCCACCAACAACAAGCATAAAAGCTGGGGGATTAACATATTTGGCAAAAACTTTTCTTGGTCCGAATCTTTTGCAAAATGCGGGGTTGGAAGATGGTTCTACGAGCTGGTCAAAAAGTAGTGCATTTTCAATTGATTCGACTGTAGCTCACTCGGGCAGTAACAGCTTTAAAATGCAAGACGCTCAAGTTTATCCATATGCTGATTCTGCCTCGCAAACAGTTGCAATAAAAAAGGGACGGTACACAATTTCTGGCTGGATAAAAATTGATAACATTGCGGACACTGATGTTTATGCACTTGCTTCTCCGGGGGTGCGGCTTTCCTTGGTTGGAGCAGGCGTTACGTCTGTAATTCAGGGAACTGCTGATTGGGGATATTTTGAAACTACTGACATTTCAATTTCGCAGGATTCTACTGTTACATTTAAGCTAGAATTGTATAATGAACCAAACGGAACAGCATGGTTTGATGATCTTGAACTGCATCAACAAATTGAAAATCCAATTCAAGCTTTTCTTAAATATCCAAATTTTCGAGGAATGCTTTTTGATGATCAGTCGCAAGACATAATAATAAGAGAGTCTGTGCTACCTCCAGAAGGAACAGCTCTTGCTGATTTTTCCATAAGAAACACTATTATTGACGAAAGCGATCAATCTGTTGTTGCTACTCAGGATATTGATGCTCAAACAGAGATTGATGTGCAAATGGATGGTTCGTCTCTTGAATTGGGACACACATATTTGTTGCATTCAATGTTGGTGCAAAAATCCGATAATTCAGTTCTTTACGAATATCCACCATATCGCATTTCAAAATTAAGCGGTGTAAGTAGAAATATAATGAAAGTTGCTGTGGATGAACATAATCGTATTTTGAAAAACGGAGTCCCAACTTTTATGCTGGGAGTTTATGATTCAGGCTTGGGATATACACTGAGCAAATCCACTTGGGAAGATTCACTTATAACAAATAGGAGACTTTTTGAATTGCCAATTAATTTTTATATAAATTATTGGTACGGAATTACACCTTTGGATAATATGAATGTTTTGTTGGAAATTATGGGTGATCATAATATTTCATATTTGCAAACAGGAAATTGTTTTTCATCATCGCCGCCCAGCGGTTTCTTTATTGACACTGATGATGCATATCTTTCGGGTTTAGCTGCAAACCCGAGTCTTGGTGGTTATTATACAATTGATGAATGCACTGCTAATCTTGTTCCGACAATGTTTTCTCAATATGACAGATTACGCTCCTTTGACCCAGGAAGTGTCACATTTTCAGCTCTTATGAGTCCAGCCGCAATGCCACTTTGGAAAGATACTGCTGACATTCTTAGTATGGATCCATATCCAATTATGGGTGCTGAGCCAGTGGGTGGGTATAATATTAAACAAGTCGCTGATTGGACAAAATCAAGTCTTGAAGCTTCTGATTATAGCAGGCCAACAGTAACTGTGACACAATTTTTTAAAGGATATTCAACGGGTCATATTCCTACAAAAAGTGAAATGCGAAATATGGCATATATGGCTATTGCTGAAGGTTCGGGAGGTGTATTTTTTTGGAGCATTGGTAATGGTTATGGTGCACTGCAAACCGTTTGCACGGATTGGTGTGAGGAAAAAATTCAACACTTTACAAATCTGAAAGAAGTTTTAACAGAGTTAAAAAGTCTTGAGCAGGTTTTTCTTTCGTTGGATAGGGAAGATTTATTGCAAAGCAATAATAATAGCAATATTCATACCAAGATAAAATATATCGACGGAAAAGGATATGTAATTGCATATAATTATGCAAACACCGCTCAAGAAGTGACTTTTGCTTGGCTTAATGATATAAGCGCAATAAATGTATACAATGAAGATAGGACAATAATACCTTCAGGAAAAAATATTTCAGACTCATTTGGGGCATACGAAGCACATATTTATGAAATTTCAGAAGGCACTTATGTTCCAGACACAATCTCGCCTTCTTCGCCAAGCGGACTTTCTGTGCAATAAAAAATAAAGTTTCTTTGAAAAAGAATTATTTTCCTTTAAACAAGCCAAAAAACTGAAACCTAGAACCTAAAACCTAAAACCTACTTAAAAACACTTGACACATATTTTGATTCTGCTAGAATGAATTTACGTCTAAAAAATATTTCAATATAAAATTTGAAAAGTAACAGACAAAAATTTAGCGGGTGAGTTCGGGACCTCTTTTATGTGTGCCTCGAAAATTCACTACCAAGTGAGTTTTTTTATTTGTAAATAGTGCTGAAAACATTTGTCAGAATTTAAGCTAAGAAGCTGAAAAGCTAAAGCCTAAAAAGCTGCCCACAATTTTCCGCATTATTAGCAACTTAACAACTATGGTCTATTGTGAATACGTGTGGTGTATTTTGATTAGCGGAAAGATACACTGGGCGCAGCCATCACAATTAGTCAATAAGTAGGTCGTGCATATATGCTTGCTGCATATATCACATCAAAAACGATTTCAAAGAGTTTGAAATGTTTGTTCAAAGCGTTATCAATTTTTTAATCGCAAGATTAAATATTATGAGAGTGGTCTCATATAAGTGATTGTTAACTGCTAAC
>DNVR01000001.1:0-14875 GCA_003507445.1 Candidatus Moraniibacteriota bacterium
GCAATCACTTCTGCCAAATTGGCCAACGGTGCAATTGCTGGCATTTCTTTGGCAAATGGCTCAATCACTGCTGGTAAAATTGCTGATGGTGCAATTGTGACTTTAAAATTGGCTGATGACAGCGTGACCACAGCAAAGATTGTTGATGGTGCAATAACTGATGTTAAATTGGCTGATGGCAGCGTGACAACAGCAAAGATTGCTGACGGAGTTGTTACGGGAGTTAAAATTGCAGATGATGCAATCGTGACCGCAAAGATTGTTGATGGCGCAGTAACTAATGGAAAACTGGCTGATGGCGCAGTAACAACAATAAAAATTGCTGATGGCGCTATTGTGACTGCAAAATTGGCAGACGGCGTGGTAACTGCTGCTAAAATTGGCGACAATGAAATCACGGGTTCAAAATTAGCTTCAGATATTACTATCAACACTACAGGCGCTGTTACAGCAGCTTCTTTTACTGATGGTGTGACCGTTATAAGCAGCGGAGATGTCACAACAACTGGGACAGTTACTGCTGGTTCATTCGTGGGTAATCTTATTGGCAGCGTTGTTGGAACACTTACAGGAAATGCTGACACTGTTACCAATGGTGTTTATACAACCGGTTCATATAACGATCCTGTTTGGATAACGGGGTTGGATGCTTCAAAAATTATCGGTTCAATAACTGGGCTGCAGATTGCTGATGGAACAATAACAGGAAACAAATTGGCATCAGATGGCAGTATGGTTAAATCAATTGTTGCTGGAGACAATGTTACAGTTGTTAATAATAACGATGGTTCTTGGACTGTTAACTCAATTGCTGGTGGTGGAACAATAACCGGTGTTACTGCTGGAGATGGATTGATTGGTGGTGGAACACTTGGAAATGTAACTTTAACTGTCGGCGCTGGAACAGGAATAACTGTTGGTGTTGGAACTGTTGGGATTGCTGATGGTGGAGTTGGAAGCAATCAAATTGCTGATGGCGCTATTCTTACAAGCAAATTGGCTGACGGATCAGTGGTTAATTCAAAAATATTAGACGGAACAATTACTTCTGGAAAAATTGCCGATGGAACAATTGTAGCTGTTAATTTGGCTGACGGTTCTATTTCAACTGCAAAGATAGAAGATAGTGCTATTACAAATATTAAACTAGCTGATGGATCAGTTAGTACTTCTAAAATTCAAAACCTTGCAGTAACAACTGCAATCTTGGCAGATGATTCAGTAACAGCAGTTAAGATTTTGGATGCAACCATCACAACTGGAAAAATTGCTGATAGTGCAATCACAACAGTAAAATTGGCAGATGACAGCGTGACTAGCGCAAAAATTGTTGATGGAACAATCCAAATAGCTGATCTTGCAGATGGAATTATTACCACAGTAAAATTGGCTGATAATTCAGTTTCAACTGCAAAAATAATTGACGGTGCTGTTACTTCTGGAAAAATTGCCGATGGAACAATCTTGGCTATTAATTTGGCTGATGGTTCAATTTCAACTGCAAAAGTTCAGGATGGGGCTATTACCGATATTAAACTGGCTGATGGGTCAGTAACTACTGCAAAAATTGTTGACAGTGCTGTCACAACTTCAAAATTGGCAGACGGCTCAATCATTACAACAAAAATTGTTGATGCCGCAATAACTTCTGAGAAAATTGCTGACAGCGCTATTACACCTGCAAAACTTGCAGATCAAAGCGTGACTACTGCAAAAATTGCTGATGGAGCAGTGACGGGAGTAAAAATTGCAAATGACACAATCACAGGAAACAATATTGATTCAACCACAACAATAACTGCAGTTCAATTTACAGGCGATCTTCTTGGCGATGTTACGGGTGATGTAAGTGGAAACGCTGGAACTGTGACAAATGGAGTTTATACAATTGGAGATCAATCAATTGATGGAATAAAAACATTCACTTCAAATGTGGTGGCTAATATTACAGGAAATGCTGAAACCGTGACTGATGGAGTTTATGCTGCTGCCAACAATACCTTGACTGGACTTAACACCTTCACACAAGATGTTGTGGCTAATATTACAGGAAACGCAGCGACAGTTACTGATGGAGTTTATGCTGCTGCTAATAATACCTTGACTGGTCTTAATACATTTACACAAGATGTTGTTGCTGACATCACAGGAAATGCTGAAACTGTTACTAATGGAGTTTATACAATCGGAGATCAATCAATTGATGGAATAAAAACATTTACTTCAAATGTGGTGGCTAATATTACAGGAAATGCTGAAACTGTTACTGATGGAGTTTATGCTGCTGCTAATAATACCTTGACCGGTATCAACACATTCACGCAGGATGTTGTTGCTAATATCACAGGAAATGCAGCAACTGTTACTAACGGCGTTTACACAATCGGAGATCAAACAATTGATGGTGTTAAAACTTTTTCATCTAACATAATTGCTGATGTCACAGGAAATGCTGACACAGCAACTCTTGCAACTACTGTGGTTGATAATGCAATAACAACGACTTCTATTATTGACGGTGCAGTAACAAATGCAAAACTTGCTGATGATAGTGTAAGTTCTGCAAAAATAGCAGATGGCACAATAGTTGGCAGTGATTTGAATTCTGCTATAGATGTAAACACTACTGGAAATGTTTTGGCTTTCTTACTTAGCGATGGAACAACAAGTCTTTCTGGTGGAAACATTTTTTCAACAAGCAACAATATGAACATTGATGTTGCAAATAATGCAATTGATTCAGATGTTTTCATTAGAAACACTGGAACTGGAAAAGCTAATTTGCACGTCGAAGGTAACATCACAGGTGGTTCACTTGGGACAAGTGGTTCTCGTTGGTCAACAATTTATGCTGATAGCATAAACTTCTTAACGGGGCTTACAAATTCTGACAACACTGCCGGTCCGGACTCAACAATAAACCTTGGAACAGCTGGAGCAGATGCTGCGCAAGTTCATATTGGTAACTCCAATGCTAATGTTTCGATTACTGATGGCGATTGGCAAATACAATCAAACGGAGATACAAATCTTTCAGCACTTACACTTAGTGGAAATCTTATTGGTGGTGGAAGTTTAAATATCGCTACTAGTGGATTGTTTGGTGGAGCAATAACTTCAAGTGGTTTGTTTACTGTTACTACAGGAGGTTTTGACATAACAGGAAACTCTGAAATGAGAGGCAACATCGATATGAATGATAATGTTTTAACCAACATCGGAAACAGTGGAACAGATTTCACTTCAGCTGGTGGACTTAATCTTGCTGACACATTGAATATGAGCGCAGACATTGATGCTAATGGAAATGATCTTTCAGATGTCAGAGATGTTTCAGTAACAGGAGTGTTTAAAGTTGATGGAAACAGTGGAATAAGCAGTGTTCTTACTTTGGTAAAAGGACCGCTTGTCACTGACACTTGCACCATCACAATTGAAGGTGGAATTATAACAGGAACAAGCTGCTAATATCTTTAGCTAAGATTGTGACTTACATATATGAAAGAAGAAACAAGCAATGAAAATGAAATTCATATTGAAATTGACGAGCAGGAAATTGAAAAAATTGATTCAAAAAAATCATCAAAAAACCCTCTTATAGATTGGGCTGGATGGAAAAAGGATATCAAAAAAATAATTTTCATCTTGCTTATTTTGGCTGTTGCTTCGGGAATTGTGAAAGCGGTAATGCTTTGGTCAAGCAATAACGTTACGGGCATTAGGATGAATTTTGGAGTTTCAAGAGTTCAATATGAAAATTATTCTCATATTGGTCCTGATTTCAGCTTTAAATTTCCGAGCACCTTTGTCGCAGACAATGATGAAGAAAAAAAATATGGCGATTCATATTTGGGGGGCTTTCGCTTGAAAGGGGATCAAAGAACTGGTTGCGATGTCAGGTCTAATCCAGTTGGAATTAATTTTCAAAAATCAGATCAAGAAATTAGAAACGCTGTTGTTTCCGATCTTGCAACACACATTAAAGATTTTAAAGAGATTTCTTCTTTGCGCACTAAGATCGGAGGAGAAAATGCTTATAAAATAGAATTTTCTTTTACTGACCCACTTGGCAACAGCACAAAAGTTGCTCAAGCAATAACTTCGCGCGATGGTAATAACTATGTTTTTGTTTGCGGAACAGGGGAATATCAATACGATTTTTTCTCAGCTGATTTTGATGACTTTTTCAAATCATTTCGTTGGAACAAATAGTTTAAAACTATACAGCTTTAGGAATACAAAACTACCCCAGCTTTTGGCAGGGGTAGTTTTTGCTTTTGGAATGCAAAAGAAGTATAATATCAGAAGTTACGCATTTCGAANNTTTCGAAACATTTCTTTTTTGGCCAATTGCCTGCCTGCCGGTAGGCAGGTTGGCGACAGCAACTCTTTGAGCTTTTGGATATTGAGTATTTATCCAAAAGCGTGCCAAAAAAGAAATCGTTGAGAAAGTGCGTAAGTCCTAAATATATTAAAAGTAAACAAATCAAAAAACTTTTTTAAAACCATAAATATTAAAACAAATATGTTAAACAATCTTTTTGCTCCAAAATCCATCGCAATTGTTGGCGCTTCAAACAAAAAAGGAAAAATAGGCACAGTGCTCGTCGATAACATCACAAAACTTGGCTACAAGGGCGAGGTATTTTTTGTAAACCCTTCGTATAAACTTTTGAAATTAAAGCGTTGTTACAAGGACTTGAGTAGTATTAACAAAAATGTTGATGTGGCAATTGTGGCGGTGCCGGCAAAGTTTGTGGTGGATGTTGTTGCGCAAAGTTGCGGCAAAGTGAAAAACTTCGTCGTTATTTCAGCGGGATTTTCTGAAACTGGAGAAGAGGGAATTGACAGAGAAAAAGAATTGTCAAAATTGGCCAAGCAGCATAATTTGAACATTTTGGGACCAAATTGTTTAGGGTTTATCTCTCCAAAGCTCAAATTGAATGCTTCTTTTGCAGGTGGGATGCCAATGGCTGGAAATATTGCTTTTGTTTCGCAGTCTGGAGCTTTGGCTGTGGCACTGATGGACAGGGCGGCGCAGGAGCATATTGGATTTTCGCAAATTGTTTCGGTTGGCAACAAAATGCAGCTTGATGAATCTGAAATGCTTGAATATTTGGCAAAAGACAAGGAAACGAAAGTAATAGGGATGTATTTGGAAGGAATAAAAGACGGACAAAAATTTATTCAAGTTGCCAAAAAAGTTTCCAAAATAAAACCAATTGTGATTCTTAAAGCTGGCAAAACGGAAAAAGCGCAAAAGGCAATCTCATCTCACACGGGCGCTTTGGCTGGAAGTGATGAAATTATTGATGTGGCTTTTGAAAAAGCTGGTGTGATTAGGGCCAATGATTTGGAAGAATTTTTTGATTTGCTCACATTGATTTCTTTTGTTGATGCACCGAAAAATGAAAAAGTTGCGGTGCTCACAAATGCTGGTGGAGCAGGCGTGCTTGTCACAGACGCTTTCAAGGGAAAGGATATTGTGCTTACTGATTTTTCAAAAAAAATAAAAGATCAAATGCAGAGTTTTCTTCCCGAGGAAGCCTCAGTGGAAAATCCCGTTGATTTGTTGGGCGATGCTGGAGAGGACAGATATCAAAGCATTTTTGATATTTTAAACAAGCAGAAACTTGGTGCGATAATCCCAGTGCTTACTCCGCAACAACAAACACCGGTAGAAAAAATTGCAAACTCAATAATCAAAAACAGAAAAGAAAATCAAGTTGCAATGTTGACTGTTTTTATCGGAGGAGGACGTATTAAAAAATCTGTTGATGAATTGAAAAAAAATTATATTCCGAATTTTTCAAATCCGGATGGTGCAATTTCAGCCTTGAATAAATATTACAAATGGAGTCTTTTCAAAAAAAACAAAGAAACAATTGCCAAGGAAAACATCATTGCTTCGCGTAAAAAACAAGTGGGAGAAATTATTGCTGGGGCAAAAAAAGAAAATAGAAATGCACTTTTCTTTTCAGAAGCTTTTGAAGTGATGAAAAAATATGCCATAAACCCAGTGTCATATGTTGAAATCTTGCCTGAATCAGAAATTTCACCTATTATGCAATATCCCGTTGTGATTAAGGTGGATAGTGATAAGGTGCTTCACAAATCAGACAAGCAAGCTCTTATTTTGAACATCAAAGATCCTTCTGCACTTGAAGAAGCTACCAAAAAGCTGAGAGCCAATTTTCCAACTGAGCGCTTGGTTGTGCAACCGATGCAGGATAAGCAAATAGAAATCATTTTGGGAATTAAAAAAGACAGTATTTTTGGACCAGTAATTGTATATGGCTTGGGTGGAATTTATACTGAAGTTTTCAAAATGGTTAATTTTTTGATTCCTCCAATGTCCGCTCAAAGCATCAAGGAACAAATCTTAAAGAGCAAGATAAGCTTCTTATTTTCAGGTGCGCGCGGTCAGCAGGCATATGATGTTGAAGAATTTGCCAGCATTATTTCTGGGCTGATGAATTTTGCAATTGAAAATGATGATGTTTCTGAATTTGATATTAACCCTCTCTTTATTTATAATGATGGAAGAGCCGCCTCGGCAGTTGATATTAAAATAATTATTTAATAATATATATGGAAAATAAAAAAATAAAAGTGCTTATTGTTGATGATGATACAGAATTATTGGAAATGTATGTTGAGATATTTCAAAATGCCAATTTTGAAGTTATTGTGGCAAGCGATGGTGTTGAAGGTTTGGACAAGGCAACCAAGGAATTGCCTGATGTTATTTTTACGGGAATCGTGATGCCTCGAATGGACGGTTTTTCAATGATTGAATCTTTGCAAAAAACAGTGATGACTTCAACTATTCCAGTTGTTATATCTTCACATATGGGTAGGGAAGAAGATAGGGTTAGGGCAACCAAATTAGGAGTGAAGGATTTTATTGTCAGAGGAACCACTCGTCCAATTGAAGTCGTGGAACGCATAAGCTCACTTTTCACTCAGGCCGGAAATGAATATCAGTTGGACTTTGATATTTATGCCAAAGATGCTCAAAAAATCGCCAAAGAATTGAATTTTCAAGCAAACTATTCTTGTTTGGATTGCAGCACGAAACTTGTGCTTAATTTGAAATTGATCAATCCGAAGGACCGTGTTTTTGAAGCAAGATTTATTTGCCCAGGATGTGGCGCAGTGGTAAAGTAAGAAACATGTAACATAAAACATATAACATATAGCAAATAATGAAATTATATCACACGAGTGGTATTTGGTTGTTATATGCTATATGCTTATGATATATAATTGTGGCTAATTGGAAGATTGCTCAGCAACCGCAAGAAATTCCTTCAACTTTTTCTTTCAAATTGAATTCATCTGTCGCAAAAATATTGTTTTCGCGAGGGCTGACAACTGAAAAGGAAATCGAACAATTTGTAAATCCCAATTATGAAAATGATTCCCATAATCCATTTTCTTTTTGTGATATGGAAAAAGTTGTCGAGCGCATTAAAAAAGCTCGCGATGAAAAGCAGCGAGTTGCAATTTTTGGCGACTATGACGCCGATGGAATCACGTCGTCAGCTATTATTAAGGAAACACTGGATCATCTTGGAATCGATTCTTTTGTATATATTCCCAATAAGCATAGCGAAGGATATGGCATTAACAGTGCTGCCATTGGTATTTTCAAAGAAAAAAAAGTAGATTTGATTATTACTGTTGACTGTGGAATCACAAGTGTCGCCGAAGTTGAAAAAGCAAATTCCTTTGGAATCGACGTCATAATCACAGATCATCATCATGTTCCGGAAAATGTGCCTGAGGCATTTGCAATCATAAACCCTCATCAAGAAGGCTGTGGATATCCCTTTAGCGACTTGGCTGGAGTCGGGGTTGCATTTAAGGTTGTGCAAGCTATTTTTCAAAGGCTTTTGCCTGAAAAAATGCAACTTTCGAAATGGATGTTGGATTTGGTGGCAATCGGAACTATTGCTGACTGTGTTCCGCTTGTTGGAGAAAACAGACTTTTTGTGAAATATGGATTAACAGTTCTTTCTAAAACTCGGCGCGTGGGTCTTCTGGAATTGTTTGCTGTTGGTCGGATAATAATAAACGAAAATGAGATTCCTGATACTAAAAAAGTTTCTTTTTACATCGCTCCACGCATCAATGCAGCGGGCAGAATTAATCATGCAAGTTTGGCTTACAATTTGATAATTGAAAAAGATGTCGCAAAAGCTCGTATTTTTGCACTTGAGCTTGAAGCTAACAATGCTGAAAGACAAAAAATTACTGAAAAAATTGTAGATGAAGTGAAAATTTTGGCCGAGAATGCATTTAAGGACAAGAAATTTATTTTTGCTATCAGTGAGCATTTTTCAATTGGAGTTGTTGGATTGGTGGCTGGAAAAATTGCTCAAAAATATAACAAACCCGTGGCTATTTTTCAAAAGAGCGATGAAGTCAGCAAGGGGTCATTTCGTAGCATTCCGCAAATTAATATTATTGAAACAATTGGCCAGTGTCAGGAATTGTTGGTAAAATATGGTGGACATTCTCAAGCTGCTGGCGTGTCGGTTGCCAATGAAGATCTGGATAAGTTCTATGAAAAAATAAATTCACTTATTTCTGAAAAACTTGAAGGAATTGATTTGAGTCCTGAAATAAAAATTGATGAAGAACTGGAACCCGATGCTATTGATTTTGATTTGGTGGAGGATTTGGAAAAACTAAAACCATTTGGTCAAAACAACGAGCAGCCAATTTTTGCGATGCGAAATATGATTGTGAGAGAAAAAAGAACCATTGGAAGTGGCAATAAGCATCTTAAATTTTATTTTTCATCAAAAGATGATTCGCCTAAGATATTCGAAGCGGTCAGTTTTAATGGCTATGAAAAATATCTCAAAATTTCCGAAGGCGATTGTGTTGACATCGCTTGTAATATTGAAAAAGACGAGTGGAATGGAAATAGCAAAATACAATTAATGTTAATAGATTTAAAAGTAACAAGTTTATAAAGTTTATAAAAAATATAAAGTAAGAATTAAAAAATACTTTATAACTTTATAACTTTATAACTTTATAACTTGCATGCGTATTGCCTTTGTTCATGATTATTTGGTGCAATATGGAGGAGCTGAGAGGGTGCTTGAGTGTCTCACTGAACTTTATCCTTACGCGCCAATTTATACAATTTTACACAACAAAGATGCGATGCACGGTGTCTTTGAAGATAAAAGAATTTATACTTCTTATCTTCAAAATTTTCCTTTTGCCCGCAGATGGCATCGAATTTTCCCACTCCTAATGCCTCCAGCCATTGAACAATTTGATTTTTCAGCCTATGATGTGGTGGTTTCTGATTCTTCAAGTTATGCCAAGGGAATAATCACGGGGCCAAAAACACTGCATATTTGCTATATGCACACGCCGATGCGATATGCATGGGATGATTGTCAAAAATATACGCGCGATTTTTATTTTCCACGTTTGATTAAAAAACTCATCCCTTTTGCAATGAATTATATTCGCCTTTGGGATAAAGTTAGCGCTGACAGAGTCGATGTTTTTGTTGCCAACTCCAATTTTGTCGCACGTCGTATTAAAAAATATTATCGCAAAGACTCAGCTGTGATTCATCCTCCTGTCGATACCAATAATTTTTCAGTTCAAGTGTTAGACTCAAATGAAAAGTTCTTTCTGATGGTAGGACGACTGATTGCATATAAAAGACATTCCGTTGCCATCAGAGCTTTTAATGAGATGAAATTGCCGCTTAAGATAATAGGGCGCGGACCGGAATTAAAAAGATTGCAGAAAATTGCTGGACCTACTATCGAATTCTTGGGTCGTGTTGATGATGATGAGCTCAAAAAACACTATGCCAACTGTCAGGCGGTTATTTTTCCGCAAGAGGAAGACTTTGGCATTGTGGCCATCGAAGCTCTTGCTTCAGGAAAGCCCCTCATCGCATTTCGCGGTGGCGACATCCCAGAACATATGGAAGAAGGGAAGATGGGAGTGTTTTTTGACAAACAAAACAGCGAGGACATCATTGATGCTGTTCAGCGATTTGAAAAACTATCATTCGACGCAAATTATATTCGCTCCAAAGTTCTAAAGTTTGATCGCGAAATCTTTAAGGAAAAAATGAAAGAGTTTATCGAAAAACAGGTGTTAGGTTCTAGGTTTTAGGTATTAGGATATTGTGGGTAAGATTTTTGGAAATAAAAAAACCAAAAAACAGCGGTCGTATGCCACTTGGTTTTTTTAAAATAAAAAACAGGATGCAGCCGAAAGCGTTTTCGCCTTGACCACACCCTGTGATATTTTATTAGTACGTCCTGTACAAATATTCATACGCAGGACTTTCTAACTGCAAAAATAAGTAAGCCGTGCCTTCCGGTCTATGATTTGGAAGAGAGAAAAGCGGTATCCCATCTGCTGTATACCCCGGTTTTGCATAAAATCCCTTGGGATAAAACCAGACAGAAACCGATCCTCCATTATCAACCATCAATGCTCTTTTAGCTCCCATCTCGCTCAGCTCTGTACCAAGCTTTTCTAGACTTCCTATGGAGCTCAGTTGAATGAGCTGTCCATTTTCGTCTAAACCGATGGCATTGTGCAAATAATAGCTGATCTCTTTTTTAAGACCAAGCTCGACGGCGCAGCTGCTGATTTCTTTGGCGGCAGTTTTTCTGTCCTCATATAGCATGGATCTGAAAACATCATGTAGTTTTTTCCAGTCATTACTTGTTTGTTCTGTTGTCTTGGGGTGGTTTCCTCTGGGTAGGTGCCAAATGTGGGCATGGTCAGCTGCTTCTGTAATCATGCGTTCATAAAGATAATCTTCCCAAAGAATCGGAACGCCAGAGAATACCCACTCGTATTCAGCAAGATTTTCCTGGGTAGGAAATAACTCTGTTATTTCCATTTTTCCATCCTTTTTCATTCCTAGAATGTGGTATGGCCTCTTACTTTCATTTGAATTTTCTCCAACAATAGTTACGAACCCTTCTGTTTTGCTTTTTACCCAAGCTCCACAGCGCAGGTTTGCGAGCGTGTTGCGCACACTTATAACTAGGGTTGGTTTATGGTGATCAATTCTTTTATTGCCCTCTTCTGAAGATTCAAAGAGAAGTGTTCCCGCATGTTGATCAACTGTGCGGCGTCCAGATACGATGTGAACACCACTGGTTACATCTTTTTCGTTAGATGGGGAATATTCAACTAGTGATAGTACTGCATTTACAACTGGCGTATGGAGACCAAATGATTGTCTTATTTTGAACATGACGTCCTCCTTTAGGATATGTTTTTGTCTATAAATAGGCTTTCTGATATGAAACTGTAAAATTAACTATGATAGTCTATTATACTCCTTTTTCACCAAAAAGTCAATATTGGCTGATGCCAAGCATTGGAGTATGCTAAAAGAACCTGTTAAAGTGTTTAATTCAATATTTTCCTCTCCTTAGATAAGGAGATGATTAAGGTGAGGTTTGAGCTTGGCACTGCTCAAACCCCTCTGCCTTTCAGGCATCTCCCCTCATCTGAGGGGAGAAAAACAAAGAAGAAAACTTTTTATGAAGATTGGAATCGACATACGTTGCCTGAGCGACGGAAAAAGAACTGGAGTGGAAGAATATACCATCAATTTATTGGAGAATCTTTTTGAATTGGACAAAAAAAATCAGTATATTCTTTTTTTAAACTCATATAATGATTCTCATTTTGATGAGCGTATTTTTGCGCAGTTCAAAAATGTCAGCGTGAAACGTTTTAATTATCCAAACAAATTATTAAATCTTTGTTTTTGGTATCTGCGATGGCCGCATATTGATAAAATGCTTGGTGGAGTTGATCTTTTCTTTATGCCTAATATTAATTTTGTTGCGCTTTCTCCCAAAACAAAATTGGTGCTCACAATTCATGATCTTTCATATGAAATTTTTCCAGAAACATTTTCTTTTAAACGTCGAGCTTGGCATCATTTTATAAACCCTCGTAGTCTTTGTCGCCGCGCAGAAAAAATTATTGCAGTTTCAGATTCCACGCGCGCTGACATTGTTTCGCGTTATAAGATTAACGCGCAAAAAGTTCGAAGGATTTATAATGGCGTTCCAGATGAGATGGTAGAGCTGGATCGCAATGACCCAAAACTTATCGAGGTAAAAGAAAAGTATCATTTGCCGTTTAATTTTATTTTTTATCTCGGAACGATTGAGCCAAGAAAAAACATTACCGCAATCGTAAAAGCATATGATCAGTTGCGCTCATTAAATAATCCGCAGTTAGAAAAATATAAACTGGTGATTGCAGGTGGGAAAGGTTGGAAAATTGATGATATTTTGGAAACGATGCGAAGTGCTAAATTTACCAAAGACATTATATTCACCAGTTGTATTCTTAATCAAGACAAGGCTGCGACTTATACTTTGGCATCACTTTTTGTGTACCCATCATTTTTTGAAGGTTTTGGAATACCAGTACTTGAAGCAATGCGCTGCGGAGTGCCTGTGATAACCTCTAACTGCAGCGCGCTGCCAGAAGTTGTTGATCAGGGAGCTGTGATGATTGATCCTGACAAGCCAGACGAATTGTACCAAGCAATGAAAGAAGTTCTTCTTAATCGGGAATTTCATCAACAACTTTCTAGTCTTGGGCTCAGGCAAGCAGTTCGTTTCAACTGGCGAACATCCGCTCGCGAAACCTTGGCTATTTTTGAAAAAATGAAAGGGTAATGTGTGGTATACTTATAACAAGTGGGGCAACTATGGTAAGTAATATTCTTTAAAGTTATAAAAATTTTATGTTTAGTGCAATCGTTGTAATTTTTGGGCTTATTATTTTTGAGGTTATCAGTAGTATTGATAACGCCATTGTTAATGCGCATGTGCTTAAGACTTTGTCGCAAAAATATCGAAAGTTCTTTTTGCTTTGGGGGATGATATTGGCAGTCTTTGTGGTTCGCGGCGTGCTGCCGTTTTTGATTGTTTGGATGGTGAATCCGGCTTTGTCATTGGGCGAGCTTTGGAAATTTACTTTTTCAAATGATCCAATGATCACTGAGTATGTTGAAAAGTCAAAACCACTGTTGCTGCTTGGTGGCGGAATTTATCTTTTTTTGGTAGCACTTTCCTGGCTTTTTTTGGAAGAAAAAAAGTATGCCTTTTTGGTGGAACACTTCATTCACAAGCGCAGCGCTTGGTTTTATGCTATTTCTTCAATTTTTATCACAGTGATTATATATCTTGCGCTGAAAATTAATCCAATGTTGGCGCTCTCAGCCTCAATCGGTTCAACGATGTTTTTTATTACAGATGGATTTAAGAAAAACGCCGAGGAAAAAGAAAAGGAACTTGTTAGCAAGACAAGCACAATGAGTGCCTGGAGCAAATTGCTATATTTGGAGGTGTTGGATGCTTCATTTTCGATAGATGGGGTGATTGGTGCGTTTGCTTTCACAATTTCTGTGCCGCTGATTTTGATTGGAAACGGTATCGGCGCTTTTGTGGTCAGGGAATTTACCATTCGCGGAATGGATGTCATCACAAAATATGCCTATCTTAAAAATGGTGCGATGTATTCCATTGGAATGCTTGGAATGATTATGGTTCTTGAATCACTCGGCCAGCACTATCCATTTTGGTTTGCACCACTCAACACAGTTCTATTTCTAGGAATATTCTTATACCTATCCCACCGCGAACTCCAACTCGCCAAGGCTTAATCCTAGACTTACAAATGTTAAAATTTGCCACTCGAAAGGTGGCTTTTTTTATTGTCTGAAAAATGGTAAAATAGAGAAAGTTATAAAGTTCATAAAGTTACAAGTTATAAAGTAAAATACTTGTGATTTTTGTTGTTTTGACCTTATAAACTTTAAGAACTTTTTACTTTACAAACTTTTTTATGCTTATTGGAATTGATGCGCGCTTCTTTGGTCTTTTGGGCAAGGGGTTGGGGCGCTATACTCAAAAACTTATTGAACATCTTGAAACGATTGATAGCGAAAATCAATACGTGGTTTTTTTGCGCAAAGAAAATTTTGATGAGTATCAACCTTTTAATAAGAATTTTACCAAAGTGCTGGCGGATTATCGTTGGTATTCTTTTGCTGAACAGATTTTATATCCAAGACTTTTATGCAAATATAAATTTGATCTGATGCATTTTCCGCATTTCAATGTGCCGCTTTTGTATCGTCGTCCGTTTGTCCTTACAATTCATGATTTGATTTTGGTGCACTTTCCGACGCTGCGAGCAACAAAACTTAATCCACTTTGGTATTGGATCAAATACGTTGCATATAAATGGACAATCAGCAGTGCAATCAAGAGAGCAAAGAGTATTATTGCGGTTTCTGAGTTTACAAAAAATGACATAATTTCCGAATATCCCGAGGCGAAAGAAAAAATAAATGTGACCCATGAAGCGTGTGATGATCTTTGTCGAATTTCTTCTGCTGCGCCGCATCTTATTTTGGAAAAATATGGTATAATAAAACCGTATTTGCTTTATGTTGGCAATGCATATCCGCATAAAAATTTGCAGCAGCTTATTGATGCATTTGTTCTTGTTTCGAGTGCTTTTCCTGATATGCAATTGGCACTTGTTGGTAAAGAAGATTTTTTTTATCAGCGGTTGAAGTCGTATTGCGCAGAAAAAAATATTGTCAGTGTGCATTTTCTAGGATTTGTCAGTGATCAAGATTTGGATGTGCTATATCGTTTTGCGAAGGCATATGTTTTTCCATCGTTGTACGAAGGTTTCGGGCTTCCGCCATTGGAAGCGATGGCCAAAGGCGCAGTAGTGGTGTCATCTGATCATCCTTGTATGCGAGAAATTCTGGAAGATGCGGCTTGGTACGTTGATGCGCACAGTGCTGAGAACTTTGCAG
>DNVR01000001.1:14885-15354 GCA_003507445.1 Candidatus Moraniibacteriota bacterium
AAAAACAGAATCATTTCTCAAATGTTTGACGTTAGACCAGTTGATGAAGCTGGCGATTTGGATTGGAAAAAAATTCAATCAGTCGGAAATGTTACCGAGTGTATTGGCGATGAACCACTGAGTGGCGAAAGAATTTGTCAAACAGAAATTGAAGAAATTGAAAATATTGTCAATGAATATGATGGTTCTGGAGTGAATGCATATATATTGGGAAACTTAATTGAAAGTAAAAACGTCCCAGTGCTGCATAACCCAGAGTTTAATTTTAATGACTTTGTCTTTGAAGATGTTGAACAAGAAAATGTCAGAAAAAAAATAGAAGAACGCAAAAATTTTGAAAGACAGCAGATTGCGTTGGCACTTAAAACCGAAAAAGAAGAAAAAGAGAGGCAGCGATTAGCATTGATTGAAAATGAAAAAAGGAGATTACTCAAGCAGCAGGAAACTATTATTGAAAAAAATAGACAAG
>DNVR01000005.1 GCA_003507445.1 Candidatus Moraniibacteriota bacterium
ACAAATGTATGTGTTTAAAACAAAAACCCAGCAAGAGCCAAGGAAAGCCATTTTACACAACAAAAAACACTCTCGCGAAAGAGTGTTTTTGCTTTATGTCTTTAGATTACCAATTAAATCAATTTGTCCTTGGCCAAGCGCCAATAGTGAGCGCCTAAGGCTGTAAGTTTACATGATCCTGAATTAATAGCGGCATAATACATATGATCTTCGTTTACAGGGACAACCAATCCAACACCTTCTAATTTTTGCAAATCTTTGAAAATCTTAACATTATCTTCAATAGCAATATCTTTATTGTCAAATTCATACGTTGGATCCAGTTTATACTCATGATTTTGCTCTGGAAAATATTCAGTTATTTTTCGCAAAATATCCGTATCTATTGGAGGATTTATTTTCCTTAGCGATGTAAAGCTAGTTACATTTGTTTTAAACACTGGTCGCTGGCTCCACGGCCCAAGTGCTTGATCTATATAAGCGTAAACACTTCCAGGTGTAATGTGCCCACCAAGATCTGATGCTCCCCCACGAAGTGCATCTAACAACAAATTAGTAAACACACCATGACCATTGATTTCCATAGCAAGTTCATCACCTCTGCTGGCAGTTAATATGGTAACGCCCTCATTAATCTGACAAGTTGTTCCATTAGAAATGGCTGGTGATCCAAACGACCCAGAATGGCAACAATCCAAAATTATAATTTTATTTTTTGCTTTGGAATTATTAGCTAGCTGGAGAATTTGATCCATTGATATACCCTCATCATATTTTTTATAATCAGGGGTAACAATAAAGCCACCGAGTGAATTCAAAAACCCATGACCAGAGAAATAAAATAATACAGTCTCACAATCTCCATTAAACAGCTCCACTATCGATTCCATAAGTACTGACTTACTTTGAGTGTCTGTTTTTAGAGCTACGGAAAAATTGGGAGACCCATCTCCATTGGTCTCAATAATACTTGAAATTGCTGAAGCATCATTAACGCAGCCACTTAGCGGAGATATTGGATAATTATTTATGCCAACTATAAGTGCTTTTTTCATATTATTTATTTTTACCCTCCTTCATGGTTTGATTAATTGCAGACGCAATTTCATCCCAGTCCCATATTATAGTCCTGTTACGCTGAAGACCAACTGGCAAAGTACTTTCATGATTTGCGCCACCAACGTAAACCCCAAAAACTGGGACATCATTGCTTTTTGCAAATGCTATTTCTTTTGCTACACCAGCTGCTGATGACATATACTTACCGACTAATACAACAAGGATATTGCACTTATTGATTTTTTCTTCAATCAGTTTTTCCCATTGAGCTTGTGGTAATGATGCCTTAGATGACCAGTCTGAGATTGTGAAAGGAGTTTTTGAATTTTTTGCTTGACCAGCAAAAAGAATTTTTTCGGTTTCATTATGATCAAAATCAAAACTAATGAATGTTCTTGGATCTGACATATTTTTTGAATTTTAAATTTAATTTTAATTATGATTGCCAATATCCAAAGAAACCTGTTATAATGTTATTAGCTAGATGGACATCATATATTCACAGGAAAAGACTTACTGATATTAACTTATTGTGTGAGTCTTTTTTTAATTGCAAAATTTTGTTTCCATGTTTTTTTGATTTTTATCAATTACCTCAAACCAGCATAACCACACACGGAACATCTTCCACGTAATGTGGATTTAGAACTTCCACAATTTGGGCATGCATAATTTGCAATACTCTTCTCTCTTTGTGAGAGTGCGCTTGCTGCTGCTGTTTTGGAATTTTTTGAAGTGCTGCCACTTCGCAAAACCTTAGACGCCGCAGAGGCTGCCTTTTTTCCTGTGACTTTTTTAGCCATAGTTTTTTGTGTTTTAATTTTTATTTATTGAAACCCGCAGATGCGGTTTATTTGTTTTTCAGTAAGAAAAAAGCTTGAGCAATATGCTTTTTCAAACATACTTCTCAAGCCTTTCTAAAATAGACCCTGTGCAGTTGTTTGGTTTATGTTATTTTTTCATTTTGTAGAGTTTATAAATTTGTTTTTGTTTTTGACCTTATACTAAGTATACCATACTGAATTGATATTGTCAATGTTACTTTTTTGGCCTATTTAAGCTTTTTCGCACAACAAAAAAACACTCTCGCGAAAAAGTGTTTATTTGCCTACAGCAAGAAATAAATCTCACCATTTGTCCATTATACTCCCTTTTTTGGCTTTTGTCAAACAAAGAAAAAAGCCCTTAGAGAATTTCCCAAGGACTTATTTTTTTTGGCGCGTGCACCGAGATTCGAACTCGGGACTTCCCGATGGGCCCATACTTAGGTCGGGCACTCTACCAACTGAGTTATGCACGTGCAAACTTTACAAACCGTGATGCCCCCGAACGGAGTCGAACCGTCGACCTTGTGAATCACAAGATGAGATTAATATTATATGTGGACTCCGTCGGAATGATCAATCCACACCATATAAAATCATACAAGAAAAACGAAACACACGCTCTCTCACTGAGCTACGGGAGCAAAACTTTTAAATTGGCGGAGTTTTGAAGACGGTTTATATAGATACCACAATCATATCAATGAATTGATATTTAGGTGGCAAACGGCCTTCAAAACCCCATAAAGAACAAAAAAACACTAACCAATATATCCTTAAAAATACCAAAAGAAATATAGATTAATGTTTTTGTTTCACACTATAGATTACAAATCGTAAGCTATTGTGGCTAGTCCTAATGATTGAATGTTTGAAAATAATTGGTACCTGTCGCTCGTGAGCGACGGGTCGACCCATAGAATTTGGTTAATGTCCGAAGACATCAACCGCACCTTAACTCCCTAGAAAGGAGGTGATTCGTGGGAGGAATCGGAAATTCGGCTTAATCTTGCTTTAGCTGAAGCAAAAAATACCATAATTTTATTCACTCAAACTAGGCGAATCTAGGGAGTTAATGATTTCAAGAATTTTTTGTATCATTTTCAGGGTCTAATTGTAACATTTATGATATGATTAGCCAGCTCAAATGTCACATTAACGATTAAAATAGCTAGAGCAAGCCACTATTTTTGTATCATTTTTTATAGCCAATTACTCATATCCATATGCTTCTCGTGTGCCTTTTTAGCCTCATCATCACTCAGAACTCCAAGGTAATGACGACTGGTTGTCTGGAGGTCAGAATGTCCGAGCAGGATTTGAATCTGACCCAAACCTACGCCCTTTTTTAATAAAGTTGTAGCAAAACTTCTGCGAAGGGTATGTGCTGTGCATTTCTTATCTAAACCTGACTTTTTGAGATAGTTTCTGAAGTTTCTTTGAGCATCATTCCTGTCCCACCGCCCGTGACTTTTACTTTCAGCCACAAACACAAATTTATACTTGTATCCCCTTCTTTCAAGATATTCTCTAATGCATTGGTTTGACCATTCCGTAAAATAGACTTTTCTCTCCTTATTACCTTTTCCAACAATCATAGCCTCACGATTAACAAAGTCTATACCTTCAATTTTAAGATTTAATGCCTCACTTATTCTGCATCCAGTGGAAAAGAGCACTGAGAATAATGCTCTAAATCTTAAGTCCCTCAAACTTCTGTTTCCGATTGAGCTGTAAAATTGTCTAAGCTCCCCTTCAGTCAGATATTCAACCTTATGCCTTGGGATTCTTGGACGCTTTACCTTATCAGCATCCATAACCTTCAGATTGAGTTCACTATGGCAAAATCTAAGCAGATTTCTAATAACTGAAAAGTTATGAGCTTTTGTGTTTGGGGATAAATTCTTTTTAATATAATCCTGTTTTAATTTAAGCAGATGCTCTTCCTTAAATTTTTCCATCCTCAAATCTCCCAGTGTGTCCATTGTCCACCTAAGAGTTTTACTGTATTCATAAATTGAAGAAGGGCTAAGTTCTAGCTCAAGTTCACAATACTCAAGATATAGCTTGCTCGCTTCATTGAATGTTATTGAATTTTTACGATTAAAAAATAACATCGGATTTTTATTGTTTGTCCGATGTTACCTTCGTGTGTAGTTAAGTCAAATTCAGTTGTGCACTCCGTGCCTTATAAGATTCTTTTATTAGGACAGTAGCTAAAGCCCCTCTTTTTGTAATCATTTATTGCACCATCACTGTCAAAAATTGATTCACATCCAACATTCCTTCCTTTCTCTCGTTCCATTGCAGTTTTATTGGTTTCTCAAATATTATCAACAACCCTTTTTATTTTATCTTCAACCTCTTTAGTAATAGGAGTTAGTTCCAAATTATTCACCATTCCCATTGCAATGGATGGCAAAATAGCTGAAACATAAACGCTACCATTATCTTCATAGACGATCACATTGCATGGAAGCAAAAGTCCGATTTCTTTATCAATCTGAAGAACCCTGTAAGCAGATTTTGGTTGGCAGGCACCAAGAATTATATAGTTGTCAAAATCGACATCCAGCTTTTTCTTGAATGTTGCCTTGGCATTTATCTCGGTGATTATTCCAAATCCTTCTTTTGCCAATTCTTCTCTGGTTTTCTTTTCAGCTTCCTCGAAAGATAAATTGAGTTGTTTTTTGTAGCTGTATTGCATAATGGTTATTTTATTGTAAATCCTTCTTCATTTTTTCAAAGTCCTCTTTTGATATCTCTCCCTTTGCATAACGCTCCTTAAGGATATTCATGGCATTATCCGTTTTTTGTCCGTTTCCGTTGCCATGACCTATACCACAACATCCTCCTCCTGAAACACCGCGAACCAAGGCAATAATTGCCCAGATTATAAGACCCCAAAATATTAGCATCATAAAGCCTCCGAAAAAACCGAACCCGCTACCTAATCCATATCCGTACATCATAATATTTTCTTTTTTATAGTAAATTAAGCCAAAATAAGGCGATCTGCATCCTCTTTTTAATACGTCATTACTGTGTCTTTATTTCATTTTTCCACTGATTTATTGAAAATCCAAGCGAAAATCATACCTGCAATATACGAATATATCGCAACTTGAGCAATTCCCAATATGACACCTATTACAGTCACCCTGCTTCCAGTTGCAACATTACTTGAAAAATGAAAGAGTGTCGTCATTAATTTAGTTGATACTCGAGGAAATAAAGCCACAAATATTGAACAAACGACATAAACAATAACTGAAACCTTAGACAATACTACTGCAAATTTTTTGTTGTTTATTTTCATAATCCACCTCCTTTCTTTTCCATAATTTTAGTTACTTTTACCGAATAATTTTCTTGTTACAAATGAAACTAACGGAGCCAGAATTGTCAGTTGTAAAACAGGAGATAATCCTACCCCTACAAATGGAACGATTGGCATCAATTCACTATATCCCCATCTCCAAGTTAATAGAGCGTATTTTTCAATAACGACGGCAAAAATAAATCCTAAGATTGAAGTCAGAACTAACGGTAAGATTTTATTTTTCAAAATCCAGCGGGTATCCTTTAAGATCAAAGAAATTAAAGCATAAATAACGAGCAAAATAATCACATCTCCGATTGTTGCTCTTAGATGGACAAGAATCAAATCAAGGACACCATTGAAGTGAAGTTTATATAACGCAACCTGGCTCATTTCCCAAATAAAATTGAAAACGAATGCAACTATCAAATATATTGCTATCACTTTTTTCATACAATCTTTGTTAAGTTATTCAAGACGCGATTCTATTCTTTTGAGCGATACTGCATTTGCTGCCACGATTATTGAAGATGCTGACATAAGAAGAGCTGCAATTTCAGGACGAAGTGACCAACCCAATGATGTATAAAATACTCCAGCAGCCACTGGAATTGCCAACACGTTATAAATAGCTGCCCAGAAAAGATTCTGCTTCATTTTAGAAACCGTAGCTTTACTCAGGGTTATTGCTCGCACAATATCATAAGGATCAGATTTCATCAGCACGATGCTTGCTGTTTCAATGGCAACATCAGTGCCAGCTCCGATTGCAATTCCTATATTGGATTGCGCCAGAGCCGGGGCATCATTTACGCCGTCACCAACCATAGCCACAAATTTTCCTTCATCTTGAAGCTTTTTCACGTAACTAGCTTTATCCTCAGGAAGAACTTCGGAAAATATACGAGTAATGCCAAGCTCACTTCCGACAGCCTCGGCAACTTTCTTGTTGTCTCCCGTGATCATCGCAACCTCAATTCCAAGTTTAGTAAGCTCAGTGATTGCTTTTTGAGAGGTTAATTTTATTGTGTCTGCAACAGCAACAATGCCTGCAACTTTTCCATCAATTGCAATAATACTAAGTGTTTTCCCTTCTGATGCATATTTCTGAATCATTTCTTGAGCAGGAACACTATCAACTGATTCATTCTTAAGCAATTGCTCTTTTCCAACCAAGACTATCTTGTTTTCGATCCTGGCTTTTAGGCCATATCCTGCAATTGATTCAAAGTTTTCAATATTTTGAAGATTAATGTTTTTTTGCTCCGCTTCCTGAAGTATTGCTTTGGCAATAGGATGATTTGATTTTGATTCAAGACTTGCAGTATACCCAAGAATCTGTTCTTTAGTGAAATCATTAAATGCCGACACATCTGTCACGACAGGTTTTCCTTCCGTGAGTGTTCCAGTTTTATCCATCACGATTGCGGTAATTTTTGATGCGCTTTCCAATGTCAGTGCATCCTTGATAAGGATATTTTTTCGTGCTCCGATTCCAGTTCCAACAGCAACCGCAGTTGGAGTTGCAAGTCCCAATGCATCAGGACATGCGATAACCACCGCAGAAATAGCAAAAGTAAGAGCCACCATTGCAGTTGCTCCACCGAAGAAATACCACCCGAAGAACGTTGCGAGTCCTGATCCTACTGCCAACACAACCAGCCATGCCGCAGCCTTGTCGGCAATGCGTTGTCCTGGAGCTTTAGAATTTTGAGCAGTTTCAACCAGCTTTATTATTTGCGCCAATACAGTATCCGATCCTACTTTGGTGGCTTTGAATTGTATCGCGCCAGTCTGGTTAACTGATCCCGCCACAACCTTGTCACCAATTTTTTTCACAACTGGCAGTGATTCTCCAGTCACCAATGCTTCATCAATTGATGTGTCACCCTGAGTAACTTCTCCATCAACTGGAATTTTATCGCCAGGAAAAACAATCACAATGTCACCTTGAAGAATATCAGCACTCGCAATAGTGATTTCACTACCACCGCGAATAACTTTTGCCTGTGGCGGAACCAAATCAAAAAGCGCCCTAAGTGCATCGGATGTTCCCTTTCGAGAACGCATTTCCATCCAGTGTCCAAACAAAACAAACGTCACAAGCAATGCTGCTGCTTCGTAGAATGTTTCCTCACCTCCCATAAAAGTCAGCAGAACACTGAATAGATACGCACTGAGCACGCCTATTGAAATTAGCACTGACATGTTAAGTTTTTTTGCTTTCAAGGAATAATATGTTCCCGTAATGAAAATCGAACCCGCCCAGAAAACGATGGGCGTCGTCAATATAAACAATATCCAATTGACAGGAATCGGCGCAGGCAGATTCAATTTGAAAAAATTGATACCGACCGGAGAATATAAGAAAATTGGAATAGATAGAAGTAGTGAAATGAAAAATCTCCTGCGCATATCAGATTCCATTGCCTTTGCCATTTGCGGATTGGTCATGGCAGCTTCGTGATCCATATGACTCATTTTTGACATGTCATGCCCTGCATGTTCCATGTGTTCATGAGTTTCGTGCTCAGCATGATCCATACCTGCCATATCATGTCCCATCTCACCGTGATCCATGTTTGGCATATCATGCATCATTTTTTCATGTTCCTCATGAATCATATGAGACATATCGTGTTCCATTTTTTCAGTTTGCGATTTTTCAGTTTCCGCGTATTGCAATTTTTCTTCTAATTTGTATTCATATTGTTTGGCCTCCATATCGCTTCCGCAGGTCACACCCAATTTTTCTGCCACACAACCGCGACAACCACTTTTGCAAGTGCAATGATGCCCCATTTTTTCAGAGTGATCCATAGTAAATAAAATTTGAGTTGCCTACTATTGGATTAGATAGACAATCAAATAAAAATAATTATTTGTAAGATAAGCACAACTAGATTCCTGATAATATTATACCATTCTTTGCTGAATAAATAAAAACGCGGAAACCCATAGGTTCTCCGCGTAAAAATTAATCGACGAGGCTCTATTTACCTAAAAACCGTTTTTAGCGCATTGTACAAAACCTTGATGTGATGCGTCCCTTGATAGATTGGGGTGATTTTCTTTTTTAAACCGAGTAATTTATAAACGGCTATCTGAGCTGACCTTATCGAATATTCCACCGTAAAAACAGTGTCTTTTGGAATCTCGCAATACTGTCCCAGAAAGGCGAAATTGATCGAATTTCCAGGTATAGCCAAAGGCCTATCTTCTATCGCTCTGGGCAAAAAAAGACTGGTAATATAAGGAGTGGTGCAGGGTATACAGATGGCATTTTTTAAAATTTCATCCAGATGTTTTTCAAATCCCAGATGATGGATCACCTCAGTCAGGATTTCTTCACCAGTGCACTCAGACATCCTTTTTTTGATAAAATTACCCTTTTCTTCTGAACGCAAAGCATATCCCCAACATAAACTCACATTTTTAGGCTGATTGAGAAAATAAGGCGTATAAGTCAAAACGACAGATACCAGCCAGTTGGAGTCTATCAGATTAACCCCACCGAAAGAAGTCACCTTTTTATGCACGAATTTATCCATCAACTCAACAAAGGTCTTATCTCTAAAGGTGACGGTAAAGGATGTCCACCTGGATTTATCGATGTGATTATTAAATACGGAAGGTTTTCCGAATTCCGGATTATCTTTTATAATATTTTCCCAAAGCGTCCAAGCGGCCTCTTTTTCTTTTAAATTCAAAACAGGCGCGCTATTCATTGAGCCGATGGCGGAATTAGCCACAATCGATCCGAGAGTGATAAAAACTTTATCGTCCCTATCAACAACTATTTCCTCGTCTTTATTAAAATAAATTCGACTGACAAACTTCTTACCCCCTTCCGATTTGAAATTTAGATTATCAATCCTGGTGCCGGTCACAAATTTGACCCCTCTCTTCCTTAGGAAACTCAATATAGGCAAAATCATAAATTCATATTGGTTATAAGGAGAAATTTCAATCGTTTCCAGGGTGTCAATTTTAGGAAAACTTGTCATAAATCTGACAAAATATCTTCTAAACTCCATCAGGCTATGCCAAGGCTGAAAAGCAAATACGGTGCAAAACTCGTACCAAAAGTTTGAAATAAAAAAAGAATCTGAAAAATACTCTTTTATTTCCATATTTTCCAAAGAAGATTCTCTTCTGAAAAGCAGGGTGATAACTTTCAGCCTATCACCAAAACTTAGATTGAGAGGTCGGGCATCGATCGCCTCTCCATTTCTTAACAATCTCGATTTCGAATAGGATTTATTGACTCTGTTAAATGCTACGAATTCCTCCCTAATCGTCTCTCCGGGAATATCCAGCGAGGGTATCTTTGACATTAGATCAAAAGTGCAAGCGAAAGATTCTTCTTCAAACATCCTGATTCCGCGCATCACATAACCTTCCGATTCCTCAAGATTCTGAGCATCCAAGCTTCCGCCAAGTTTTTTGGATTCATCGAATATTTTTATATTCTTCCCTTCGACTTCTCCATCCTTTAAAAGATAAACGGCCGCGGACAAGGCAGCTATTCCTCCACCTATAATATATATTTTTGAGTCTTTGTTCATTTTATTTTTTTAAAAGCTATACCATTATAATAACATTTTTAAGCTGTTTTTTGAACATAACATTCTCTTTTATGTCAAGTGCGACATAAGATATTCTTTGGGAATTTTCATCCCTGAAGACAAATAAGTGCTCTTTTTTTCAACTAATCCTTTAAGTACCTAACCATATGGTTTAATTTACAAACCAGAATTCGCGCTGTTTTTAAAAGCGTTCTTTTTCATCAATGAATGTCATGTATAGAGTTGGGATTATAAAAAGCGTGAAGAATGATGAGATAGAAAGTCCGAAAATCACAGCTGACCCAAGCGCCGTCCATGTGGCATTGGAGAGTGTAATCGGAATGATGCCAGCAATAGTGACAATTGAAGTGATAAAGATCGCCTCAAGCCTGGATTTTCCAGCATCAATAATTGAATCATGAAAAGGAATACCAGTTTTTATATTGAGATTGATTTTATCAATCAAGATGATGGCATTTTTAACTACAATTCCAAAGAGTGCCAGGATTCCAATGAGACCAGGAAAGCTTAATGTAACTCCCAAGAGTGCCATTCCGATAAACACTCCAATAAGCGCCAATGGAAGAGTTACTAGTACTATGATAGCTTTCTTGAATGAATTGAACTGAATCACAAGTGTCGAAACAATCAAAACCACCGCGATTGCCATCGCGCGAATAATTGAAAGCACCGACTCAGTATTCTGTTCACTTTCACCTCCATAACTTATGGCATATCCTTCCGGTAATGAATAATTCTTAGCAATCTTATCTTGAAATGCTTTAACTATTTGTGTGGAATTTGTGCTACTGCTGGCGTCAGATGTGAGCAACACCGTTCTTTTTTGGTCGATGCGCGAAATGGAATCAATGGATGGCGTGAGTTTGACAACTGCTACATCCTTAATAAATACTGGCAATTTTTTGGCATTTAAGATTTGTAAGTTTTGAATGCTTTCCAAGGTAGGAATTTTATCCTGGCCAAATCTTGCCAACACATCAATATTTTTATTGTCGCGGATTACTGTTGTCACTGTTGTGCCGGAAATGGCATTCCGAAGAGCTGACCCAACTACCGTAGCATTTAGATCATAAAGCTCCATTTTAGCTGAATCAAGTGCAAAAGTGTATTCCGCTGGAGCATCCTTGATGGATATGTCTGAATTGATAGTGCCAGGAATGGAGTCTAGTATCGGCTTAAGATCATTGGCAATTTTGTCCAAGGTCTGCAAATTTTCTCCACTTATTTGAGCCTGGAAAGCACTGCCTGATGGCGGTCCACCACTTGGACTGGAAACTGTAATTTTTGTATCTTGAATATTTGAAAGACTATCACGAATTTCTTGAGCAATATCATAAGCTTTGATATTGCGGCTTTCTTGCGGAGTGAGTTTGATTGTGATTGAAGCAGTGTTTGATGTGTTTGAACCTCCACCACTCATACCACCATTTGATCCGGGGCTACCGACGATTGTTGAAAAATTGACGATATTAGGAATAGTTAATAATCTTTTTTCAACTTCCTTGGTTGTCTTATCTGTTTGATCAAGATTGAGTCCAGCTGGTCCGCGCATACTGACATACAAGACATCCCCGTCGGATGCTGGAAAAAATTCTGATTTCACAATGCCCGTAATCGGCAGGGCTATCGCAAATAGAAACAGAGCCAATGTTAAAAGCAAGGTGGTGATCCTGCGCCTGCGCGAGCCAGTTGCCATTCTTAGATATTTTTCATAAGCAGGAAGAATGCGATCAAAATGAATGACACCATGAATTAATCTACCGGCCAAAGTAGCGTTTTCACGGTCACCTTGAGAAAGCAATTTTTGTTTTATAAGATCGTCACTAGCCCATTCTTTTTCAGTTAGTATGAAATTCTCTTCCAACGTTTTTTTGCCATCATTAAAATACCAAGAAATCATCCAGGCAACGATTCCAAATGAAAGTGCTGCAAACGCATAGCCTAAAACTGAATGTTGCATGACAAGTGCAAGGCCTGATACCAGCACCAATACTAAGATGAGCCAAAAGAATTTTTTTGTCAGCCTTATCCTTTCAAGAGCAGCGGCTAACGGATTATTAATCATCAACGCAATCAAAAGTGAAGCTACCAAGGTCACAGAAACAGTGATTGGGATTGATTTAATAAATTGTCCGATCATGCCAGAGGCCATCAGCAACGGCAGAAATGCCCATACTGTTGCCAGTGTAGTGGAAACAAGCACAATCTTAAAATCATGCAACACTAAAAGCACCGCTTCTTCAGGCGTGTATTTGCCAGTCTTCATATATTGTTTAGTAGCACTAACAACTACGATGGCATCATCAACCAAAAGTCCCAAGGAAAGCAAAAGCGCGAAAATAGACAGGAAGTTAAGCGATGTTCCAGTCGCCTGCATCACTCCAAATGTCACAAAGAAAACCAATGGGATAGCTATGCCTGCCACAAATGCCTCCTTCAAACCCACGATGAGAAATAAAATTCCAACCACCAAAATTAAGGTTAACAAGAAGTCATGCGTAAGTTGGTCAAAATCCTTACGGATCCTATCTGCCTGATTGACTGTGTCATCAAGACTGATTCCGGAAGGAAAGGTTTTGAGCATTGCATTTATAGTAACATTAGCGCTGTCTACAGTATCAATGATTGAACCGCCTGATCTTTTGACAACTTGCAAGGTAATTGCATTTTGCGGAGCTTGGCTATTGGTCGAAAAACGCGAATACACAGTTTTTTCAATGGCCTTTTCCTGGACATTAGCAATGTCTTTAAGGAACACTATAGCACCTTGCTGGGTGTGCAAAATCGGAATGTCACCAAGAGTCTTAGCATCATAAAATCGGCCATCAGAGCGCACCGGATAATTAAACTCCGAGCCCTCGAAATTGCCCGCGGGAATTGCACGGTTTGTGGCTGCGATTACCTGATTTGATTGCTCGGCGGTAATATTATAGAGAGCCAGTTTTTGCGGGTCGTATGCCACTTCAAATTCACTTTGATCTCCTCCGGAAATATTTACTTCGCGAATCCCGGGATTTTTCTCTAATTCGTTTTGAATTTTTTCCGCATAAGTTCGCAAAGTAAATCCATCATATGGACCGACAAGTGCAAAGGTTACAATCGGAGTATCATCCAATGAAATTTCTTTAACCTGTGGATCAGTTGCATCGGCTGGAAGGTCGTTTTTTATAGTTGGAAGTTTATCGCGCAATTTTCGCACCGAATCATCAACATTTTGATCAGCATCAAATTCAACCACCACAGTTGCGAACGAGTTGGAAGAAGTTGATGTGATTTTTTTGATTCCACTTACGCCGGAAATGTCGGTTTCAATTTTTTTAGTCACCAGTTCTTCGATATCAGAAGGAGACGCCCCGGGATAACCTGCACTAATAATTGCCATGGCTATTTTTACTTCCGGATTTGATTCTCGCGGTAGTTGAGTAAAAGAATATATTCCCCAGCCAGATATCAAAACAATCAGCAAGATGACAACTCGAAAATTTGTGACAAAAAAATTAAGCCAAGTGTTTCTCTTGTCGGGTGTGAATTCAAGCTTGTCCAAATAAGCACTGTCTGTTGATTGCGAGTTGTTGTTTTCAAAATTTTTCATAAAGATCCCTGGTTTAGTTATTGAAGATAAGCTATCGGCAATGTTAATTTTGCAGGACAATAGCCGCTCCATCGCGCACAAGTTTGCTGCCATTAGTTATGATCAAGGTTTCTGGCGAGATTTGAGCAGATATTTCCGCAGTTTCTCCATTTACATTGACAACTGTTACTGGAACTTTTTTTGCCACATTATTATCTACCACAAAAATATAGCTTTCATTTTGACCAACATTAATTGCAGATAGCGGTAAAATAAGATCGGCATCAATCTTCGGTTTGATGTTTGTTTCAATTAAAACTGTCGTAATTGTCCCTGCAAGCAATGCAGGATTTTGCTTCTTCGGATAAGCCTCAATTAGAAAACGCTTCGTGGTCGGGTCTGCTGAAATTGCAATGTTTTGAATTAAAAGCGGCGATGAATTTCCATCGTTATCGATAGCGGAAATTTCTTGCCCGCGAGTCAAAACAACTCGCTGATCTTGATCAACATAAAATTGAATCTTGACATTGGAAGTTTTACTGACAGTCGCAATTAATTGTCCCATAGAAACAGAGTCTCCAACAGAAACTGCCTTATTAGTTATGATTCCCGAAATAGGGCTGATTATTGAATGATTATCAACAGATCCATTCAAACCTAATGTTGCATTTTCATATTGCAATTTTGCAATATCTCTTTGGGTTTTTGCGCTGTCTTTTTCCGAACTTGTTGCGCTGCTATCTTTTTTCAGGTTATTATAATTATCCTTTGCTAAGTCATAGGATTTTTTTGCCTGCTCAACTGAAAGCTGTGCTTGTTGAACCTGCAAACTTCGCAGTCCGCCATCCCCAATATTTAATGTGCCAGTATCGTCTATTTTAGCCAACAATGATCCAGCTCCAACCGCACTGCCTATGTTATTTGGAGCAATCACAATAGTCCCCGCAGATTTTGCAGTAATTTTGACCTCTTGATCTCCTACAATATTGGCTGGAAATTGATTTTTCTCTAAAAAAGTCTTACTGTCAGAAACAAGTTTTGCAGAAACTTTGATTGGCTGACTAACTGCATCTTGAGTTGCTAATGGTTTTTTGCCAGAAAAGCGCATCGCCACAACAAAAAGCATACCAACAATAAATATAGATACAATAATTTTTTTCTTATTCATGTTATTTCTTTAAATTTTAAATATCTTTTCCAACTCGCTTTCTTCACTATCCAGAATAGCACTCATTTTCTTGAAGAATGCTTTGTTCTGAGCAAGCTCTTTTTCAGTAAACTTTTTTTCAAATGAAATTTTCGCCTTCTTAAACCTCTTCTCCAAATCAGCAATTTTCTTCTTACCGTCTGGCATAAGTCTGATAAATATTTTGCGCTTATCCTTGCTGTCACTTGCATAAGTTCTTGTGAGGTATCCCTCTTTCTCCAAGAAGCTTAGGCGCTGGCTCATGTTCGATTTTGTAGCGCCAGTAATTTCGATCAATGCGCTCGCCGTCATAGAATCATTTTCTTGCAGCAACTTGAGGATTTTCACGCTAATAGCAGAAAGGTTCATCGGCTGAAAAAAATATTTATTGACGATTGACTCAAATCTATGAGTCAGACAAATAATCGGTTCAACCGGCGAGGTGGGATCATTTATTTCCATATTGGCTATCATTAAAAAGTTAATGTATGAATAGTTTATCAATGGACTACTATTCTGTCAAGGGTAGCGCACATCGGAAAAAGTATTTTTATTCCCGTTTTAAATGATGCCTTCCAACTGAACTTCGGGTTCGATTTTTTTGTCTTTAATTTTTGAATGATCTTTAAGGGACAAGGCGACGAGCGATCCAATAAGCGTTACCGCGGAAGCCGCCAAGAAAACTTCCCGATAAGCTAAAATTTGAGCTTTCAGAATAACCAGCGCTGGCACCACAGAAGCGTAGGCTTGATCGTTAATCACAGTATTAGCTCCAATGGCCAAGACATTTGATTCAGTCGCATTAACAAGCAAAGTTCCTAAAACAGCAATTGAAACAGCGCCAGCAATATTTCGAGTGAGATTAAGCACTGCGGATGCAATTCCAACCTCATGCGCAGGCACAGAGCTGGCTACCGCGTTGGTAAGTGGCGACATTCCAATTCCCATACCAATAGCCAGTGTCATGAGTGGGAGCACGAGTTCAGCATAAGAAGTCTTCGGGTCAAGGCCGGTGAAAAGATAGATTCCTAGTGCAGTCAAAAACATGCCGAAAGAAACACAATAACGAATTGGAATTTTCTGAGAAAGTTTGGCTCCGATTGGTGCAGCCACCATCATGGTAAGCGCCATTGGTAAAAACAAAAAACCGGTTTCGGTAGCATTATATCCCAAATAAGTCTGTGCAAAAACAGGCAACAAAAACATTGCCCCCATCATGCCACCGAAAGAAACAAATGAAACGATCAAAGCGCTGACAAAAGTTTTATTTTTGAAAAATTTCAAATCAATCATCGGACTGGGATGTTTTTTCTCAATTCGAACAAACACGAAACCAAAAACAAGCACCAACAGATAGGAAAGGACGCTTACGACAGATATCCAGCCCCATTCCCTGCCTTTTTCCAAAACCAAAACCAAACTGGAAAGGGCAACAGCCAAGGTGATGGCACCATAGATATCAAAACCTTTCTTTTCCTTACCCTTATCATCTGGGAGATATAAAAGCACCAAAAAAATACCCAGAATTCCGACTGGGAGGTTGATATAGAACAACATTCGCCAAGAATAGAGATCTATCAAAGGTCCACCAACCAATGGACCCAGTACAGAAGAAGCTGCCATGGAGGCTGACCAGATTCCCAGTGCCTGTGAGCGAGATTTTTGATCGGTGAAATTTTTAACAATAATCGCCATGGCCGTAGGGTAGACTGCCGCTCCAACCAAGCCCTGCAGAGCCCTGAAAACAATCATGGAAGAAATATTCCAAGACAAACCAGCCAGAACAGAAGTTGCAATGAAAGCAATGAAGCTCCAGAGGTATATCTTTCTGTCCCCAATCATATCTCCCAACTTACCAAAAACTGGGACAAAAATCGCATTGGAAAGAATATAAGCGGTGGAAATCCAGCCAGCAGTAGAAATGGAAATGCCAAAATCGTCCATGATTTTAGGGAGTCCCAATCCAACCACCGTTCTGTCCAAACCAATCAGCAACGTTCCAATAATAACCGTCACCAACACCATCCAAGGTGAATGTTTTTTAATTTTATTTAAATTGTTTTTTTCCACTGTATTTATAGCTTATAGGAGAAATATTTAATTCTTGTACACCCAGATTTTTGCCGACATCCCATTTTTAAGTTCCGGATACGCCTCACTGCTGAATCGCACTTTAATCACGAAATCACTGATAGCTCTTTTGTCAGAAATGCTGAAAGCCAGGCCTTTATTTTTCGAGCTAGGACTGATCTGATCGACGAAACCTTGATATTTATTGGAACCGAAAGCGTCAGCCGTGAAAACCACCCGCTGTCCAACTTTAATGTCTTTCAAACCTTTGTCTTCTCCAACGGTTCCCAAGATTCGCAAATCGGAAGGTTTGATAATGCTGACCACAGCTTCACCATGATTGAAAATTTTACCAATCTTATCCTGAACTCCTATCACTAATCCGTCTTCACGGCTCCTAACAACCTCGTCTCCAATTTGAGCAACTGGCTGATTTTTTTTCACAATGTCACCTTCTTTTACCATCAGTGTTTCCAGGATTCCTCCATTTTGAGAAGATAAATCTATTTGTGGAGCTGAAATCTCCCCCTTTTCAATATAAATTTGATTGGAAGAATTTTTCCAATAAGCATAGCTACCGATAAGCACTGCAACAACAAGAATAACTCCACCAGTCGCAATCTTCCTATCCAGTTTTCTTTTAAATATTTTTTTAGTTTGTTCCATATATTTATGCTTTATCTGGCCTTATTTAGTTGAATTAAAAGAGACTATCTCATCTTGCGTTCCGATGCCTGACAGCACTTCAACACTGCCATTTTGATCAGCGACGCCCAATTGAATTTCTTTTTTAATTTGAGAATTTTCAACCATCAGCAATACAAAGGATTTTTCACCTTCCTTAAAAACTGATTTGCTTGGAATGATGAGCGCGTCTTTCTTTTCTCCCAGATTCAAAATCAGATCAACTGCCATTCCGGATTTGATTTTTTCAACAGGAAAAGTAGGAATAAAAGCAACTTTATATGAGGAAACACCTGACAAATTGGTTTCCGCTGGATCTATGATTGAAACGGTAGCCTCAAGATTTTCAGTTTGGTTTGTTTCAATTTTCACTTGCACCTTGTCGCCCAAAGAAATTTTTGACACTTCAATTTCTGAAACATATGCTTGGATTTCCAATGTTGAATCCCACATCAAAGATATTACTGGAACATAAGCGGAAACAACTTCACCTTGCTCCAACGCCTGTTTGGTAATTATTCCGTCTGCAGGAGCATATAATTTGGTTTTTCTCATTTGCACGCTTGAATTTTGAACTGTCTCATTGGCTTTTTTAAGTAAAGCTTCTTTGGCTTTAATGTTGTCCTCAGATTGATTTTTTATTTCTTGCTGATATTTTTCGTCATATTTATTAGCGGTAGAAGATTTTTCCACGCTTTTCAATTTGGCTTTCTGGGCATTCATGTCATTTTTTGCCTGCTCAAGTTGAGCTTGAGATACTTCTTGGTCGGAAATGGCTTGTGAATATGAAATATTGGCTTCTTCAGGATTGAGTTCGGACAAAAGTTGCCCTTTTTGCACCTTGTCTCCTACTTTCACATAAACTTTGGACACTTTTCCAGATCGCTCAAACCCCAGATCAAACATATTTTTAGGCTGGACTTTTCCAGAAAATCTGAGCTGGTCGACAATATCACCTTTTTGAGGAGAAACAAACTCAACGGCCGATTTTCCATTTTGCGAATTGGCGAAAGATGTTCCTCCTATTGCAGCCAGCAGCAAAAAAACAGCTACCGGCAAAATAAATTTCTTAATTTTTTCCATACTTCGTTTGTTAATTTATTATTTATGAGACTCCATAATCTTTCCCAAAATATTAACTAGCTGTTCTTGCTCATTCTCTGAAAGTTTTTCCAAATTTTTTCTCATGCGCCCTAGAATTTCCTTGATATTTTTAGCCAGATAATCGTTGCCTTTTTTAGTAATAACTATCCGTATATTTCTTCGGTCTTTTTTGTCGTATTCGCGCTCAACTATTTCTAATTCTATAAAATTATTTACGAGCGCTGTCGCTGAAGGAGGAGTAATAGTCAAATAATCCGCTATCTCCTTCATTAAGGGTCTTTTGAGCTTGATAAATCGCAAGGTGATCATATGGAGCGGCGAAGCTTTGTGACATGCTTTTCCCTCCATTTTTTCATGAAAAACCTGACGAATAGCAAATATCAATGAAACAATTTGGCTTACTTGATCGTTTTTTTTCATTTGTTAAGCTATCTAATTATTAATTAACCTAAGTATATGGCAACAATTGATTTTTGTCAAGTTTATTCCAGTCTACAAAAAATCGCCCGAAGGCGTTTTTTACTTTTTAAACAAAAAATGAAAATCAAACAAGCATGCGCAAGAATTTTTTTTCGGATATTTTGCCATAATCAACGGATTTTTTAGCTTTGTCGCATATTTTGCCATTTCAAAAACCAGTCTGCCTGATTCTATGGCCGAGATAATCGTTTTGGAAATTATTGTCCAGAAGTATAAGATTGGTAGTTTCCTTGGCTACTTCCGAAGCATCCCCGACTACTATTTCAAGGATGTTTTTTAAATTCTTCAAAAGCTTTTTGATCGTTGAATTTCCTGTTCCATTCTTCGGGACTACCATAATCGGCAAAATCCTTATACCAATTATGATAACCATTGGGCTTTTGGGCAGCCTTGATTGGACACCAATACCTTTCCGTGCGCGCCGAAATTTCCAAACAGTAAGCGAACAGTCCATTCACATAGCTGCAATACAAACAATGCACTTTTTGAATGACATTTAAATAGTCCAAAAATCTTCTGTCGTAAATAATGTACTCATTTCTTTTAACTTTTGGGATGCCGCAGAGTGGAAATACCGCCCAATGATAAACAGTAATGAAAACATCCAGGATCACAGCCGGAACAATCATCATATAGATAAAGGGCATTGCAAGCAGATGGAGAATACTTTTAGGGATAACATATTTCCAAGCCGGTATTCGAAATTTCCTGTTTCTCTTTCTGATTCTCGCGGAAAATACAATTCTCTTTTGCTTTATCAGAAATCCATATTTTTTGGACAACCTTGCATATTCTTTTCTCAGAGATTCATTCAGTGAATCCATTCTTTCAAGAATGTTTTTTATTTTTGAGTCCATAACTATTTTTTTATTTGTCGAATTTTATTGCTCGACTATAATTTTCTCATAAATTGTGCTCTTGCACAATGAACACTAACGATTATTTGGCTCGTTCACGGAATCTTTTCATTAATTTAATTATATCACAAACTTGCCAGCTTATCCTTTTAACGATTCATCCCCGTCATTAAAACCGACTCGTATATGAGTAGCATCACAAAACGGCTTATTCGCAGACTTACCACAACGGCAAAGCGTTACGCGATTTCTTTTTTCATAAATATGCCCATCCGATGATTTCACCTGCACTTTTCCTTTGACCCAAATCGGTCCACTGACTTGAGCGTGGGAATCTTCTATGACACTTAGTGATTCATTAAATTCAGGTTCATAAGCTTTTTTTGTTTTTTTATCCCAAGTCACCAGTCTGCCCGAAGGACAATTGCAAGATTGTTCTATTGCCATTTTTTTCTTCTGCGGGTCATTGGATTTTTCCGTAAGATTCCATGTGCCTTCCTTTCTGTCACAAAAACGTCCATTGGAACAAAGGCTTTGTACGTCGGTAAGCTCAAGTTCCGGACCTTCTATTTTCAAATCCACCTGCTCAAGATATTTTTTTCTGCCAGCCGTTTCTGTCCCGTCAAAGTTGTCAGCCACGTGCGAACCATCGCAGTATGGTTTGTTTTTTGATTTTCCACAACGGCAGAGAGCGTACGCTTCCTGATCTGGATATTTTTCCCCTTTTTTCCACTCGTAGGAAAAACCTTCCTCGTCAGGCATAATTGTTTCTTTTTCCAAGGGTAATTTTCCCGAAACAATATACGGTCCGTTCTTTGAAATAACGATCTTTCCTTTTTTAATTTCTTTTTTCATACTTCTGCTTTTTTAATTGATTATAAATTTAGGTAGTCTTATCGCACTCAAAGCAATATTCCTATTATTTCTCTGTCACTATCTGATCGCCATCTTTGAGCCCGGAAATAACTTCAACCATTCCCTCATCACCCTCAAGTCCGGCTTGTATTTCTCTTTTTTCTACAGTCTTCTTTTCAGCATCAATCAGAATAGTAATGAATTTTTTATCCCCTTCTTTTTCTATTACCCCCTTGGGAATCATAAGTGCATTGTCTTTTTGGGCTACTTTATAATAAATCGTGCAGTTCATACCATATCTGAAACCTGCATCCGGATTGGCAATCTGCATTTTGACCACATAATAAACAATATTCTGAACGGTAACTGGAGCCGGATCTATTTCTATTACTTCCGCTTCAAATCTTTGGTTATCAGGATATGCGTCAAATTTAACACTTGCTTTTTGACCAATTTTAACTTCAGCAATATTAACTTCCGGAACCCTGGCTTCAATTCTCATTTCATTCTCTTGAATAAGTTTAATTATTGGACTTCCTGCTTGAGCCATTTCGCCCAAATTTATGTTTTTCTCCGCTACTGTTCCATCTATCGGGGCAAGAATGTTAGCGTATTGAAATTGTTTGGAAATTTCATCAACGGCTGCCTCTGCCTGCTGAACTGCCGCTCTTTGCGCATCCCTTTGATCCTTGATATATAAATCATCTTTGTCTTTTTGATAATTCAAGGTCTCTTTTTGAATCGTAACCGCTTTTTTCGCTTGTTCCAATTTTTCCGTTAAAGTGCCTGTATCAACACTGGCTAAAAATTGTCCCTTCCTTACTTTATCTCCTACATTTACTTTAATATTTGTAATCGGACCGGAAATTCGGAAACTCACATTGGCCTCTTCCTTAGCCAGGTATTCACCATTTGCTGAAATAGTCCGAACTAGCATCCCCTTGCTAACCGGAGTAAGAGTGTAATCTGCTTTTTTATTCTTATTTCCCCGGATTAGAAAACCTATTACTGCTACAATGGCAATTAGGATTATCCAAGAAATTATTCTCTTGACCATTTTTTTGTTCATTAACATAACTTTAATCTATATATTTTAAAAAATTATTTATTGCAAAGTTCCGTCTTTCATGTAAATTACCCTGTCGACATATTTTTCATCTTCCGGTTCGTGCGTCACTATGATCGTAGTTTGGTTAAGTTCTTTGTTTAGTTTCTGGAAGAGATTTAGGATGACTTCCGATGATTCTGAATCAAGATTGGCGCAGGGCTCGTCGGCAAACAGAATTTTAGGATTATTAATTAAGGCTCTGGCAATCGCAACTCTTTGTTGTTCTCCTCCCGACATTTCAGACGGAAAATGATCAACTCGATCACCAAGTTGCACCAGCTCCAACATTTTTCTGGCTCGCTGGCGACTCTCCTTCATAGAATAATGCTGCAGAATTAAAGGCAAGCTTACTGCTTCAATAGCCGTAAACCCCGGAAGAAGAGCATATTCCTGAAAAACATAGCCGAAAAATTGAAGACGATACTTTGTTTTTTCTTTTTCATTCAAAGTCGTCAATTCTTTATTTTCAACTATAATTTCTCCTTCATCCGGATCATCCAAAAGACTAAGCTGATGAAGAAGCGTTGATTTTCCGCTACCGCTTCTCCCCATGATCGCCACGAATTCTCCTTCCTTTACGGAAAAACTTACTCCTTTAAGAACGTGCAGAGGAAATTCTCCCGAATAGGTTTTTTGCAAGTTTTTTACAATTATTATGTCCTTTATTTCTTTCATTTTTTTTATTTAAAGATTGAATCTAAGATTTTTTTTCTGACAATTTGAATTGAAGGAATAAAACCGGCAATAACCGATACGGCTAGCATGCTTATTTCCGTACGATAAAGATCGAAGCTTTCAATATTAAGACTGACATATCCGATGGGAAGGTCTAATGGGTGATTGAGAAAATATGGAGAGATTGCGTATTCAAGCAGGAATCTTCCCAGGATTACCCCTACAAGTCCATAAAAAAATGCTTGGATCACATAAGCAACAACGATAATATTGCTTTCCATCCCGATAGCTCTCAAGATTCCTATTTCTCTTCTTTGATTAAGTAAATCTATGTAGATGATAATAAAAATACTGGCACCGGAAACAGCCAAGCCGATGCCGTAAAAAATTAATTTTATGAAATCAAAACTGCTTGTAACCGTTGATAAAGCTCCCAAGTAATCACTCCAAGGGTACAGCTTCAGTTTTTGCTCCGATATATTTTCAATTTTCGAAATGTATTTTTTTTCATCTCCCGTGGTCGCGGTTTTCACGATTATCTCATCAGCCAAATCATGCTGACCCAAAACTTCTTCCATTTCATCTTTTGTAACATAGGCCTGGGCATCAGCCAGGAAATTTTTAGTGGCAAAAATTCCGGCCACGGTGTATTTTCGATTTATTCCATTAGGATAGTATACATAAACTTCATCTCCAACATTTACTCCTCCCAGAGACATTCTTTCGAGAGTAGCATTGAATCCACCGCTAATTTCCCGTCCAAGAAGTATCTGATTGCTATCTCCATCTTCCAGATATCTCCCCGCAACGATTTTTGATTTTACATCAAGAATTTTTGATTCTTCGGAAGGTATTATTGAATATGCATACCAACTGCCATCCTTAATATTGATTCCTTCTTTTTTAGGATCATAGGTAATTTTGACACCAGATTTGTAATGTTGGATTGCTCCAACTATTCCCGGTATGCTTCTTATATCATTGAGCGTCTTTTCCGCTTGTTTTATGAAATTGTCGCTTTCACTTTCTTTGGTCGGCTCAATCACAATATTTCCGTATTGATAATCCATAATCTGATTATTTATAGCAACTATAAGCCCACCCATCATAGACGAAATGAAAAGAATGTTGATAAAAAGCAAGACCACAACCATAATGGTCATCACCACACTTTTTTTATTGCTACGCGATATTTGCTTGAAGCCAAACCAGCAAGCGATTAAAAAATTTCTGAGCATTTTGATTATAATTTAAGAAAATTTAAAAATTTACTTAAAACATCCTCGTCTTCCTCATGTATCAAATCTTTCAATTGTGATAATTTTATTTTTGTCGCTTTTTCTCCGGCTAAAATTATATCTTTTCCATCCAGAAATTTCCCCCAATGTGCATTTCCAACCCTAGGATTGATAACAATGTCAGCGTTTTCAACATTCCTATGAGCAAGATGATGACGCAAAAGATTGATTGAATTTTCAGCCATCTTATAAAAACCGAACTTGTCGTTTTCATTGTTTCCATTACCAAAATAATCGGCATCCAGATTGACTGCTATCACCAAATCCGCTCCCATTTTTCTCACCACTTCGACGGGAACAGGCAGGGACAATCCGCCATCAGCCAATAATTTTCCGTCACATTCCACGGGTTTGAAAACCAAAGGTAAGGAAATACTGGCCCTGATTGCCGAAGCAACATCACCTTTGTTTATGACAACCGCATCGCCGTTCTTAAGATTTGTCGCTACTACCGAAAGGGGAACTTTTAAATCCTTAAAATCCATTTTGTCGATATGATCTTCGATAAAATTGTTTACCTTTTTACCTCCCAGCAATCCCTGACGAAAAGAAGGATCTATCAATGCTAAAATCATTTTCCAGTTGGTTCCCAGTGCTATATTTTCCACTTGCCCTATATCCTTGGTGGCGGCATAAAATCCGCCAACCATAGCACCGATACTTGAGCCGGCTATAAAATCAATCGGTATATTATTTTCTTCCAGAACTTTGATCACTCCAATATGCGCCAGTCCTCTCGGACCACCGCTTCCCAACGCTAAACCAATTTTAGGTCGTTTTAGTTTTGTCATAATTTTAAACTGATTTCATAAAACTATTTTTATACTACCCGCCAAGGACATTGCCTTATTCGTCTTTCAAGTGACATTTAAAATACCACTATTCAACAATGGCATCGTGAGCCAACTCGTCTTCGGGGAACTTTACAGGTTCATATTCTTTATGCATGAATTGCTTTCAGATTATTAAAATCATTAAAAGACGCTCCATTCATTCGTTTAGATAGCTACGAAAATGAAGCGTCCAAAATGCTTTACATATTATCAAATGGCGTCTTTTTTTCTTGCCAAGCCCACACCAGATATCCAGCAATCACAATAATCACAACCACTCCAACTCCGATACCCATAGTTGTTGGACTTGTCCAATCTATGTTTGTTAAAAAATTTGTTGACATATTTTTCACCTCCTTTCAATTTAAAAAATTATTTAAAATAATAAACCAAATAATAACAGAGTGACACGATCATGGCGCCAAATATACTAATTGATAGTCCATATTTTAAAGGAGAACCATCATATTCCAATTGGGCCCTGTGAACACCAAAAATAAACAGCAAAACAAGCCCTGTTGTAATTGAAATTATCCTTGATAAATCCAAATTACCAATCAAAGCATATGGAACAAGCGGTAAGCTAATAATAATAAAAGTAAGCATAGAAGATGCTATTGATTGTTCAAAATCCTTTGTAGAATATCTTCGCTGATTCAACATTTGAGCGCTAGAAACCAATGGCCCAAAAGAATTAGCAAAACTACTGGACACGCCAACGATTAATCCTGAAAGCAGTATTGTCCAATGATCTGAAATCAAAAGCGAAACACTCAATGATGTTGCAAGACTGGCAATGATTGATCCGAATAATCCAAATATTATTCCTTTTAGCTTATTTTCTAATTCCATAATTGTTTTCTTATTTTTAAAATAAAACAGCAATAATCTGATCTGATACTTTTGCCGAATTTATTTTTTTATTGAGAAACGAATATTCCAAAAGCAATCCATCCATCATGCCGGTAAGCATGGAAGTTAGAAGTTGGCTATCAACTTTACAGACCAGTTTCTTACTTGCGAAGGCTTCCTCAATTATTGGTTGAATCAGATCAGCAACCTGTTCTCTTAATTGAGTAATGTGTTTTGTTATCTGTTTATCGGCCGGCGATAATTTTAACACTATAGATTTAATAAGATTTTTTTCTCTAAATCCAAACTCTAAGTAATTTTTAATCAGTTTGTGTAATTTTTTATCGATCGTGGTTTCATTCATCGCTTCGGTGATAGTCAAACTCAAATCATAAAAAACTTCGTCTAGTACTTTTTCATAAATTTCGGCTTTGCCGGTGAAATGATAGTAAAGCGCAGCTTTGGTTATATCCAGTTTTTTGGCGATATCGCTCATCGAAACACCCAAATAACTATATTCAGAAAAAAATTGGCGAGCTGTGTCAACAATATATTTCTTGGTGTCTTGAATAACGTCTTCTGATTGTTTTGCGATTATTTTCATAGTTTTTTTGATTAACATTTGTCCACTTACCGAGCGGTAAGCTATTTTTAGTATGTCGCAATATCAATTATTTGTCAAATCAACTCAAAACACCAAAAATGCAAACGAGGATACCCATTGATTGAGTATAATGATTTTTGATTTATATAAAGTATAATTTTCTTGACAATGCCACATATAAAATATTTGAGAATTTATCATCTGGGGTAGATAATAACGGGATATCGTTATTATCTACCCCCAAGTTTATATTATACAAAGTCGGTTCAATTCTTGAGATGTTTGTCAATATTTGCCTGATGCCCACCCAATGTTTTTGCGCAATGAATTTATCTGTCGAAGTTATAAAAATAATACAGGCAATCCGTTTCGGCCGGATGCAAAACTGCCTTGATCGCTTCCGTGAAAAAAATGCGATATGTCGAAAACATTATCAATGCAATAGCAATGAAAATTCCCGATATTACAAATAATTTCTTTTTACTTCCCACACCATAAATAATATTCCATCAATCCAAATACATTCACAAAGAAAAAGGGCGACACCGTTAAGTGCTACCCTTTGCCATTTAGATTAAATGAGTCCTGAATTTACTGAAAAAGTGCATACGCCTTGGAAACGAAATCCTTTGCAACTGCAACATCCAGATTATCGTTGCTGTCACGAAGCCGTCCTTCCGCATCAATGCTGGTATACTGGAACGCCTTTGCTATCGGACCCATAAGGTCTTCCAGTGTGGTGGGACTGAGTCCGCCTGCGATACCGAATCCCATTCCGCTAATTCTGAGATTCAGCTGGTGCAGATATTCCATCCCCTTATAGGGATTCAGAGGTTTTCCAAGTCCACCACTGGGGTCAACAAGCAGATATTCACAAGTTCCCTTGTAGTTATCTGCGACCGAAGCAAGAACAATGGGGTCACAGCTCACTTCTTCCAGAGCTGATTCTCCGCACTGAAGCACGATGATTTTTTCAGGGTGTTCCTTTTTGTATTTCTCAAGCGTGTAAGGATTCGGCCATTTGATATTGAGCTGGAAGCCATGAAAATTCTCGCCACAGAGCTGGGTAACTGTCATCATCTGGTCAAAAAGCTCGTTGGGGTCTTTTGTATTGAAGTGAACAAGGTTAAGTGCCAGTGGATGATTAGGAAAAATTTCCGCAATCTGGTCAGCACTCGGATAGCGTTTCGGCCATTTGTTCGGAATGCCCTGCATTGTCTTGGAACTAACGAGAACGCCAATCATCAGCAATCTCTCAGCTCCAGCAGGAATTGCTGTGAGCACAGCATCAACTTCCGCTCGTGACATAAAACCAGTTACTCCAATATACGGTTTATTCATCTTTCTTCCTCCTCGTGTGATTTATTGAAGTCCTATTCCTTTTTCAGCAACTATTTGTTTGCACAGCGTGCATACTTCCTTCGTTCCCCATTGGCACATACGCTTGTCAGCAAGAATTGTCTGAGTGATTCGCTCAACAAACAAATCCTTGCGACGGATAAGTTCAGCAAGTGAATCCTCTCCAATTTTGCCAAGTCGCATATGCTCAGTTGGAAAACAGGAACATTCAGGATAAACACTTCCATCAGGACCCACAATCAAATAAGTGTCTTCCCAAGAAGTGCGTAAGGCATCGCAAGTGCAATATCCATAAGGACTTTGCTCAATGCTACTACCTCTTCCTTCGTGTGTTAAGGAAATCGGCTGAGTAATCATAATGATTCCGCCGTCCTTTGTTTTGATTGCGTGCCACTGAGGAGTCAGAAACGCTTCCACTCCAAGCTTGTATGCGGTCTTGTCGCCGATGAGCTTACTCTCAAAATAATGGAAGAGTCTCCTGTCTGGTTCGTGCCAGCCAAGTGGAAGTGAGAAACCTGTCGCTTCAATTTCTTTTGCGAGATTTTTTACGACCTTTTCAATTTCCCACTGAGTCTGCCTGCAATTATCCAATGACATACAAGCCCTGATTCTGAAGTGTGACTTCTTTCTCAGGCTCATCATCAAGTGTGCAGTGTTTGTGAGTCGTTCAGGAAAGCTCGGATGATACAAACTAAAACTCTGGTCAATTGACATCTTCTTGGCATACGGCCGTTTCAGCAAAGTTTCAAACTGCTGTTTCCTGAATGTTTCATTATCCTTGAAGCCTGATGTGATGATGCCAAAAGTATGTGACCTTTCGTAATTGCCAAATGCATCAGCAATTCCGATAAGCTCTGGGGTCATAAGTGGTTCTCCACCACCAGTAAGCAGTGCAGACAACATCCATCTTTCTTTTCTAGCTTCTTTGACAATTGTCTGGGCAAGCTCCTTTGTAAAGTGAACAGGATTTTTACAATCGCTGTTGTCTATGCAATGTGAACATCCAGTATCACACTGCGAGGTTGAATACAGAGTAATGCCAATATGTCGCCTGTCTTTGAAAATCTTTCTTGCCAATTTTCTCCAGAGCATACGCCCTCCCATTTATATAGAAATTGTTAATGTGCAGTATTTTTGTGTTCAAAGAATGATAACAGGAATCCGACAAAAGTCAACCAAAACTGTGACAAAACTTGAGTCGTTCCTAGGGAGATAAAATTCTCAGGTATATAAAAAGGAGCGGAGAAGTATGAAATATAAAATTTTGCCAAACAAAAAAACACCTTTTTACAGATGCTTTCGTGCCTACAGCAAAACAATAATATCCATTCTGTCGCGAAACAAAATGGCTTAATCGTAAGCTATTGTGGCTAGTCCTTATGGTTATGTTATCTGAGATTTTTTTGGTTTTACTCTGATAAATCAGAGCAAACGACCCATAGAATTTGGTCAATGTCCGAAGACATCAACCGCACCTTAACTCCCTAGAAAGGAGGTGATCCATCCACAGCTTCCGCTACGGATGCCTTGTTACGACTTCACCCTTATCATCGATCCCACCGTTGTCCCCGGTTTAACACGGGGCCTTCGGGTGTTACCAACTCTCTTGGTGTGACGGGCGGTGAGTACAAGATCCGAGAACGTATTCACCGGGGCGTTCTGATCCCCGATTACTAGTAAATCCAACTTCAAAGAGTCGAGTTGCAGACTCTTATCCGAACTGGGACCGGTTTTTTGGGATTGGCTCCGCCTCGCGGCTTGGCAACCCTCTGTACCGGCCATTGTATCACGTGTGTCGCCCAGGGTGTCAAAGGGCCATGCTGATTTGACGTCATCCCCTCCTTCCTCCCAGACTTTTATTCACTAGCTTTTCGCTAATGTGCAAAAGTCTGGGCAGTCTCGCGTGACATGTATAACACGCGACAGGGGTTGCGCTCGTTTCCCGACTTAACGGAACACCTTACGGCACGAGCTGACGACAACCATGCAGCACCTGCTAAGCACCCTCGAAGGCTGACTCATTTCTGAGCCGTGCAGCTTAGTTTCAAACCCTGGTGAGGTTCCTCGCTTATCGTCGAATTGAACCACATGATCCTCTACTTGTGCGGATCCCCGTCTATTCCTTTGAGTTTTAGCCTTGCGGCCGTACTTCCCAGGCGGTATATTTAACGCGTTAGCTACGACACTGAAAGGGTCGATACTTCCAATGCCTAATATACATCGTTTAGGGCGTGGACTACTGGGGTATCTAATCCCATTCGCTACCCACGCTTTCGCTGCTCAGTGTCAGGAGTGTGCCAATCTAATGCCTTCGCCTTTGGTGTTCCTCATGATATCAACGCATTTCACTGCTACACCATGAGTTCCATAGATCTCTCACACCCTCTAGTTATACCGTTTCAAATGCAGTTTTCGAGTTGAGCTCGAAGATTTGACATCTGACTAATATAACCACCTACCAGCTCTTTACGCCCAATAAATCCGGATAACGCTTGAGGTCTCTGTATTACCGCTACTGCTGGCACAGAGTTAGTAACCTCTTATTCGTAAGGTACCGTCATTTGCATTCTTCCCTTACAAAAGCAGTTTACGACCCGAAGGCCTTCATCCTGCACGCGGCGTCGCTCCATCAGACTTTCGTCCATTGTGGAATATTCTCGACTGCAGCCTCCCGTAGGAGTTTGGGCAGTTCTCAGTCCCAATGTTGGGGGCCGTGCTCTCACACCCCCTACCCGTCATAGCCTTGGTAGTCCATTACACTACCAAC
>DNVR01000016.1 GCA_003507445.1 Candidatus Moraniibacteriota bacterium
TGTCGCCGACTATTGGCCAAAAAGAAAACAGACAAACAAAAAATTCAAAGCTTGTTTCTTAAGAACCTATGCAATATCAAAAAAAACAGAGTCTTCTCTGTTTTTTTTGCTTTTATAACACATAATTGATATACTAAAAATATTAAAATACTTGGAATGTATTATAAGTTATGGAAAATTTAACTCTTGAAGATATTATTGGTGCGCTGCGAAATCCGCCTTCGGATGCGCGAAAAAAAGTTATAGCCAAAGCCTATGACTTTGCTGTTAAAGCGCATGCTGGTCAAAAGAGAAATTCGGGCGAGGAATATTCTCAACACCCAATTGCGGTGGCAAAAATTTTGGCAGAAATAGGAATGGGCGGCAAGACAATTGCCGCAGGTCTTTTGCATGATGTTCCGGAAGATACAAACATAACACTTGAAGAAATTGAAAAAAACTTTGGCAGTGAAATTGCTGCAATGGTTGATGGCGTTACTAAGCTTGGAAAAATAAAACTGCGAGGTTCTCACGAAGAATATTTTTTGGAGAATCTAAGAAAGATGATTTTAGCTATGGCAAGCGACATTCGTGTGGTGATTATCAAATTGGCAGATCGCCTGCATAATATGCAAACATTGGAATTTAATCCGCCAGAAAAACGACTTCGAATCGCACGCGAAACGATGGAAGTCTTTGCTCCGATTGCAAACAGGCTTGGAATGGGAGAGATAAAATCACAGTTGCAAGATTTGTCATTCAGATTTCTTGATGAAAAAAACTATTTACTAGTAAAGGATTTGGAGGAGAAACATTACAAAGAAAAGGAAAAGAATGTTCTTCAGGCCATCAAAGAAATTGAACTTGAAATGAAAAAAGAGGGCATAACCATCATTGAAACCAACGGTAGAGCAAAAAGCATTTACAGTCTTTTTTTGAAATTGCAAAAGCATGATATGGATATAACAAGAATTTATGATCTTGCCGCAGTGCGAATTATTGTACCAGAAGTTGCTGATTGTTATGAAACACTTGGAATTGTTCACAAAAAATATCGTCCAATGATTGGAAGAATCAAAGATTATATCTCTCTTCCAAAACCAAATGGTTATCAATCAATCCACACAACAGTTTTTGGACCAGATGGAAAAATCATTGAAGTTCAAATTAGAACTCAGAAAATGCATTCTGAAGCAGAATTCGGAATCGCAGCTCACTGGATTTATAGCGAAAAGAAAAAGAAAAATTGGAAAGACTTCCTTTTCAAAACAAAAAAAGGTGTGCCGGAAAAAGAAATTGAATGGGTCAAGCAACTTCGTGAATGGCAAAATGAAATTGGCCGAGATGATGAAGAATTTATGCAGAGCTTGCAAATAGATTTTTTCAAAAATCATATTTTCGCTTTCACTCCACAAGGAGACATTATCGAACTTCCAGAAGAAGCGACGCCGGTTGATTTTGCCTATGCAATTCACGGCGAAATTGGAAACCACGCAGTTGGCGCAAAAATTGACGGCAAAATGGTTCCACTGGATCATTATATTAGAAATGGAGAAGTTGTTGAGATTTTAACATCCAAAGATCGCAAAAGTCCAAATCAAGATTGGCTCAAATTCGTCAAAACTTCCGCCGCCAAATCGCACATCAGAAGAGAATTGAAAAAAATAACCGCTACTGGTAATTAGTGAAATACAAAAAATTATTCAATAAAAAAACAAACCCGAAAGGGTTTGTTTTGCAAGAAATATAAGTTAAGTTGTCATTGGGAATGCAACATCTTCTCCAAAAGTGAATCCAAATCTTCTCGGGAATAATATTCGATCACGATTTTTCCACCATCTCCGGATTTGTTCACGCGAACTTTGGTGCCGAGCATTCCAACCAATTCTTCTTCCAATTTTTTAACTTCGGGATCAATACTTTTGCTTCGGTTGTATGATTTTACAGAAACTTCTTTTGTTTTTTCTTCTGCTTGCCTGACGGTTAAATTACTTTTTAAAATCAACTCATACAGTGCGCGCTGTTTTTCAGGATTATCAAGCGACAAAATAGTTTTGGCATGACCCTCAGTTATTTTTCCTTCAATCAAACCTTTTTGAACTTCAATAGGAAGATTTAACAGACGAATTTTGTTGGCAACCAAACTTCTGCTTTTACCCATTTTTGCTGCCACTTCTTCTTGATTCATTTGATATTCATCAGCAAGTTTTTGATATGCCCTCCCCTCTTCAATCGCATTTAAATCATGTCTTTGGATGTTTTCAATGATTGCAAGTTCAAGTTTTTGAAGCTCGCTAGCTTCTCTGATAATCACGGGAACCTTTTTGAGTCCAACAATTTTTGAAGCTTGAAAGCGACGCTCACCAGCAATAAGCTCATATAGATTGCCTTTTTTGCTGACAATAAGAGGCTGAATAATTCCGTGCATCTTTATCGATTGTGCAAGGTTTTCAAGTTTTTCATCATCAAAAAGATTTCTTGGTTGATGCGGATTTGCAACGATTTGATTCACATCCACTTCAATCACAAAATTATCGCCACGAATTGATTCGTCGCCTACACTAACTGTTCTTTTGGAAAATTCTTCAGCATTTTGGAATGTTTGCGAAGGTGCCTGAGTGGGTTGTTTGCTTGGAATCAGAGATGATAATCCCCTGCCAAGACCGAATTGTTGACTCATATGGTTAAGCTTTCAGAATTAAATTATATTACCACCCCACAAATATACAAATCAGTTACAAATCTACAAATCGTCATTAGAATATTTTTTCACACATTTGTATATTTGTAGTAAATTTGTAGATTTGTGGGTTTTTACATTACTGCTTTGCGTTTCTCCTCATCATCCCTTGCCACCATTTCTTTAACGAGATTTTTATATGACCTTGCTCCTTTGGAAAGACTGTCAAAACTGAGAATTGATTTTCCATAACTTGGAGCTTCAGCCAATCTCACAGAGCGTGGAATTACACTTTCAAAAACATGCCCTGGGAAATGATTGCGCATTTCTTTGACAACCTGACGAGCCAATCTGTTTCGACGATCATACATCGTCAGCACTGCTCCCATAATTTTCAAATTAGGCTGCAAATGTTTTTGCACAAGCTCAATCGTTTGTAAAAGCTGACTCAATCCCTCAAGAGCATAATATTCAGTCTGCACTGGGATAAGCACCTCATCGCTTGCCACAAGCCCGTTTATCGTCAATAATCCGAGGCTTGGCGGACTATCAATGATAATATAGTCATAATCTGTGCGAATCTGCCTTAAGACATCATACAGCTTAAATTCACGGTTATCAAAGTGCACCATTTCAACCCCCGCTCCTGCCAAATCTTGCGAACTTGGCAAAAGATCATGTCCGGCCTCCTCGGCTCTAATAATAACATTTCTTGGATGCTCGCCTCCGACCAGCGTGCTATACAAACCTTTCTCTAAATTACGAATATCCACACCAAGACCAGAGGATGCGTTTCCTTGTGGATCAAGATCAACCAAAAGCACCAATTTGCCCATAGAAGCCAAATAAGTTGCAATATTAATAGCGGTTGTGGTTTTACCCACCCCACCTTTTTGATTTATCAGTGAAATTATTTTAGCCATCGGTCATGTAGCATATATCATATAGCATGTAGCATTCCCTCACTCAGAGTCAACCGCATTTTTGTTATATGTTATATGTTGTATGTTATATGAAAGACTTGCCTGTTGTTTATTGTTATTGTATCACATTGACAATTCAATTTCAATCATCTATCATAAAAGAGTTAAAAAGCTCATAAAGTTACAAGATTTATAAAGTTTTTGAATGTTTTTTTGCTTTAAATTAGCATTTTTTAGACTTTATAACTTTTTACTTGAAACTTTAAAACTTGAGAGCCCAAATGGTGGAACTGGTATACACGCACGACTCAAAATCGTGTGGCGCAAGCCATGAGAGTTCGAATCTCTCTTTGGGCACAATTATAAAAACTTATTCTTTAACATTCCAAGAGGAGGTGTACTATGTGTACCAAGCACTTTGTTCATTCAAAGTCTTCCGACTTACCGAGGAAGTTAATTACAATTTCTGAAACTGATACGCGCGATAAAGCAAGAGTTGAAAGAATAAAAAGACCACTCAAAGCTGGTTTTAATATGTATACAGGACTCCAATGCAGTACCGACATTGAAAAAGGTGCTGTAATGACATTACCAGAATCACTAAGACCGAATTAAACCAAAAAAATAGAAACTACAAAAGCCCGCGCAATGCACGGGCTTTTTTATGTGTAAAGGTGAAACTATTTTTTCTTGGCAATACGCACCACACGCTTTTGTGTTTTTGGCATTTGACGAACAATGTGCACGTGATGAGTTTTGGTTTTTTTGGCGGCGCGGGCAGCGCGCAAATTGCGGAAAATTCTTTTAAGCATAACAATCAAAAGTACAAACAAAACTAGCAGCAATAATATTTTTGCTCCAAGCGCAACCCACAAACCGCGACTGCCTTGCAAGAAATTATTATCATTCACAATGTTGCCAGCAATATTGTTTTTTCCATAATCAGCAAAAATAACCCTGATATATCCTTTGTTTTGCGAAACTTGCTGCGGTGCAGGATAAATCATAGGCTCAATTGAAGATGTTGCTGAATCGGAAGACACAGAATCTTGATCAGCAACGACTTTTTCCTGAGCAGCAGCCATCGGCATAATATATGCATTTCTTGGTGCAATTTGTTGAGTTGATTCTTTGATGATTTTGCTTCCAACAGTTTTAAGATTTGCAAATGTTACATCAAATTTTTCCACCGGAACTTGAACCACAATTGAACCATTTTTCAATTTGCTACCAGTATATGAAATTGCTGTTGAATAAATGTTTCCACCATTTTTTGCTGCCACCGTGGAAACAACTTTTTTTGCAGCTTCCAAATCATTTACCATAATCGCAAGTTCGCCGCTTTTTGCAGCATCCTCGGGGATTATAAACTGATTGTCAATTTTTGGTGAAGGATAAAATCCACCACCCCTATTCATCATTCCACTTCCGTCAGATCCAATCCCAAAATTAATACCCGACCTCCTCTCGTGCATTTTCCAACCAGCAGCTGCAATTGAAAGAACTGCAATTGCCAAGAAAATAACAGTGATTAAAACTACAAACACTTTTTTGTGTTTTCCATCAAGTCTACAACACTTGATAAAATTTTCTTTTGTTTCCATTTTTATTTTTTTAATTATCAATAATAAAATTATACCACACTTTTTTGAAAAAGAAAAAAGACGCTATCAAAATTTCGATAGCGTCCCATTAAAAATCAAATAAAATTAGGTAGATCTCATTCTTTGTCCCCCAATGATTTTCATCTTCTGAGTTTCAATATCAACAAGCCCTCGCACTTGATACATATGAGGCAAAAGATGAGGATAAAATTCCTCCCCAGTTTCCCAAATCTTGCGATCATAATAATTCACGACCATTTTTACTTGTGGTTCATGAATACCAAGACCATAGCTCACTGCTGATAATGTTAGAAATTTTTTACCCTCATGCCAATGATCATTAATAACACCAAAGGCTTGCCTGATCACTTTCTCAAGACTTGGATTATATTGACCAGCAATAAGCGCAGCATTGGGAACATGCAGAAAATCAAAAGCGCAACCACCTCCCACACCCAATATCCATTCCTTGTGATTCAATTCCACAATAGGTCTGTTTTCCTCTCTGATTTCAGCAATGTGTTGAATATTACCCATAAGCATTGGCAACAAGTCATAGCGCATCTGTTCCGGCATATCAGAAAAGAAATTTACTAGATAAGCATGCATCTCTTCCTCGGTAATGTTGCTTGGCATCTTGGAAAGATATACTTTCACACCATGATTGTTGTGTAAAATAAGAGCCTCTTCGTCAGTTTCAATTCCAATCACGATTGGATAGAGTTGAAAAGGAAGCCCCTTATATGCTTTTTCCATTTGCCCCCTAAAACCAATAGCGCCCTCTATTGATTTCTTTTTGTCGAATTTGTAACCAGCACAACCACGCAATGAATCACCCTTGCTATAATGGTATGTGATTATCGCTAAACATCCGCCACAACCACAATAATGATTGGCTTCAACAATTTCCCTGAAGCCTTTTTCAAAGGTCAACCAGCCCATATTAAACTTCCCACCAATATTTCTGAAATTTCTCAGATATCCCACTTTAGTCTTACAGAATCTAGAGAATACTATCCTACCATCAGCACATTTAAAAACCAGCATCTTCGTAGGATGTTTCTCCCTATACTTGTGCAGCTCGTGTGACTGACGTAAAAACGCTTCCGAATAATCAGTGTTGATCTGTAAAAGTTCATCCACCAACCCCTTGAATTCTTGTGGTACAATAATCTTTTTTGACATCCGTAATACCTCCTAGTTTTGTGATTAAATTCTATATTTTTAAAAAACCTTATTGTCTATATTTTTACACACAACTATAAACTTTACTCTGGAATTCCATTTATGTCAACACTGTCAAATTATATTTTTACAAATCAGTTCCGGAATATGATAGGTTCAGTGATTTGTTGATAAGAGGAAAATCTGGCACGATGTTGCCTGGTCCCATAATGCCAAAAAGTGCCCAATTGCAAAATGATGGATCACGTGGAAAACATCTTTCAATAACACCATTTTTAATTTCCAATGCACACAAAATTTCTCCACGCCAAGATTCCACGGCACTGATTGCATATCCATCTTTAATTTCAACAGGAACAGAAATATCCCCCGTTTCCATTTCAGCGATAATTTTTTCAATAAAATCAATTGACACTTTCATTTCTTCAATACGCACCAAATAACGTGAGTGTACATCTCCCTTTTTTTTCAAAGAAACAGTTGTTGGATATTTTTGATAAGCAGCATATGGATGATCACGTCGCACATCGCGATCAAGCCCTGACCCGCGAGCAGCAATTCCAAGGGCGCCAAAAGCTCTTGCCGCCTCAAATCCAAGCACTCCAGTTGTTTGCATACGATCAAGAAAACCATCGCTAGCAAGTGCCAACATAACAATTTTATTCATTTCGAAATATGCATCTTTGGAGATTTCCAGAATTTTTTTCAGTTGCAAATTATTCAGATCCTTTGCAACACCACCGATAGTTATAAATTCTCGCCAAAAACGATTACCAAAAATATCATCAGAAAGGCGCATCATTCTTTCCTTAATGCGAAAACCATTAGCCGCAATGAAGCTATACCCTGTTCCCATCCCACCAATATTAGCAAGGTCGTGAATATGCATCGTCAATCTTTCGAGTTCTAAAACAAGTGTACGCAGCATTTTAGCGCGATCAGTCACACTGCAATTTGAAATAGTTTCAACTGCTTGGATATATGCCAGACAGTGAGAAGCTGCCATATCACCAGAAATTCCTTCAACGTATGGCAAAGCATCTTTGGGACTTTTTCCTTCCATCAATTTTTCAATTCCCTTGTGTGTGAAAAACAATTTTCCTTCCAAAGTTAAAATTCTTTCTCCTGCAACATTAAAGCGAAAATGTCCCGGCTCAATAATCCCAGCATGAATAGGCCCCACTGGAATCTCAAAAATTCCTTCGCCTTCAATGTGATGCATTGGATATGGAACATTAGCCTTTTCAAGTTTAGTGTTGACAGCAAAATCTTTCCGCAGTGGATGTGTCCCTTCTGGAATATTTTCGTGATTTACTAATCTTCTTGGATCTGGATGACCAACAGCAATGATGCCAAACATATCCTGCATATATCGCTCATACCAATGTGCAGCCATAATTGTTCTCGTAATTGAAGGATAGCTTGGATCGTTTTCCGGCAAACTTGCTGAAAGTTTCAACCACTGATGATTTTCATCATCTCCAAAAATAACATTCACACCAAAAGTCTGATCTTCTTTGCGATTATCAGTGCCATACAAAGATGACAAAAATAATTTGTGTTCATCAACAAGCGATGTTGAAACACGCGCCAAATCTTCTCGCGATACTGTTGCAAAAACAGTATCGTTTTTTTCCTCAACAATGTTTACTTGTGGAAAGTTTTTTAAAATTTCAATAATGTTCATATTTTTACCTGGAAATATAAATTATATCTTTAGCGATCAAATCAATAAATTTAAGTCCGTCAGCTGATGAGAAAAAGAAAGTTAGTCCAACAACCAAAATCAATTGCGCAATCATTACCCAATGTGTAAGATTCCATTTTTCTCTCTTTCCTAAAGATGTGACATCTTCCCCTTCAGAAAAAAACATTCCAATTGTTGAGCGAAGCATTGCATATGCAATCACACTTAAAGCTGCAAAAATAAGCAATGACAAAAATGGATGCAGCGCAAAAGCACTTGTAAACATTGTATATTCACTTACAAACAAAATTGACGGCGGAAGTGCAATGATAGACAAAATACCAAACAAGAACAATGTCGCTGTGAAAGGGGCTTTTTTCATTAAACCTTTTATTTTTTCTGTCTGTGTTGTTTTGTAATTGATCAATATTTCGCCCGCTCCGAAGAAAAGCATTGATTTGGTAAGCGTATGCCCAATCATATGAATAACAGCCGCCAGAGCACCAATTGGAGACAATGCTAGCGCAAAAGTGATAATACCCATATGCTCCACACTGGAATAAGCCAACATTCTTTTGTAATTACTTTGCACCAACATCATAAAAGCAGGAACTATGATTGAAATAAATCCAAAAAACAAAAACAAATGACCAGTCCATTCACTGCTACCCAGTGTTAAATCAGTAATGAATCTGAAACGAATAATCCCATACAGCGCAATGTTGAGCAAAATTCCAGAAAAAAGACCTGAGATTGGAGAAGGTGCATTACTATGCGCATCAGCCAGCCAAATATGCATTGGCACCAAGCCAAGTTTTGCTCCAAAACCAATAAAAATAAAAACAAAAGCCCATCTGACAATGTCAGGAGAAAGCAAGTGAGCATTTTCTGCAAGACTTGTTAGAGTAAAAATATCATTACCACCTATGTTGGCCAATGATGAGCCATAGCCTAATAACAAAATTCCAAGCAAGCCCAAACTTATTCCCGTTGAACAAATAATAATATATTTCCAAGCAGCTTCAGCTGATGTTTTTTTGCGATAAAGTCCAACCAAAAATGTTGAGGAAAGAGTTGTGCCTTCGAGTGTCATCCAAAGCAAAAGTGCATTGTTAGCCATAACCGTAATCATCATACAGAGAGCAAAGATATGAAACAATCCAAAATAAAGTTTGAGATCGTTGAGTGTTAAAATCTTTTCTTCATATTCATGTCCAATATAGCGAAAGCTCACAATGGCAGCAGACATATACACAAAAGCAACCAATGTTGCCATCAAAGCTGAAAAATTATCCATCAGCCACACACCATTGGACCAAGCAGCAACTGTTTGGAAAAGCACCGGCAAAGACATTGCAAAAACTGAAATTCCTGCAGCGAGCGCAAACAAAAGACTGCTCTGGCGAATATGTTTTTCTTTTTTAAGAAAAATCACGCAAGCTGTTGCAACAAGGATGATGATGATTGTGATAATTGGATTCATAAACTTTTATTCAGTTAAATTACGCAGGTCTTCAGTATCAGAAGAACCATAAAATTCCCTGATGCGCGAACCTAGAATTGATAAAATAAACGCACTTGCAACAATGATAATAAAAACACCAAGCTCAATCAGCAGCGGCAATGATTTTACTGTTACCAAAGTAAAAACAGTTATACCATTTTCAATAATAAGCAATCCCAAAATTTGAGAAAAAATATTACGATGCACGATCATTGTTGCCAATCCCAATCCAACAAGTGCTATTGAAGCAAACAAAAGGGTGTCGAATTCAACCACGCCAACAATTGGAGTTTGCTTCATCACAAAAAATGTTGCTCCCAAAATAACAACTGCCACAAAATAACTCGAAGCGGGACGCAAAAATGATGGCGAACTTATAAGTTCCTTGTGTTTTCTTTGGGCATATCTGACCACAATTGGAATTATTATTGTCTTGATTAATATAGTTACAGCTGCAAACAACCACAGATGCTTTTTTTCTTCTTCTCCTAAAATAAAAGAAAGTCCAAGAGCGATCCCAGCGATGCTAAGCGAAGAAAATGCATAATATCTGAGCATCACTTGGCTGCGAGCACGACCAAACAAGAGTATCACAAAAAACACAGCCAGCGCAGCAAACAATGTGTGATATTCAATATCAACATCAATAACAGCTGAAAAAATAGCGATAAGCATTCCAAACATTGCTGTAAAAAAAGCAATCGACATATATTCTTGCATTCGATAAAATCTCATTTTAACAACCACGCTTTCAAGTAAAGCTAAAAGCCCCATCATAGCAACAACTTTAATAACTCCAAATAAAACAGCGATAACGCCAGCTGCCAAAACAGAAGATCCTCCAACAGCTAAGACGGTTGTTGGAAAAATAAAATTTGAAAGCAAAATTGCAAATACAGTCAACTTAATCGCACTGGCATATTCGAGCATAGCCAAATAAGCGCCGGAATATTCCAGAATCATCGCCTCGTGCACCATTGTAAGCTCAAGATGAGTTGCTGGGTTATCCACAGGATAACGCGCATTTTCAGCCAAGGTTACCAGTAAAAAAGCAAAAATTGAAAGCAGCAAATACGGATGAGAAAAAACAAGTTGCTGCCCCATCATTCCATCTATAGCAAATGTGCCTCCCACAAAACTCATAGCAGCAAAAACCATAATGATTGTCGGTTCAACAAGTGCAGCAATCGTCATCTCACGACTCGAACCCATTCCACCAAAAGCGCTCCCCGGATCAAGCCCGCCTAGCACCAAAAATATTGAACCAATCATCAAAATCCCACCAACCACCAAAAAATCACTCACACTTGCAAGTTTCCCACCAATAAAAAGCAATGGCAGAATGAAAGCCAGCGCTATTGAAGTTGAAAAAACCACAAAAGGCACAGCGCGAAAAACCCAAGAAGTTGCAGTTGAAATGACCATTTGCTTTTTAAAAAGTGTGGCAAATGTGTAATAAGGCAAAAAAGGAGATGCGCCTTTTCGCCCCTGAAGTCGCGCCTTGCAAAATCGCACCAAGCCAGAAGCAAATGGCGCAATTAAAATAACAAAAAATCCTTGCAGTAATGTTGCTAATATTGGATTCATAAAACTATAATTAATGTGACAATTAATGTGCCCAAAACAAAAAGCAAATAATATTGAATGCGACCACCCTGAATCACACGGGCGCGCTGCGCCAGAAAATTCAAAATACCTGCAATTGGTTGGTATAATTTATCTTTCCACACGGATCGAAGCGATAAGGAAAAAGTGTATTTACGAATCCAATGGTTAGTTTCAACAACAGCCGCTGATTTTAAAACCTTATCCCTTCCTAATAAATGCAAAAAGAAAAATCGAATTGGACCAGAAAAAGCCGTGGCAGAATATTGCATTGTTGCATCAATTGATTGTCCACAATCCCATGTTTTATATTCTCTTTCTGAAACATTTTTACCAAAAAAATTATACAGCGCATATGTCAGTGCCAAGAAAATAACAAAAGTCAAAAACACCATTGATGAGGAAAGATGACTTGTAATTGCACTTATTGACTCAGCAGAAGTCGAAGTCGCTAGAACATCTCCATATCCATTTAGCCAACCAATAATGGATTTTGCAAAAATACCCAAAACCAGCACGCCAAGCCCAAGCATCATCACAGGAGCACTGAGCAAAAAATCAGTTTTTTCAGATCTTTCATCAATGTGCGCTGTGCGAGAAAGTCCAAGCATTGAAATACCAAAAATCTTAACCATAGCAAACACCGCCAATCCACTAATAAGACCCATCAGTGCGATACTGCCAAAAATAACGAGCATTGCGACAGAACTAAGCAGCGGATTATGAAGCAGACCGATTGCATTTTGAATCAATCCCCATTCTCCATAAAATGTTCCAAACGGAGGAAGTGGAGCTGCAGACAAAATCGCAATCAAAAATGCAAACGAAAAAAATGGCATAATCTTAGCCAAGCCACCCATAACTTCAAGACTCTTGGAATGAAAACGACTAATCGCAATACCACTACTCAAAAAAAGTGCTGTTTTAAAAAGCGCATGATTTATGGCGTGAAAAATAGCAAACACCACAATGATATTTGAAACCACCACAATGCTGTCATCAGCACTTTGAGACAAGAGATATATTGAAATTCCAAGCATTGTAAAAATAATTCCCATATTCTCAATACTGCTATAAGCAAACGCGCGTTTCATATCTCTTTCAACAACTGCGTATAGCACACCAACAATTGCAGAAAGAAGACCAAGTGCAATAACAACAAGTCCTGCCCAATCAGGCAAATTCGTCATTGCAAAAACTATTTTAATAAAACTAAAAATTGCAACCTTGAGCATAAGACCCGACATCAACGCCGAAATGTTGCTTGGAGCTTGAGGATGCGCCTCAGGAAGCCAAACATGAAAAGGAACTAGCCCAGCCTTCGATCCAAAACCAAACAAAAACAACAAAAATGTAAGTACGACTAGCATTGGCGAAAGATTTGCTGACAAAAAGGTAATGTCATTAAATTCGAAAAATAAATTTCCACCACTTAAAATCAAAAAACCTCCCAAGATTGCTGAGGCTCCAAGATGAGTCATAATAAAATATAGGAATGCTGCCCGAACTGACTGTGAAGTCTTGTCAGCCATAACAAGAAAAAAAGATGAGATGCTCATCACTTCCCAAAAAAACATAAACGCGAGCGAATTGTTGGCCAAAAGCACCCCTTGCATTCCCAGAACAAAAATTACTGTCAAAAATTGGGTAAGCGCAGGATTATAAGTTTTCTCATAAAGCTGCAAATATCGCATACTGTATATTCCTACCAAAGCTGACACGCCACTGATAACGGTAAAGAAAATTGCGCTCAAAAGATTAACCGTTGGCGCAAAATCAAAAAGCCAACTCCAAGAAGCCAAAATGATTTCTTTTGGAGCAAAATTAAACAAATATAAAATTCCCGTTATAAAACCGATGACATTTACCAAGACAAAAAGTTGCACCGATTTTTTCCATTGTCCACCAAGCAGAGCAAAACATCCTGCAAAAAATAAGCCAAAAAAATAAACAAAAAAACCGAAAGCTAAAGTGTCTATCGTCATAGGATTTTATTAAAAATTTTTCTGATTAAGGGCGCCAAGCACTCCGCGCAAAATTTCAATAGGACGAGGAGGATTTCCAGGGATACGAATATGCACAGGAATAACTTTATCAACCCCACCAACCACAGCATAAGAGTCTTTCCAGATTCCTCCATCAATTGCTCCATCGCCAAGGGCGACCACAATGCAAGGACTAGGAGCAGCTTCATAGGTTGTTTTGAGCGCATTTTCCAAATTTCGAGTCACTGGACCTGAAACAAAAAGCATATCGCAATGACGCGGAGACGCCACAAAAGAAAGGCCGAAACGGTCAATGTCATAATAAGCGTTATTTAAGGCTGTGAATTCAATCTCTTCAGCATTAGTAGAACCAGCATCAACAGCACGAATACGCAAGGAGCGACCGCCATATAATCTTTTTATGGTTTCTTTTAATTCTTGTCCAACAGCTTCAAATTGATCATCAACAGGAAATTCCCTGATTGTTTTTTCATTTTCTGTGACTTTTGGCCCAAATAGTAAGATTTTGAGTAATTGAAAAAATTTCATAAAAAAACGTTAATATTCATATTTGCCATTTTACCAGCAATAACATCTATTCTGCTCGCTATTTTGTTTTTTGGCAAGACCTGTCACTCGCGAGTGACGGGTCAAGACATTTTAATCTATCTTAATTCCGCCTCTTGAATGGTGTTTTCTAGCAACTCGAACACGTGCTGCTTCTTTTTCAATAGCGGCAGCTACTCGCGCATATTCCATTTCATTCATTGTTATTTTTTCATTTTTGAGTGCCTCTGCTCGTTTTCTGGCTTCTTCGGCTCTAGCAACATCAATCTCGCCAGCAGCTTCAGCTGTGTCAGCCAGCACAACCAATGTGTTGTTGTTAAATTCCACAAAGCCACTTGAAACAACCAGCAAAGTTTCTTTTCCATCAACCTTAAACATAACCTCGCCAGCTTTTAGTGAAGCAATATAGCTGCGATGATCAGGCATAATCGTCACTTCCCCATCAGTCACAGGAAGCGTGATTTGATCAACCTCGCTTTCAAAGACTGTTTTTTCAGGAGTAACGATCTTGAAATTAATTTTTTTGGACATAAGCGTTTTTAAATTTCAAATATCAAATTAAAAATTTCAAATCAATGTCAAATTCTTAAATTAAAAAATTTTAGTCATTTGATATTTGAAATTTATTTGATATTTGTTATTTGGAATTTGTCATTATGAAATTAAGAAATATTACTTCTTAATTTCATCGATGCTTCCTTTCATATAAAAATCTTGTTCTGAATATTCATCCATTTCTCCATCGAGAAGCATTTTGAATCCGCGAACTGTGTCGGAAAGTTTAACATATTTCCCAGGAGCACCAGTGAATTGCTCAGCCACGAAAAATGGTTGTGAAAGATATTTTTGAATTTTTCGTGCTCGTGTTACCAAAACCTTGTCTTCATCAGAAAGTTCCTCCATTCCCAAAATTGCAATGATGTCTTGCAAGTCTTTGTATCGCTGGAGCACTCTTTGAACTCCACGAGCCACATCATAATGTTCTTGCCCCACAATGTTCGGATCCAAAATTGTTGAACTTGAATCAAGTGGATCTACTGCAGGATAAATTCCAAGTTCAGAAAGACCACGGGAAAGCACCACTGTTGAATCCAAATGTCCGAAAGTTGTCGCTGGGGCTGGATCAGTCAAATCGTCAGCAGGCACATACACTGCTTGCACAGATGTGATCGAACCATTTTTGGTTGAAGTAATTCGTTCTTGAAGCTTGCCCATTTCTTCAGCCAAAGTTGGCTGATATCCCACTGCTGATGGAATTCGTCCTAAGAGTGCAGACACTTCAGATCCGGCTTGGGTAAAACGAAAAATGTTATCCACAAACAAAAGCACGTCCTTATTTTCTTGATCGCGGAAATATTCAGCCATTGTCAAAGCTGACAAAGCCACACGTTGACGAGCTCCTGGCGGCTCATTCATTTGTCCAAACACCAAAGTTGTTTTGTCCAAAACTCCAGATTCTTTCATTTCGTGGAAAAGATCATTTCCTTCGCGAGTTCTCTCTCCCACTCCAGCAAAAACTGAAAAGCCACCGTGCTCTTGCGCAATGTTTCGAATAAGTTCTTGAATAACCACAGTTTTTCCAACACCTGCACCACCGAAAAGTCCAACCTTTCCACCTTTTACGAAAGGACAGATAAGATCAATAACTTTAATTCCTGTTTCAAAAATTTCCGCTTCAGTTGCCTGCTCAGCAAATTTTGGCGCGTCGCGATGAATCGGAAGTTTTTTTGGACTTTCCAAGTTTGGTTTTCCATCAATTGCCTCTCCCAAAAGATTGAACATTCGTCCCAAGGTTTCTTGCCCAACTGGAACTTGAATGGCAGCTCCTGTGTCAATAACTTCCATTCCACGACGAAGTCCATCAGTCTGACCCATGGCAACAGCTCTGACTTTTCCAGAACCCATATGCTGATGAGCTTCCAGTACGATCTGTTCATTTTCTCCAGTCTTGATGTTCAGCGCGTTATAAATCTCCGGCAATTTTTCATCAAACTGCACGTCGACAACAGGACCGATGATTTGGATAATTTTTCCAATGTTTTTCATAATATTTTAAAAAATAATTTATTTACAAATTTATTCAAGTGCTGCTCTACCTGCGCTGATCTCAGCGATTTCCTGCGTGATCTTTCCTTGCCTGATTTGATTATATGCCAGAGTCAAATCTTCGCTCATTTCTCCAGCCGCATCAGTGGCGTTTCTCATCGCGAGCATTCGCGCGCTTTGCTCAGAGGCTTGCGATTCCAAAACTGCGTGAAAAAGCTGCATCTCGATCAATCGCGGAATGATAAATTCCAAAACCTCCTCTGGACTAGGCTCAATTTTATATTCCACCATCGGCTCTTCCAATCCATATTCCTTAGCAATAATATCCATTTCAGCAATTTGTTTTTCAATATCAATTTTTGAAATAGGCAAAACCTGGCGAATTCTGGTTTGCTGATTTACTGCACTGACATAATCAGTGTACACAACAACAACTTTGTCATATTTTTTTGCCAAATAATCTTCCATCACGATTTTTGAAAGTGGCTTGATGTCAGCGACGGTTGAAAATTTTCCACCATCTTCAAAAGCCGCAACGATTTCACCGTTCACCCTGTTAAATTGCTCCGCACCGCTTTTGGCGGATTTAACAGGGTAAATTTTTTTCACCATACTCTCACCTTTTTTTCCAATCGTAATAAAATCAATTTTCAAATCTTCATCTTTGATTTTTGATTCAATTTTCTTTTTTCCAATTCGATTTATTTTTAATTTTTCAGGATTGGCAATTTCTTCTTTGATTTTCTTGGCAACTTGAGTGTTGAATGATCCGCAAAGTCCACGATTTGATGTCACTGCAACAATCAAAACACTTTTCACTTCGCGCACTTCCAAAAAACCATACTCTTGTGAAGATTCAAAAGCTCGTGCAAGATTTGTCAGCACACTCCAAGCAGCGTGAGCATATGGTCTGATTCCCAAAACACTAGCCACCGCGCGCCGCATTTTGGCAGCACTAACCATCTCCATCGCTTTTGTTATTTTGCGAGTAGAGTTAATTGATCTTATTCTGCGTTTTATGTCGAGTGATGAAGCCATATATTTATACTGAATATCAAATTAAAAATAACAAATATCAAATGAATTCCAAATGCCAAATGTTTCAATTTTGTCATTTTTAAATTTAAGCATTGATTTGAAATTTTTAATTTGTAATTTGAAATCCTGCTTTTACACGGTCTGGTATACTTCCTTAAACTCTTTAATCGCCTTCTCCAGCGCAGCAATAACATCTTCGGAAAGCTCTTTCTTTTCTGAAATGAGTGCAATCAACTCTTTAGCATTTGAATCCAAATATTTATGAAAATCTTTTTCCCAAGTTTTAATTTCTTCCACAGCCACATCATCCAAGAATCCATTGGTAAGCGCATACAAAATTACCACTTGATGCTCAACAACCATCGGTTCATATTGCCCTTGTTTAAGAATTTCCACCGATCTTCTTCCGCGTTCAATTTGCGCGCGAGTTTTTTCATCAAGATCAGAGCCAAATTGTGCAAATGCTTCAAGCTCGCGGAATTGTGCCAGTTCCAATCGAATTTTTCCAGCCACTTTTTTCATAGCTTTGATTTGGGCTGATCCTCCCACGCGAGAAACTGAAAGACCCACGTTCACAGCAGGACGAATTCCTTTGTAAAACAAATCTGATTCCAAGAAAATTTGACCATCAGTAATGGAAATAACATTCGTTGGAATGTAAGCTGAAACATCTCCTGCTTGTGTTTCAATAATCGGAAGTGCAGTCATTGAACCACCACCAAAATCTTCATTAAGTTTCGCACTTCTTTCCAAAAGACGTGAGTGCAAATAAAAAACATCTCCCGGATATGCTTCGCGTCCCGGTGGACGTTTCAAAATAAGTGAAATTTGACGATATGCCCAAGCGTGACGAGAAAGATCATCAAACACAATCAAAACATCTTCTCCTTTGTCCATAAAATATTCTCCTAGCGCGCAACCAGAATATGGAGAAATGTATGAAAGCGCTGAAGATTCAGATGCTCCTGCCACCACAATAGTTGTGTATTCCATTGCTCCACGCTTTTCAAGTTCTCCCAAAATTCTTGCTATTTTTGATTCTTTTTGGCCAATTGCCACATAGATACACTTCATATTCTGACCTTTCTGATTGATGATGGTGTCAATTGCAATTGCAGTTTTTCCGGTTTGACGATCGCCAATAATAAGCTCGCGTTGTCCGCGTCCAATTGGAATCATTGCATCAATAGCCTTGATTCCTGTTTGCACTGGTTGATGAACACTTTTACGAGTAATAACCCCCGGTGCAATTTTTTCCACAGGGTAAAATTTTTCAGCCACGATATCGCCTTTTCCATCTACTGGAATTCCAAGTGGATTGATCACACGTCCGATCATAGAATCTGCAACAGGAATTGAAAGAACTTTTCCAGTCGCCTTCACTTCATCGCCTTCTTTGATGCCAGTGTAATTTCCCAGCACAATCACACCCACACGATCTTCTTCAAGATTAAGCGCCACGCCGATTTCCCCATTGGGAAATTCAACCATTTCCGATGCCATCAAATCGGAAAGACCACTCACGCGAGCAACACCGTCTCCCATTTCAATAACCTTTCCAACTTTTTCAGTTGAAGTTTCAGCTTTAAAACCTTCGATTTGCTTTTTCAATTGTTCAATAATGAAATCTTTATTCATATTTTTCAAATTTTAATAAATTTTGAATTTTGAATTTTGAATTTTGATTGAATTTTTAATGATTCAATTTTGAAACATTATGTCATTCAGATTTGATTCGAAATTCGAAATTCTAAATTCGAAATTATTAGCTATATAAAACTTTTTTTAAATTATTTAATTGTTTTTTTACACTACCATCCATAACTTCATCCCCGACTTTTATAATAATTCCTCCCTGAATCTTTTCATCAATAATATTTTTAATCTCAACAATTTTGGCTGAATATTTTTCTTTTAAAAATTTTTCAATCTTATTTTTCATTTCTTGTTCAATTTTTTCCTTTGTCGTAACTTCAGCCACAACTATTCCGTTTGCAGCATTATATAATTCGCCAAATTTTTCCATTATTTTCGCAGCATTTTTCAATTGCCCGTCATTTTTCAATTGCTGCGCAAATTTTTTCACAATAAGCAAAACTTCCTGCTCGGATTTTCCGTCGGTCAGATCAAAGAGTGTTTGGGAATATTGCTTAATGGATACTTTCATTTTTGTGAATATCAAATTTCAAATTAAAAATTCCAAATCAATTATTAAATTTCTTAATTACAAATTTCAAACATTTGGCATTTGAAATTCATTTGATATTTGTAATTTGTTATTTTTAATTATCTGATTGCTTTTGCAATTAAATCAGCATCTTTATCACTTGTCATTTTTTCATCAATTAATTTTCCAGTCGCTGCCACCACCAATTCAGCGATTTGTCCTTTCACTTCTTGCATCATTTGATTTTTTTCTAATTCAATCTTTTTAGCAGAATCAGCAAGAATTTTTTCAGCTTGCGCTTTTGCTTCAACCACAATCTCTTCCTTATTTTTCACAGCCACAGCTTCAGCCTTAGCCACAATTTCCTGTGCAGTTTTTCGCGCCTCTACCAAAACCGCCTTTTCTTTTTCTTCAATTTCTTGCAGTTTCTTGCCAGCATTTTCAGCGTTCTCAATTCCTTTTTCAATTTTTTCACTGCGCTCAGTCATTAACTTCATCATTGGACCATAAGCATAACGCTTAAGCACGAATAAAACGATAGCGAAGTTTACCAACTGCGCGATGATCAGCTTCCAATCAATATGAAATGTAGAAATTAGTTCGTTCATAGTATTTTTTATTATCTAATCAAATGACCCACAAATATACAAATTTACTACAAATCTACAAATTGGAATGCATTTATTTGTAGATTTGTGATTAATTTGTAGATTTGTAGGGACTAAACTTAATTTTTTCAATAAAAACTTCTTTTCGGCTCCATCATTAAAGACAGAACCGATCGAAACTTTTACTTAATTGAGAATGCGATAACCAAAGCATAAATTGAGATAGCTTCAGCAAACGCTGCCATCAAAAGCATCGGCACAAACAATTTTCCTGCAGATTCAGGATTGCGTCCGATTGATTCCATCGCTTTTGCTCCAATCATACCGATTCCAATACCAGGTCCGATTGCACCAAGGCCGATTGCCAAGGCTTTTGCAAGCATTGTTAATTCCATGTTGTTTTTGTGCTCACATCATTCATACTTTCTCCATCTTTGGGGAGAATGAATAGTGTCAGCAAAATTAAATTAATTACTGCTAAATTCTTAAATTGTCATATTGCCTATTTTGGCTAATTATAGCCTTTTTCAGCAATTTGGCAATTTATCAGTTCAGCACACTTGACTTTTTGATGATTTGGGTGTATACTATATGGTTGAATTGATTTATCATTTCACGTAGTTCATTTGCTGGCGAGCATACGCGAGGAGGATTTATATGGAGACAAAATGTTTCTTCTCAATTATCTGGGGCTTTTTCTGGAGAATCTCAGTCATATCTTTTTGGTTCCTTATTGCAAAGTATTGCCTTAATGCAAACTTGAGCGAGATACCGATACTATGGATAATCACTGAGATGACCGGCGTCGCAGCATTCTTAGGAGCAGTTGCTGTTTCAATAAATCTGTTGAAATTTGTCAGCGCAGCATTAACTGACAATATTTATCGCAGACTCCTGATTGAAGGAATTACGATAATGGCAATTGCGACTGCGATGATTTTTTTCAAGGCATACACGGGAGGAATAATTCTTTTCATGGCAAGTCTCTGCTGGTTCTGGAAAGCATCTGAAACACATTTTCATAACAATTTTCCAGACCAAGGTTAACAACTGTCAGCAAATAATGCGCTTTGGCCGCCGTCTTTTCCAACAGGAGAAGATGGCGGTTTTTTATTTTTCAAAACTACTATCAAAATTCCAATAGGATTATCCGCCAGAGGCGGACCAGCCTGCTGACTGGAATTCTGAATTGCATTTTTGAATTTCTCTTTGTCATGCTGAATTTATTTCAGCATCTCGATTGGCCTAGCTCTGCGAGATCCTGAAATAAATTCAGGATGACACTAATGTTTTTGCATTTCCTACAACCTAATTCCTATTTCTAATGCTCTTCTGCCGTCGTTGCTATACTCATAAACGCCAGCGTCAAAATCGCAAAAACCAAAGCCTGCACTATCCCAACAATCAATTCCAAAAACATAAATGGGATCGGCAACAAAAATGCAGAGATTGCCATCATTGAGGCTAACAAAACTTCTCCAGCAAAAATATTTCCAAAAAGTCGAAGACTAAGCGATGCAATTTTGGCGATTTCCCCTACCACCTCAATCAGACCAACAAAAGCCTTAATTGGATTTACCATTATCAAAATGGGCTCCCGCCTGCCTTTTTTGAAAATCTGAGCAAAAGCTTTGATGTTCACAAATTTATTGAAATGATTCCAAGCTCCAACCCAAACAACACCCAAAATATGCGAAAGGATAACTGCAAAAAGCGAAATTGCTAATGTCGTGTTAAGGTCAGCGGTAGCGCCGCGTAAAAATGGAATGAAAACTTTTCCGTGCGCACCTGTTTCCACAAATCCAACTGTGCCAACTCCCGGCAAAAGTCCTAGCCAATTGTTAACTAAAATAAACAAAAACAGCGACAGAACTACTGGCAAAAATTTTCCAGTTTTTTTGCGAGAACCAGTCACACTGTCAGACAAATTCAAAGCTTGCTCCAAAAGAATTTCAAAAATATTTTGCACACCAGACATTTTTTTTGTTTTCTTGCTAGATTTTTTCCCAACAGCCACAAAAAAAGTTACCAAAATGGCAACTGTAATCCAGCTCATAACAAGTGAGTTTGTGATTGTGAAATTCCCCACATGCAAAATCGGCTCAGCGAATAATGTTGATTCGGTTTGAATCTCTTGAGAAACTTCAGTATTTGATTGTGTGGTAACTTCTGACATAATTTAAATTCATAATAACCAAGATACAAACACCAATTTCCAAATAAATTTCAATAACCAATTTCCAATTACCAAAAATGGTTTGGGTTTTGATTATTGTTTTTTGGTTATTGTTTGTTTCTTGGAATTTGTATCTTGGTTATTATTTTGCTTTTCAGCAAAATTCATTTCTTTTAATCCTATTCTGACCAACATTACTATCGAAATCACAAATGAAATTGAAACGCTTGCGAGCAAAATCCAAGGCTGAGAATTAAAAACTCGATCAAGATATTTTCCAACAACCACAGCGATTATTACCGGAATAGCAATCCAAGCACTCAGCCTCGTGAAAAGCACAAGCCCCGGTTGCCACCATGGAATTTTTGTTTTTTCTTCACTACTCATTTTTGTAGATTCGTATAAAATTCGCCCGCCTCGCGTCGACGAACAAATCGTCTTGCGAGTCGAGGCGGGTAGTTTCGTATCGGCTTAACCACGCTATCCATTATCTCGCTAAATTTGCTTTACGTCAAGCAAAATCAACAGAACATTGACATAATAAACTTATTATGCCACAATAATGTACTGACAACGTCAGATATTCTTTAACAAAAGGAGCAGGCCATGGGTACATATAGTAAGAAATTCTTGAAATCAATAAGTATTTTAACTATGAGCGCTTTATCATGTATTGCTTTCATTTTTATTCTTTCGATACCAATAAAATTTGTTAATCTTGCAATTACAGGGAAACACATAAGTACAAACAAAGCTTTTTGGATTGTTTTCTCAACTTTTATAGTTTTTTTCTTCACAATTTGGCTACAAAATAAATTAAAGGGAAGGAGGGGAATTTAACAAAAACAAGAAGCCGCTCGCACGAATCATCGTGGGCGGCCTTTTAATTTGCATTCATACCAGATACAAAATACTAAATACATAATACTAACTTTGCGTTTTGCGAAGTTATCTCCGCCACCTCTTCAAGTGAAACCTCTTTCACATCGGCGATTTTTTGAGCTACCTCTTTGACAAAAAGTGGTTCATTGCGAATTCCCTTTTCTAATGGGCGTGGAGTGAGATATGGGCAATCAGTTTCAATGACAATATTTTTGAGTTCAATTTCTTTGATCAAGCGGTCATAACTTTCGCCATAGGTAATGATTCCATTTAGCCCAATTTTATATCCGAGTTCAATAAATTTATTGGCCATCTTATATGATCCAATAAAGCTGTGAATAATCCCTTTTTTCTCCACTGGATGATTTTGCAAAATTTCCAAAAGATCATCATAACCATCCCAGCAATGTAGCATTACCGGTTTTTGCACAACATTAGCTAGTTTTATAAATTCAATCAGTGTTTCTTTTTGCAAATTTTTCAAAAATTCCACATCATCATCTTCAGTAAAATGATGATAATCCAAACCTATTTCTCCAATAGCTACAACTTTTTCATCTTTAGCTAATTCCAAATATTTTTGATAATCAAGTTGCTCTCCTGTTGTTGGTATTTCCTCCTCTGTAAGTTCATCAGGATCATGATGAGTAAAGCTTCCTTTTTTTAAATGCACTGGGTGGATGCCAACTGCAGCATATATACCGTCTTCAAATTTGTGCGTGTATTCCACTGCGCGTTTACTGGTTGAATATTGCGAACCAACGTTAACAACACTCATTCCAGATTCAAAACAGCGACGGAGAACGTCTTCCCCGTCGTTTTTGTATGCATTGAAATTTACATGAGAGTGAGTATCAAAAAACATTAATTTAAATTTCAGAAATTACTCATTTCCACATTTCTTTTTCCCGCAAAAAGAAACCTGGAGGAAAGAAAAGCTCGCACCGGATGAAGATACTGTGGCAAAAACTTCGTTCTTCACTAAAATTTACACTGCGCGCCTACGTCTGCTGACGGGCGCTACGTTTCAAAATTTTTTAACGCTCATCACTCGTTTTTTGCCTACGTACTTCATATGGTGCAAAGGGAATGCGGGATGCGGAATACAAATTTAATTAAGAATGAGCAAGTTATACCTCTTTAAGCTTGCTTCTTATTTCTTCCAATTTTGCAGCCGTATCCTCTTGGATTTCAGATAATGCACTAAGACTGCCCACTTTAACCACTGGACTAAATGTGCCATCATCTTGAGCCATATGATATCTCAAAACATATTTTTCCATAAGCTCATCGTATTTTACGGGGTTTTTATCTATCTTCATACGCTCTATTTCATCAGCCCTGTTTTTGGCAACCATAACAGATCCCTCAAAAACAACTGCTTCATTCCCACTTAAATCCTTTTTTGATTTTTTTTCGCCAAGATGATACCGCTTTATCAGCGAATTAATGATATCTGCTTGTTTTTCAGGTTCATTTGAAAGTTTCTTCAACACTTTTTGAATTCCCTCCTCTCCCAAACTTTCAACACCCAAAAGAGTCACGTTGTTTTTTATACGCAAAAAATTATCCCCTTCAAGTATTTTTTCTATTCCCACACATTCTTTTGTTGGATGACTTCCACGACACAAGCCACAAGAAAACATTTCTACTTTTTTAATATTCAAGCCCTCTGATCTTTTTTCGCCTGCAGAGCTCGGCATCTCCTGAGAATACACCATAATTTTATTGTTGAAATTAAAAAACAAACAAATTAGGACTTACGCATTTTCTCAACTTTTGCAAATTATTTTATATCATTCAAATTGCCGTTAAGCACAATTGGGCTCATTGCCATAATCTCATCTTTATAGGTCACTTCTGGGATGCCTTGGAGTAAATATATTTTCTTGCCAAGAGCGTGAGCAAAGCCCATCTCGAGAAAAGAACTTCCACTAATATAATCCTCTTTGCCGTCTTTCAATGACTTGTTAAGCACCAGCAAAGCATCGGAAGTTTTGAGTTTCTCAAAAAATGATGCTCTGTTTTTTTCTTTTTTTGCTTCATCATTTTCCGACAGTTGATCCAAAAACTCAAAAGTTGGGACAACTTCATATCCTTTGTTCTCCAACTCCTCTTGAACCTCCATAATGTCTGGCAACATATACACATTGCCGCTGATTGCAATTTTCATAAAATTTATGAAACATATAACATATAGCATATAACATAAAAATCTACATTATATTCACTGTATATCACAATTTCATTTAAAATTATTCAAAAGTAGTACTGCAATTAAATACAAGCTAACAACAAATTTATTCCTTAACGGTGTTTACTTGATGCGCTGAAAAAGTGGCTCAACAACTTTGGTTTCAAGAGCGGTTTTTATTTTGGAAGAAGTTTCAGGCATAAAGGGGGCTAGCAATTCAGCAATTTTATTTAATTCTGAAAGCAATTTTTTCATAACTTCAGCAAATTTTTGCTCATCACTCTTAGCTAATTCCCAAGGCTTATTATCTTCAATATGCTTATTAGAATCTTTTACTAAATTGTTTATATATTCAAGAGCAGCATCAAATTTAAATTCGTTTAAAAATTCAGAAATTTGGTCGCTAAATCCAATAGCTGGCGAAGGAACTTGGAAATTTTGAGCAAGCTTAATAACTCGCGAAACAAGATTTCCCAGTCCATTAGCTAAATCAGCGTTATATTTCTCAGTCATTCTTTCCATTGTTAAATCCAAATCATCGCCAAATGTTCCGCCGCTCATCAAAAGATAGCGCGTGCCATCAACTCCAAATTTTTCAATCATTTCATCAATACCGATAACATTGCCAAGGGTTTTACTCATCTTTTTTCCGCCTGAAAGAATGTGTCCATGAATAAATAGACTTTTTGGTAATTCAATTTCAAGATTAAGCAAAATTGCAGCCCAAATTGTTGCATGAACGCGCAAAATATCCTTGCCCAGCATTTGAATTTCAGCTGGCCACATTGCAGGAATATTTTTATCTTCTCCATCCCAACCAATTCCAGTAAGATAATTCAGCAAGGCATCAAGCCAAACATAAGTTGTATGCTGCGTGTCAAAGGGAATTTCAATTCCCCATTTTAAATTCTTGCGAGAAATAGAAACATCTTCCAATTTTTGAGTTTCCAAAAATGAAAGCATTTCTTTTTTATATCTCTCTGGCTGAATCCTAAATTCATCTGATTTTATTTTTTCGATCAAAGTTTCCTGCCATTTTCCCATTTTCATCAAATAACATTCTTCTTCCATTTCCTCTGGAGCAGTATTGTGATCTGGACATTTTCCATCTACCAATTCATTTTCACTTTTAAATTGTTCGCAACCAACACAATAAAGACCCTTATATGATCCCTTGTAAATTGAGCCATTATCATACAGGGTTTGCAAAACTTTTTGCACCGCTAATTTATGAGCTGGAGAAGTGGTACGAATAAAACCATTATTACTAATATTTAATTGCTTCCACAGATCCTGAAAAATCTCAGCAAATCCATCCACAAATTTTTGAGGCTCAACACCTTCTTCCTCAGCTTTCTTTTGAATTTTTGCTCCGTGCTCATCAGTTCCAGTCAAAAAGAAAACCCTATCATCTCCAAGCTGTTGACGATTAAAACGCGCCAAAACATCGCACGCAATTGTTGTGTATGCGTGTCCAATGTGAGGTTTGGCATTTGTATAATATATCGGCGTTGTTATATAAAACTTTTCTTTCTTATCCATGATATTTTTCTGAATATTTTTTAATTTCTTCGTGCAATGATGGGACTGATTCGAAATTCATAAATTCACAAGACTCAATCCATTTGTGCTCACTATGTTCTTCGCTTAGCACCACTTCTCCACTTATCCAATCACACAAAAATGTTATTCCGATTTTTATTTCCCCATTACCATTCTTGAAATAAAAAACATTGAAGGGTTCTTCAATATCAACCATAACTCCTGCTTCTTCCATGATTTCTCTTTTAAGTGCTTCTTGTGGAGATTCATTTTCATCTATACCTCCGCCAACGGTTTCCCATGTTCCACCCCTGAAACCATCTTGCTCAGCGCGCTTAACCACTAGAATTTTTCCATCCTTTCGTATGATACCCTTAACTGCAACTCCAAATTTCATGCTTTCACTTATTTACAAATTTAAACCTGGATTCCCGCCTCCGCGGGAATGACAATTTTTTTATTCAAATAGCAATTTGTAATTCTTTGACCAACACACGATTTTTTAATAATATTTTTCATAATTATCCTTAAAACACAAAACCTTTTCGCCAGCATTTTTTATGTATTTCGAATTGTAGCAATCAATCCCAGAATAATCCTTTCTATACTTACTTTCACTTCCGAAACAATAATATCCCCAATTTCCTCCAGCCAAATAAGTGCAATATGACTTAGCTTCAGCAAATCTTGTTTTTTGACTCGCTCCATCTCTGGACAATTTAATTGCCATTGCAGTTACACCATCCAAGAGATTCCACGGATCTGGCTTTGAATGTCCTGTTAATCTTTTTATTTCATCTTTATAAGAAGGTTTTCCACCGCCAAATTCCCATGTATCTGCCATGAATTGAGGAATTCCCATGGCACCTCCTGTACCAGTATAGCTACTAGGATTACACGAGACTTTAACCTTGCTTTCCTTGTAACCAAGATCCTTGATTATATTATCGAATATTCCCTTTCGATATAGCATTGTATCGTAAGATTTTTTACTCAATTTTCCACTTTTATATGCAATTTTTGCCCCACTTGCAACCTGAGCATATGTACAATTCCCCGTATTTTCACCCTTATTCGATTCTTGAATTAAAACTCCGAGCAAGAAAGATTTATTCATTCTGGTTGCATTAGATGCGAATGCTGCTGCCTCAATAATATCCCCCACACTAACAGACTTCCCCAATATTTTGGAATATTCATTTTTCAATTCATCAAGTTTTGAATTCAACCTTGCAATAATCTGCTCTTTACTTTGAATGTCAGCCTGCACTTCAACTTGATCAGCAACAAGTTCTTGTTTTTGATCAACTTTTTCGTCCAAAATCTCTTCATGCTTTTCCTTCGCCTCAGCCAATTTAATTTTCTCTTGTTCAACTTGCTCTTTCGTTTGAGAGATTTGCCCAGAAAGATCTCTGAGTTTATCCTCAATTGTGAGCAAATGATCGGTGTCAGAAAAAACATCCGCAAAATTTCTGCTTGTCAAAACAACATTTAAAACTGGCTGACCTTGATTATAATACATCTGTTGAAGAAGACCGCGGAGCATTGTTTTTTGCATTTCAATCTTGTCGTTCAGATTATTCACTTCCGCTTCTTTGCGTGAGATATCAGTAGCCGTTTCATTTATAACAGCTTTTGTGTTGTTGATGGCTTTCTGAGTTGAAGCAACCGCACCCTGGATTTGACCAAGGTCTTTTTGCAAAGCAGCCCTTGCTTTTTCTGCTTTTTTTATTGCGCTTTCAATGTCTTCCTTTTCATCATTAGCTTCATCAATAGCCTTCTGCCTTGCGGCTTCATCCGCAGCAATTTTGTCAGCAGCCTCTTGTTCAGAAGTAGTATCTGCATTAACAGCGCCACCAAAAAAAACAACTTGTTGCCACACAAAAACAGGAACGATTACCGCCCAAGCCACGATTAAAATATAGTTTTTTGAATACTTTCTCATATATCTTATTGTACCACGTCTTAGCCTGTAATCAATAGGCTTGAATTTTGAATTTCTAATTTTGAATTTTGAATGAAATTTTAATTTTCTAATGACTTAATTTTGAAACATTAAAAATTCAAACATTCTAAATTGATTCGAAATTCAGAATTCAAAATTCGAAATTTTAACAACAAAAAAACAAGGGTTTTCCCTTGTTTTTTAATATATCAAAACCAGCTCATCCCCTATCGTACTCTGTATTTTGACCAGACTTTTTTGCCGGATTTGTAGTCTTGAACGAACCAGTTATACACACCTTTTGGTTTGTTCACTTTGTATTTTATGGAAAACTTACCTTTTGAATCGGTGTAGACAACTTTGGGAGGATAATATGATTCATTATTGCGTTGGAAATATACTAATACCTTGCTTTTCTTTGGGAAGTTTTTTCCACTTTGAACGATGTAGTCTCCACTTTTAACTGTCTTTTTGGAATTCCTTATTTGTTTTGAATTCTTTTTTTCTTCATCAGAATCATTGTCATCCGAACTGCTTGAGCTACTAGAGTCTGAATCTGTTATCTTTAAGTTTGCATAATTATCTGAAGTATTTCCAGCTAGATCAAAAGCTCTGATTCTGACGCTATATGTGTTTTTTGAAAGTGCCGGGGTTATTGTGTTGTCAACAACTCTCCAAGTTCCATTTTCATTGATGGCTGCAGGAAAAGAATAACTTCCGATGTACAAAGTTATTCCCACTGGAGAACCTGTGTATGTTCCAATGATTTGAGGAGTGGTGTCGGTTGTTTCAAAAGGAACAAATTCAGCATACGGAAAACTAGTGTCCCAAGTTAAATACATATCGTCATATGCGCTGGCACCCGAACTGTCTGTTGCTGTGAGTCTTACAATATACATTCCGTCAGTATTGGCGCTTACCGTTGTTGTTGCGCTACTGGCTGATCCGAAAACCAAAGATCCTGGACCAGATTGCTTTGTCCAAGCATATGTGATTCCTGTGCCTGTGGCTGAACCGGAAAGTGCTGTTACTGATGAAACTGTTTTGTCTATTCCAGCGCTAACATTGCCGACAGTAGCGGTTGGAAGTGATATTGTGTACGCTGAACTCATCACGGTGCTATTGGTCATTCCGGATTTTACTGCAATTGCTTTTAGAGTTGTGGTTGATCCTATGCTGATGGCACTTGAATACAGCGTTGATGAAGTTGTTGGGGTTGAACCGTCTATTGTGTAATATATTGTTGTGCCAGAAGTTGCTGAAGAAAGAGTTACACTTTGCACTGATGTATATGTGCCTGCGGCAGGAGAAGATGTTGGAGCAACAACTTGGTCGAGTTCTAACAAAGGAGCACTGCAAGAGTCATCGGTTCCGCCATCTGTGCCTGTGCAACTCCAAGTCCAAGGGCCAGTTCCCGCGGGAGTTGTCGCAGTTCCAGCACTGCAAAGATTTGTAGCTGGAGCAGTTGAAACTGCAACGCCGTCAGCAGAACCACAAACACCATCCACAGGGACAACACCAATTGTATAAATTTCAGTCATAACAGCACTATCTATCATACCAGCCTTAACTGCGATAGCCTTAATTGTTGTAGTATCATATACATCAACTCCACCGGCATCATAGACAAGCGATCCAGTTGTTGGAGCTGAACCATTAATTGTATAATATATCGTTGCATCAGCGGTTGTTGAAGAAAGATAAATAACTTGAGCATTTGGGAAAGTTCCACCAACAGGGTCAGCCACAGGAGTCGCAACAGTCTCAGTCGCAAGAACTGAAAATGTAACAGTGGTTGGCGCACTCACATTACCACCCTCATCGGTGCATATAATATCAACAACCGTAACACCATCACCAATGAGATCTCCCCAGTCAAGAAAATCCAAAACATGATCTAATGTAGGAACAGATGGGGCACTAATATTAAAACTATATTCTGCAGGCGAATTTTCTCCAACAGTTACAAGGCCGATACAGGTGCTCAATTCGTCAGTAAAAGCATTAAGAAAAACGTCCACAGTTACCGCTGGTGGAACAGGTGCTGCAATTACTGCTGGGTTATTATGATAAGTCGCATCGAATGTGGTAAAATTCGTGGAAGTTATTATTGGTGGAGCTCCATCATCTTGATAAGCAATACAATCAGAAATACATTCATCTGTGCATAAAGCATCCGTACAAGTCCAAGTCCAAGGTGCGGGAGTGTTTACTACTGAAGCAGTACCAACAGAACAAAGATTTTCCGTTGGCGCAGCAAGAAAATATGAACCATTCGCTGTTCCACAATTAAGATTGCCCGCAAAAGCTTGCCCTGAAAACAAAGAAATTCCAAAAACAAAAACTGCAACAAATGTGAAGATTTTTTGTATTTTATGCATTTATTTTTCCATTAAACTTATGTCTATTATATCACAAAAATTATCTTTTCTCAAACAAATGCTTTCAGCAACCATCCAAGCAAGGATTTTTTGCTTTCAAATTGTTTCACTTTTTCCTCATTTTCAACACTCTTGGCTGAAAGTTGAAAACTGAAAACCTTAAGCATATCCGAAAGCTGATCACTTTTCATCATTTTCGACAAATCAAAAGCTTGCTTGGAAATGTTTTCAACATCAACACTTTTCAATTTGATTTTTTTAAGTGCTGAATATTTCTGACCAAAGAAAAAAGTTGCCACCGCTCCCCTTTTTTCAACATCGGCAAACGCACTGTCTATATTTGCCTGCACGTTGTCTGAATTTTTTAAAACTATTTCCAATTCATCCAAGAAACGAACTTCCTCTTTCAATTCTTTTCTGGATTGCTCGGAAAGATTTTTCAATGAAAGATTTACTGCAGCAAAAACATCTTTGTCATATTGAGATTTTATGTTTATCTTTTGAGTTTCTGTTTCTTTTTGAGTAATATTTTCGCCGTCGACACCTTCCACAACATTAGGTTCAATGTTTTCATTTTGAACATCAGACTCTTCATCCAACGAAACATCCTCCAAGATGCCTTCCGGGGTTACTATTTGCGTTTCCAATTGAGGATTCGCTTCATCATATTCTTCATCTGCAATCTGAGCATTAACAGCAAGCGCGAAAAAAACAATCGGCACGAAAAAGAACACCAAGAATTTATTTTTTATCATATTTTTCTTTTTGCGTTTAGTCATTAACAATATTATTATTTTATCACAAAAAGAAAGTGTGTGCTAACAAAAAAACCAACCCCGCAGGATTGGTTTTTTAAGCGCTATGTTATATGAAGATTAACCTGTCAGTCACGACTGACTGGTTTAACCCGTCGCTCACGACTGGCGGGTTTAACCTGTCAGTCACGAGTGACTGGTTTAGCTTATTTCTTTTTCTCTTCAGTTGCTACTTCTTCTTTTACCACTCCGGCAACTTTGGAAACATCTTCTTCGACTTTGGTATCAAGTTCAGAAAGTGATTCTTCTGAGCGAGGAGCAGAAACCAAGGCGATTACTGTTTCGCCGTCAAGCAAAATTTCAACCTTATCAGAAATTTTCAAGTCTTTAACTGCGATCACATCATCGAAAGTTGCAAGCACTGAAATGTCGATTTCATATTTTTCTGGAAGATCAGATGGAAGACATTTAACAGAAATTTCATCCATATTCTTGATCAAAACACCACCAAGAGCTTTTACCGCAGGAGCTTCACCAACAAATTCCAACGGAATTTCTGTTTCCACTTCTTCTTTCATATTTACTTGAAAAAAATCAATATGAGTCACTTTCCCACTCATTGGAGCCAATTGAATGTCATGAATCAAAACATTAAGTTTCTTTCCCTCAACTTCAAGCTGCACCAAAGCACTTTCTCCAGCTTTTGAATATACTTTTTTAAATTCGTTGTAATTTACTGAAATGTTTTCAGCTGCGATTTTGTTTCCATACATTACTGCAGGAATCAAATCTTGTTTTCTAAGCTTGTCAGCTTTCTTTCCTATTTCTGTTCGGATTGTTGCTTTAAGGGCGATTGCATTTGTCATTTTGTCATTTGAACATTTAATATGTAACAGGATCATCGGGGTACCTTGCAGTAAATGGCGCTGCATAGCTTCCTACTCTCCTCGTTTCACGTTATTTGTCCGTTATTTTATCTATTACTAACTTCAGATAGAATAGCAAGAAAGAGCCATTCTGTCAACATTTTAGCAGAAATTAGGAGTTAGGAATTATGTTGTAGGGCAAAAAGGCGAAATAAAAAGCCACCCAGTTGGAAATCCAACACGGGTGGCTTGCAGGTTTAGTTTGGACTATTTATCTTTTTAGAGACAGTTATATTCTTCCCAACGATCAACCATTGATGACCCTACGAATAGCACTGTGCAGTAATGTGTTCCATTAGTAACTCTTGCAACCCCATCAACGAAATTAGCATCAAACCAATCTGCAGGATTCATTCCTGGTCTTAATTTTAAACCGATTCTGAATTTAATCTCAAGCAAATTGAGAGCTATGCAAGTTACATCAACAAGATCATCGCCCACACGCACTTGCCCACGACCACAGTTGAGATCAAATCGAACGTAATTGGTTCGTTTTCCAGTTAAGACCTCAATGGCAAGTCTGAGATTTTCAAGATAACCGCATGTTGTTAAAGTAAGAACTACTTTCTTTGCTTTTCCCATTTTAATCCTCCAGTTCAAGAGTGTACTCAAGAAAATTCTTGAGCTTCCACAGTTCAGTGGAATTTTTTTACAATAAAATTGTTAAGGTAGATTTATAGACGATTCACGCTAATGTGTTATTATACTCCTAAATCAAGAAGAAGTCAAATGCTGGCTGATTTTTTGCTTTATATTAAGCATTTTAGTGCTTTTTAATCTGCATTTTAAACTCTGCCTGCGCCATATGAAGTACGTAGGCAAAGCGCAAGTGATGAGCGTTAAGAAATTTCTTCGCGGAGTCATTTTCAAAAATGACGGAGGCGGTTAGAAATTTTAGCGAAGAACGCCGCGCTTGCCACAGTATCTTCATCCGGCGCGAGTTCCTTTTGTTACTTTTCCTTGCGGAAAGGAAAAGTAAGGCTAAAAATTTATTGAAAGGGGTAAACGAGATGAAAAGGAAAAAAGAAAAAATGGGATAAAAATGGGTTAAAGGGGAAATAAAAATAAAAAGGGGGAAATGGGATTAGGGGTTGAAGGTAAAAAATTAAACAAAAGGGATAAAGGGGGGGGTAATAAAGTTGATTGGAAAAAGGGATAAAAATAAAATAATCAATATCCCCCATCTTGACTTATAGTCGTTTCCCTGCGGGAATTGATGCTGCTTAAGATTCCAATGCTGGCCATAACGACAATAAGGGAGCTTCCGCCGTAACTTAAAAGTGGCAGTGGAATTCCGGTAACAGGCATAATGCCGATGTTCATTCCAATGTTTTCAAAGACTTGAACGAAAAACATCAGCATAATTCCAACCGTAATAAGAAAACCGAAGTTGTCGGGGGCACTCATAGCGATCAGGCGCATACGGTAAAACATAACACCAAAAAGTCCAACCACAAAAAGTGCTCCGAGCAGTCCCAACTCTTCAGCAATGGACGCAAAAATAAAATCAGTATGCTTTTCCGGCAAAAAGTTGAGTTGTGACTGACTGCCGTGTCCAATTCCCTTGCCTGTCAAACCTCCGGAGCCAACTGCAATCATCGATTGATTCACGTTATATCCAGCACCACGAAGATCAACCGCACTGGGATTAACCAAACTCAAGATTCGATCTTTTTGATATGGCTGCATAAAAAACCAGCCCGTGATTGAAATCAATATGATTGAAATTATGATAGCAATAATCTTTTTAGTGCTAATGCCGGAAACAAGTGTCATCCCAATCCAAATTCCCACCAACACCATCGCGCTTCCAAAGTCAGGTTGTTTGATGACAAAAAAAATCATAATCCCAGAGAGAATCAATGACGCAATCAACCTTCCTGTCTCGCCCAGTTCCATTTTTTTTTGAGAAATAAAACTGGCTAAAAAAATGATGAGTGAGAGCTTTGCGATTTCCACTGGTTGAATATGAAAAGTACCGATGCCAATCCAGCCGGCAGTTCCACGAACATTTTTTCCAAAAATAAGCACACCAATCAAAACCAGTAGCGTTAAAAAATATATTGGAGTGCTTTGCAATTTGAAATTTTGATAATTTGTGGCAGCAAAAAAAATCATTCCTACCATTCCAATTCCTGCAAAAATCATTTGACGCCAAAAAATGCTCAGACTTTCGTCGCTTGGTTTTGCCATTGAAATACTATAAAGCACAGCCAAACCAACGCCCAGCAGCAGCATCGTGCTCAGCAATAAAACCCAGTCAATTTTTAAGATTTTACTAATCATCGTACTGGGAAAGAAAAATTTTGGGGATCAAAAACATTCGACTCAGTGTCGACTTCTATATTTTGAACTGAAGCAGTCAAGGCATATGGCCAAGTGAGCACAAAATCTCTTTCTTCTTTGGCGCGAACAGTATTTTTTTCTGTCTTGTTTATGCCAACAATATCGCCATTTTCACTGCGAAGTATTATTGTGACAAATATTTTATTTAAGTTGTAACTATTTTCATTTCTTATAACACCTCTTGCTTCGCCACCATTTCCAGTCGCACTTTCACTAAAATTTTTATTATATACTCCTATTTGCGGCTTTCCTGTGTCATTCAATTTTTCCCATTTTATTTCTCCAATAACAAGTTCCACTTTCGTCGGCACTGCTCCATTTTCAGTTTGAAGTCCAAGTTCAGGCACATATTTTGAATCGGCTGGGAGAATAAAAGTTATTCCTTCTTTGGTTGCAATGACATTTTCAGCGGCATCTTTCAACAAAAAAGTATATTGCAAAACACTGGCGCCAAGGGTGTTGTTTGGGTTTGCTATTTTAGCGACAACGTCATAGGTGTTGTTTCCGCCCAACGCTACAGCCACTTCTTTAATAACAATATCCTGAGTTTGAATGTCCTCCTTGCAAGGCTGGCAAGTTCCACCACAATCAATTCCTTTTTCTGCTTGATTTTGTTTTTTATCAAAGCAGGTCGGTGCAGGAGCAGTGATAAAATATATAATATATCCCGTTAGACTGAAAAGAAGGACAAATAAAGATATAATAATTGCTCTTTTAACTATTGTTGGATTTTGCATAAACAATTTATTTTAAAAAAATTTTAATCAACAACTCTATCTTAACTTTTTTGACACAAAAAAACAACCCGTCAGTCACGACTGACGGGTTGAAACCAGTCGCTCGTGAGCGACAGGTCAAGCACGCCAGTAAAAACCTCGCTTAAGTTCTTTTTACACAACAAAAAAACAAGCTTGTGCAGCTTGTATTTGTTAAAGTTTTTTGAGAACAGGATTCTGGCGACGACCTACTCTCCCTCATGGAGGTACCATCGGCGCGGACTGTCTTAACTGCTCTGTTCGGGATGGGAAGAGGTGTAACCCAGTCGCAAGAGTCACCAGAATTCTGGTCTCAAAAAATTGCCATTGGCCAGCCCGCATTGCTACGCAAAGCGTTGCTGGCGGGTCTTTTTTCAATAAGTAGAGTTGTCCAAAATTATTATCAACAATTAAGTAACTCTTAA